>NZ_JBVHGJ010000011.1:0-291753 GCF_055561875.1 Streptomyces sp. NPDC022552
GGGTGGCGCTGGGTGCGGTGGCCCGGTCGTTCCTGAAGGAGGCCGCGGGGATCGAGATCGTCTCGCACGTGGTGGAGCTGGCGGCGGCGAGGGCTCCGTACGGTGTCTACCCGACGCCCGCGGATGTGGAGAAGCTGGACGCCGATCCGGTGCGCTGCCTGGACGCGGATGCGTCGAAGGCGATGGTCGCGGAGATCGACCAGGCCCACAAGGACGGCGACACCCTGGGCGGGGTCGTCGAGGTCCTCGCCTACGGTGTGCCGGTGGGGCTCGGCTCGCATGTGCACTGGGACCGGCGGCTGGACGCGCGGCTGGCTGCCGCGTTGATGGGGATCCAGGCGATCAAGGGTGTCGAGGTCGGTGACGGTTTCGAGCTCGCGCGGGTGCCGGGTTCGCAGGCGCACGACGAGATCGTGAGGACCGAGGACGGTATCCGGCGCACCTCGGGCCGTTCCGGTGGTACCGAGGGTGGTCTGACGACCGGTGAGCTGCTGCGTGTGCGTGCCGCGATGAAGCCGATCGCGACGGTTCCGCGTGCGCTGGCGACGGTCGACGTCGTCACGGGTGAGGCCACGCAGGCGCACCACCAGCGCTCCGACGTGTGCGCGGTGCCGGCCGCCGGGATCGTGGCCGAGGCGATGGTCGCGCTCGTCCTGGCGGACGCGGTGGTGGAGAAGTTCGGCGGCGACAGCGTGCCGGAGACCCGCCGCAACGTGCGCTCGTACCTCGACAACCTCCAGATCCGGTGACCGCACCCCTGATCGTCCTGATCGGACCGATGGGGGTGGGCAAGTCCACGGTGGGCGCGCTGCTCGCGGAGAGGCTGCGCTGCGCGTACCGGGACACGGACGACGTCGTCGTCGCCGCCGAGGGGCGGTCCGTCGCGGACATCTTCGCCGCTCAGGGCGAGGACCGTTTCCGGGCGCTGGAGAAGGCCGCTGTCGCCACCGCGCTCGCCGAACACGACGGTGTGCTGTCCCTCGGCGGCGGCGCGGTCCTGGACGGCGGAACCCGGAGCCTGCTGGCTGCGCACACGGCGGTGGTCCATCTGACGATGGGTGTCGAGGAGGCGGCCGGCCGTGCGGGGTTGGCGGCCGCGCGGCCGCTGCTCACGGGCGATCCACGCGAGCGCTGGCGGGAGTTGGCGGAGGCCCGCGCCCCTCTGTACGCCGAAGTCGCCGGGGTGGTCGTGGCCACCGACGGTCGCACACCCGACGAGGTCGCGGACGCGGTCCTCGATGCCCTGGAATCGAGGCGATGATGGCTGATTCCACCCGGATCGAGGTCGGGTGCCGCGTACGGCGAGAGGTCCGCGTCGGAGGGGGCCGCTCGGACGCCGCCTACGGCGAGGTGTCCCCGTCGGACGGGGCCGGTCGGGCCTCGGCCGGTGTGTGACCGCGCACCCGTGGGGCCCGCGTGGTGGTCCGGCCACACCCCGCCGGAGCCCTGTCGGCCGTCACGTCCGCCGGCTCGCCGGATGGCCGAATCACCTGTGGTCCAGCACGCATGAGCGAGAGCAGGTGGGTGCCGTGGACACCTCGTCCGCGGCACCCTCGCGGAGCGATCGTGGGAGGGCAACAGAGCAGGCCGTCCCCCATGGTTGGAGTGTCGTGAACACAGCTGTCATCAGGCGACGAGACCAGGTCCGACCGCTTACGGTGCCTCGCCGGAACCGGCGTCCCGCCGACCCGGCCGTGTCCGACGACGCCGTCTCCGAACTGTGTGCCGCACTGTTCTCCTCGTTCCCCAGGAAGGATCAGCGGCAGCGTGGGGAGCAGTACCTGCGCGGGCTGCTCACCACCGAGGGACGCAAGACCGCGCGCAACATCGCGGCCCATCTGGGCGCGCCCGCCACGGAGCAGACGCTGCACCACTTCATCGCCGACTCCACCTGGAACTGGCAGCCGTTGCGCGCCGCGCTCGCCGCCCATCTGGAGCGGAAGACTCCCGTCCAGGCCTGGGTGGTACGCCAGATGGCGATACCGAAGACCGGTGAGCACTCGGTCGGTGTCGACCGGGGGTTCGCGCCGCATCTGCGCCAGACGTTCCGCGGTCAGCAGGCCTTCGGTGTGTGGCTCGCCTCCCAGGAGCTGAGCGTGCCCGTCGACTGGCGTCTGGTCCTGCCCGATCAGTGGGTCCACGACCACGCGCTGCGCGACCGGGCGGGTGTTCCGAAGGAGGCGGGGGCCGAGAGCCCGGAGGAGTGCGCCGTCGCGGTCGCCCTGGAGGCCGCGCGCCGCTGGGGACCGCGTAGACCGGTGCTGATCGACCTGCGGGACGGCGACGTGCCGGCGGCGGTGGCCCCGTTGTCCGCCGCGGGTGTCCCCTTCCTCCTCCGCATCAGCGGCACCCAGCGGCTGTCCGTCGCGGACCGCGCCATGCCCGGCTTCCGGGGCGGCCCGCTGCCGGCCCAGCGGATCCTCCAGCTGGTCAAGGGGGTCCGCCGGCCGGTGCCGTGGCAGGACACGGCCGCCGGTCTCGCCCCGCGCACGTCGCTCGCCGCGATGGTCCCGGTGGCGCTGTCGGATCCCTGCTCCGGTGCGCCGCGCAAACTGTCCCTGCTCGGTGAGTGGACCGACCCGTCCCGTCCGCCGTCCGCGCTGTGGCTGACGGGCATGACGCAGCCGGGCCCAGGTCCGCTGCTGCGCCTCACCAAGCTCACCCGTCGCGTGGACGTGGACTTCGCGCGCGTCGGCGAGGAGGCCGGGCTACGGGACTACGTGGGCCGTTCCTTCCGCGGCTGGCACCGGCACATGACGCTGGCCTCCGCCGCGCACGCGGCCGTCGTGCTGTCCGGCGGCGGCTACGACAGCGACTACGACGGCGGCTCCGGCGACGGATTCGGCGGAGGCTACGACGGCGAGTCGGAGAGGGGGCACCCGGCCGAACTCGCCTCCGCCTGAACACCCCTGGCGTCCACGGCGTCCACGGCGTCCCTGGTGTCCATGGCGCCCGTGGCCGCCGGGCGCCGCCGGCGCAGGACCTCGCGGGAGCGGTGCAGCCGCAGCGCCAGCTGCACCTCCAGCGTTCTGCCCGGCTGCTGCCACGCGTCGCCGAGGAGGTCGGTGACCCGGTCGAGCCGCCGTGACACCGTGTTGGGGTGGACGTTGAGCACCTCGGCCGCGCCGGCCTGGCTGCATCCCGAGGCGAAGTACGACTCCAGGGTGCCGGTCAGGTCGGTGAGCCGGTCGCGGTCGTAGTCGAGGACCGGGCCGATCGCGCTCTGGATGTAGCCGTCCACGTCGTGGTCGTCGGAGAGCAGCAGTCCGAGGAAGCCGAGGTCCTTCGCCGAGGCCGTGCCGCCCGCGCCGTCGAGCGCGGTCAGCGCGTCCAGGCAGCGCATGGCCTCCTTGTGCATCCGGCCGATGTCGGCGGCGCCCCGGCCGGGTCCGGCCGCGCCCACCGACACGGGGTGGCCGAGGAGCGGTGACAGCTGGTCGGCCACGGCGCGGGCCGCGGCCGAGGCGTCCGTCCCCGGCAGGAGCAGCACGATGTTGCCGCTGTGGACCGTCTTGAGCCCGGTCATCCGGTGCGCGTAGGAGGAGGCCCACACCACGGCTCTGCCCTGCTCGCCGCCCTCGGGGTGGGCGACGAGCAGGACGTGGGGTGCGTCCAGGTCGATCCCCAGGCGACACGCACGCTGCGCGAGGTAGTGGTTCTGGTGCCCGCTGCGGGCGTCGGCCGCGAGGAGTTCGTCGAACAGGTCGTCGCGTACGGGCCCTTCGGCGACGGCCGTGCTGCGCCGTAGGAGGAGCTGGATCGCGAAGGTCTGCGCGGTCAGCTGGAGCAGGCCCTCGTCCTCGCCCACCAGCGCCGTGGTCGGGCGCAGCACCAGCACGCCCAGGTCCTCCGCGCCCGCGGTGACCGGGGCGACCCAGGTGCCCTGGGCGGTGACGACGGGCCGCAGATGGGCGTGCGCGTCCAGGGCCGCCTCCGCCACGGCCGACTCGTCCAGGTCGCCGAGGTCGCCGCTGGCGGCGAGCGGCCGCCCGGCCGGGTCGCGCAGCTGCAACGCCGAGTCCAGCGCGTCGCCGGCCGCCTTCGCCACGGTGGTGAGGTCGGCGCCGGCGAGCAGCAGTCCGAGGGTGTGGCTGTGCGCCTCGTTGAGCTGTTGCAGCCTGACCAGGCTCGTACGGGTGCGGAAGCCGTCCAGTTCCAGCCGGCCGACCTCGCCCCGGGCCTGCTCGAAGCTGCCGGCCCGCTCGATGGCGACGGCGGCGAGCGCCGCCAGGGAGCAGACCAGACCTATCTCGTCCGGGCTGAAGTGGCGTACGGAGCGGGCCGCGCCGTAGAGCACGCCGACGATCTCGTCGCCGTTGCACATCGGCACGGCCATCATGGCGTGCAGGCCCTCGGCCCGTGCGACCTCGTCGGCGCCCTCGTCGTGGACGAGCGTGTCGTCGTCGAGGTAGTCGGCGGTCCACAGGGGCGCTCTGGCCGCCAGGGTCGGGTGGCCGAGGCCGAAGGGGGGCTGGATCGTGTGACCGGTGACGAGCGCGGTGGTCGAGCCGTCGGAGACGTACACCCGGAGGTGGCCCTCGGGTTCCAGGAGGGCGATGGACGTCATGTCGAAGTTGAGGAGCCGCTTGACCCTCCGGGTGACCACCTGGAGCAGTGACTCGACGTCATGGGGGGACGTCAGGTCCCGCGCGGTGTCCACCAGGTCGGCCAAGCCGTCCTCGCGTTGACGACGCTGCCCCTGCCAGGCCTGTACGCCACGGGCCAGATGCACGGCGCGCTCCAAGCGGGCCAGCTCCGGATCCGTGGTGCCGTCGCGCCGGGCCCGCTGCAGCACCTCGTCGAACCGGCCCGACGGAGCCTGTTCGGCGAGGAGTTCGAGGACGGCCATCAGGCCGGTGTCATGGCTGCGTGAAACCGTCATGATGTGGGAGCCCCCAGCCCGTCGTGCGCGTTTCGCCCGTTATCGGTCCGAAACTAGTTCGACGGTGATCTTCCGGTCAACTGGCGACGGGGAGGCGGTGACGGGCGGGAGGCGAGTGGCGCGCCGCGTGCAGAACGGTCCCGACGCGGACCGCAGCGGCCGCCGCCAGGTACGGCCGCGCCCGCCCGTGATCCGCGCCGCGTTCGAGCTCCGTGACCATCGCCTCGTACCGGGAGGGCGAGTTGCGGAAGCGGGAGAGGAAGACGGACAGACCGGTGTAGAGCTCGTGCCGCCTGCCGAGCCTGCGCTGCGCCTCGATCCACTGGTCGAGGGCCCGCAGCCGCGACTGTTCGAGGCGGGCGATGTGGGCCCGCAGATGCGGTCCGGTGACCACTCCGGTGTACGCGTCGGCCGTCCACAACTCCAGTGCCTGGCCCAGCCGTTCGGCCGCCGTCTCGTAGTCCTCCAGCTCCATGGCCCGGTAGCCCGCGCCGGCCGAGCGCTGGAAGAGGCGGAGGTCGGAGGTGCCGCCGCCGGTGCCGAGCCGGTAGCCGCCGGACAGCGTGACGAGGACGTCGCGCGGGGTCCGGGGTCTTGACGCGGCGGGTGCGCCCACCGCCTCCTCGCGGCGGAGGCCGAGCGCGGCGCCGATCAGCTCGCGCAGCCGCCGGACATGGGTCTCGATCATCTCCCCGGCGTGGTGCGGCGGGCCTTCCGGCCAGAGTTCCTGCGTCACGACGGCCGTCGGCACGATGTGGTCGGCATGGGCCGCGAGCAGCGCGAGCAGCTGACGGGCCGGTGCCTCGGCGGGAACGATGGGTGTCCCGCTCTCCTGGACAGTGAGCAAGCCCAGCACCTTCAGATCCATAGCGCCCCCTCCATGGTTCATGTCCTGCCGACCATAAGATAATAATGACCACTTCTTTTTTAGGGAAGGTGAATCTTGACGCCAAGAAAGCACTCGGCGAACAGGAGTGGTCGCGAACGGGCAGGGGTCCCCTCACCGCCCTGAGGGTGCTTCGGCGGGGGCGCCGCGCCCCCGCCGAAGCACCGGCTCAGGCGCCGTGCGTTCCGGCCTCCGACAGGTCGGCCCGGGTCAGGGTGCGGGGGGTCGCGTGGCCCGACAGGGCCAGGGTGAGGTCGAGTTCTGCGAGGAGACAGCGGATCACATGGTCCACGCCCGGCTCGCCGTCGAGCGCGAGACCGTACGCGTAGGGGCGGCCGACGAGCACTCCGGAAGCGCCCAGCGCCAGGGCCTTGGCGATGTCGGCGCCGGTGCGCACTCCGCTGTCGAAGAGGACCGTCAGCCGGTCGGCGACCGCGTCCGCCACGGCCGGCAGGGCGTCGGCGGCGGCGATCGCCCCGGCGACCTGGCGGCCTCCGTGGTTGGAGACGACGACGCCGTCCATGCCCGCATCGGCCGCCGCGCGGGCGTCGTCCGGGTGCAGGACGCCCTTCAGGACGATCGGACCGTCCCAGTTCTCCCGCAGGAACGCCAGGTCCGGCCAGGTCTTGCCGGGGTCGGAGAACATCGACACGAAGTGCATGACGGCCGCGTTCGGGTCCTCCTCGACCGGCTTGGCCAGACCCGCCCGGAACGCCGGGTCGGAGAAGTGGTTGGCGGTCCCCACCCCGTGCAGGAACGGCAGGTACGCCTGGTCGAGATCGCGCGGACGCCAGGAGAGCAGCGGGGTGTCGAGGGTGACGACGAGGGCCGTGTAGCCCGCCGCCTCGGCCCTGCGCAGGAAGGAACGGGCGACCTCGACGTCCTTCGGCCAGTACAGCTGGAACCACCGCTCCCCCTCCCCCATCGCCTCCGCGACCTGCTCCATCGGCGTGCTGGAGGCGGAGGAGAGGATGTACGGGATGCCACGCGCCGCCGCCGCGCGCGCCGCCGCCGGCTCGGCGTCGGGGTGCAGGATCGACAGCACGCCGACGGGTGCCAGGGCGACGGAGGCGGGGAGCCGGCGGCCGAACAAGTCCACGGACAGGTCCCGTTCGCGCACGTCACGGAGCATGCGCGGGACGATCCGCCGGCGTTCGAGGGCCGCCCTGTTGGCGCGCGCGGTCGAGCCGTCACCCGCACTGCCGGCGACGTAGCCGACCGGTCCCGGGCCGAGCCGGGCGTTGGCCAGCTCCTCCAGGCGCGTCAGATCGGTGGGGAGCCGGGGAACGGCTCCGGTCAGCCCGTTCAGATAGATCTCGTACTGGAAGTCCGCCCAGCTCATGTGCGGGTACCGCCCCTCGGAGGTCGTCGTGGGAGCACCTTGCCACCGGAGTGCGGCACCTCACCAGGCCCGTGCGGCCTCCACTCCCAGCCATACGGCTCCGAGTCCGGCAGCCAGGCTCCCCGCCACGTTCGCCACCGCGTACCCCGTGGCCCCGCTCTCGTACAGCTTCAACGTCTCGTACGAGAACGTGGAGTACGTCGTCAGCGCCCCGCACAGGCCCGTGCCTAGCAGCAGATGGGCCTTGGCGGAGGAGACGCCGGTGAGCAGGCCGAGGACGAAGGAGCCGACGACGTTGACCGTGAACGTGCCCCAGGGGAAGACGGAGTCGTGGCGCGCCTGCACGGCCCGGTCGGTGAGGTACCGCAGGGGCGCGCCGACGACCGCGCCCGCGACGACGAGCAGCCAGTTCACTCCTGCTCCACCCGGCCCACGTACCGGATCACCTCGCAGTCGTCGAGGATCACCAGACCCTCCGTCACCAGTGTGTCGAGCTGTGGCAGGAACTCCCGGACCCGGTCCTCGGTGTCCACGATCACGATGGCTACGGGCAGGTCCTCACTCAGCGAGAGCAGGCGCGTGGTGTGGACGCGCGAGGAGGCTCCGAAGCCCTCGATCCCGCGGAAGACGGAGGCGCCGGCGAGCCCCGCCTCGTGGGCGCGATGCACGATCTCGGCGTACAGCGGCCGGTGGTGCCAGGTGTCGCTCTCGCCGACGAGAATCGTCACGCGCAGGGCCCTGCCCATCAGTCTGGTCATCGTGTTCTCCTCGCCAGAGCGCCACGGGTCGCGAAGGTCGCGGCCCCTACGGCGACCATCGCGGCCGCTACCGTCGCTCCCATGTATGCCACGCCCCGGGCCGCGTCCCCCGCGCTCAGCAGCCGCTGCGTGTCGAGGGCGTACGTGGAGAAGGTGGTGAAGCCGCCGAGGATGCCGGTACCGAGGAAAGGGCGGGCGAGCCGGTGGGGCGGGGTGCCGACCTCGATGACCAGGACCATCAGGACGCCGATGGCCGCGCAGCCGGACGCGTTCACAGCGAGCGTGGTCCAGGGGAACGCGCCGGCCGGGGTGGGCCACGCGAGCGAAGCTCCGTAGCGGGCCGCCGCCCCGACGGCCCCGCCGGCGGCCACGGCCCCGACGATCGGCAGCTCTCTGCGGAAGTCCATGAAGGTCAGGCTATGCGGACCGCCGCGCGGCTCCCGGCCTGAGCGCACGGACCGAGCGAGGCGGACGGGCGCGGCGCCCCGGCCTGGGGCCTTAACCGGGGCCGGCCCGCCGCCTCGTCCTGAGATGGTCGGGCCGGGCCCCTCTCCGGTCAAAACCGGGCCGCAGAGTGTGTCAGATCCGATCGGTTCAGTTCAGGGCGGCCGCGATCAGCAGCCCGAAAGCGGCGAGGATCAGCACCGTCCGGATCAGATGGAAGCTGTTCCAGCGCTTCTCGAAGGCCGCCCGGACGGCGGACGCGGGCTCGCCCGTGCGCTCCGAGGCGGCCAGCGCGTTGTTGAGCGGGATGTTGCCCGCGACGGTGACCAGGTGGTTCAGGGCCGCGCAGACGAGACCGGCCAGGACCAGCCACTTCTGGGTGTCGTCGCCGTCGTCGACCGGCACGAGGAACGCGGCCAGCGGGAAGGCGACGACGCCCAGGAAGACGAGGATGAACACCGCTTTGGGCACGTACTCGTTGATCCGCCGCATGGCGTCGACGAACGTGGCGTCCTCGAGCCGCGCCAGGGCGGGCATGATCCCGGTCAGGAAGATCAGCATGAACCCGGCGTATAGGCCGGTGGAGGCGATGGCGAGGGCGAGCAGCGTGGTGGCCATGGGGCCATCATGGCCGGATCCCCCGCCCTCGCGCAGCCACTTGTGGATCACCCGCTGTACGGGTCACCCGATTCCCCGCCGCCTTCCCGGCCGAGCAGCTTGTCCGCCTGCCGGATCGCCTCGGTCAGCTCCCGCACCACCGTCGAACCCGACCGGTCGGCGATCGCCCCCGAGCGCTCCGCGAGCACCGAGAGCCGCGGCGCGCCCGGCAGCTCGCCGCCCCGCAGGCGGTCGGCGAAGTAGGCGGTGACGGCGGTCAGTTGCAGACTGTCGTGGCCCTGCGCCCAGAGCGATCCGGTGAGCGCGCTCGTGGTGACGCTCCCGGAGTTCTCGTGCGGTGCGCGGCTCTTCGGGTCGAGCCAGCGGACGGTGGCCGTGGCCAGCTGCCCCGTGCGGCCGGGCCGGGTCTTCACGGCGTACAGCGCGGTGACGGTGTGGCCCGCGCCGACCTCGCCGCCGTCGACCCGGTCGTTGCGGAAGTCCTCGTCGGCGACGTCCCGGTTCTCGTAGCCGATCAGCCGGAACCGCTCGACGGTCTTCGGGTCGAAGGCGACCTGTGCCTTGGCGTCACGGGCGCGCAGCTCGATGTGGGTGGGCAGCTGGTCCACGAAGACCTTGCGGGCCTGCTCGGTCGTGGAGACGTACGTGGTGTGGCCGTCGCCCTTGTCGGCGAGCTGCTCCATGAACGCGTCGCCGTACTCGCTGCCGACACCGACCCCGAAGAGGGTGATGCCGTACTCCCTGCGCTCCTCGTCGATCCGGTTCAGGATCGACTGCGCCTCCGTGTCACCGGTGTTGGCGAGGGCGTCGGAGAGCAGCACGACCCGGTTGGTGGCGCCGTCGCGGTGGCCCTCGACGGCGACGTCGTACCCGGTGCGCACCCCCGCCTCCACATTGGTCGACGAGGTGGTCGCCAGCTCGTCGACGATGCCGTGGATGCGCTCGCGCTGCCCCTTGACCCGGGTCATGGGGAGCCGGGTCTCGGCCGTGTCGCTGAAGGTGACCAGGGCGACGGAGTCGTCGTCGCGGAGCTCGTCGGTGAGGAGGCCGAGGGACTGCTTGACCAGGTCGAGGCGGCCGGTCTCGGCCATCGAACCGGAGATGTCGACGACGAAGGTGAGGGCGGCGGGCGGGCGTTCGCCCCGGCGTTCCGCGGCCGCGGTGGCGAGCCCGACCCGGACGAGCGACCAGCCCTCGTCGTCGGTCCTGGCACCGTCCACGGTCACGCTGAACCCGTCACCCTCGGGCCGCGGATAGTCCGGGCGGAAGCTGTTGACGAACTCCTCCGGCCGTACGGACTCCGGGGCGGGCAGTCGGCCTTCGGCGAGGGTGCGGCGGGCGTAGCCGTACGACGCGGTGTCCACGTCCAGGGCGAAGGTGGAGAGGTAGTCGGCGGCCGGGCGGGGGGACCGCTGCTCGCCTTCGGCGGCGTCCTCCCGGCCCGTGGCGCCCCCGTCCGGCCGGGGCGCCTCGAATCCGGGCGCGTCCGGCGCCTGGACGCCGCCGCCCCGGTCCGATGCCTGCTCGCGGTTCTCGCCGCCCCCACAGCCCGTCAGGACCAGGCCTGCGGCCAGGATCCCGGCCGCCAGCCGCACACGCTGTCGTCGCTTCACTTCATCTCCCCCTCGGTGTCCGTCACTTGTGAATGTGACGTTCGGGAGGCCGGGAAGGAGCAGACGAAGGAGTTGCGGATGGATCTCGATGCGGCAACGGCGAACGGGTCGGGCGCGCGTGGCATGGACTCGCCATCCTTCTCAACAGGGGTTGTCACCGTGTGCAGTCACATGCGTACATGGAGTGGCACACCGACGGGGCGGGGGTGGTCAGCGGTGGCAGAGACTGCGGGCTCCGTGATGCTCGCGCGATCGGCGATGAACAGAGCGGTGGCCGAGGCCAAGCGGCCCGCGGGCCGCCCTGTCCGCGGTACGCGACGGATCAGCGCGGCGCTGGCCGGGCTGGCAGCCTCCACCCGGCACGAGCTGTTGACCTTCGACGACCCGGCCGCGTCCGCGGGCCGTGCGATCCCCGAGCCGTTCCTGGAGTTGGCGGGAGCGTGCATGCGGACCGCGGCGGAGCGGGCCCCGGAGGTCAGACGGATCGTGCCGCGCCACGCCCTCCCCCAGGTGGTGGGCGCGGTCCGGATGCCGGGCAGCGCCCGGCTCACGGACGCGATCCCGTTCAAGATGATCGTCGTCGACCGCACGGTCGCGGCGGTCCCGCTCGATCTGGAGCTGCTGTACAACGGGGTGCTGCTGATCCGCGACCCGGTCGTCGTGCAGGCCCTGGTCCGCGCCCACCATGCCAGTTGGGACGCGGGCGAGGAGCTGACCCGGGCGACGGACGGGTCGCGCGACGAGCTGCCTCCCCAGCTCCGCCCGGTCCTCGAAGCACTCCTCGCCGGGCTCACGGACGAGACGGCCGCCGCCCGCCTCGGCATGTCGGGCCGTACCTACAGCCGGCGGGTCGGCGAGCTGATGCACGCCCTGGGCACGACGAGCCGCTTCCGCGCGGGCGCGGAAGCGGCTCGAAGGGGGTGGCTGTGACGTGGTGCGGGCCGGTCTCCCGCGGGTCTACGAAACGATGTCCTTGCGGGCGAAGCCCCGGAAGGCGAGGGCGAAGAGGATCAGCGCGTACGTCACCGAGATCGCCGTGCCCTTCAGCATCCCGCCCCACTCCAGCTGGGGCTGGAGCGCGTCCACCCACGCGTACTGCCAGTGCGCGGGCACGAAGTCGCGCCAGGAGCCGAGCGCCGTGACCGCGTCCAGGACGTTGCCGATGATCGTCAGGCCGACCGCGCCTCCGACGGCGCCCAGCGGCGCGTCGGTCTTCGTGGACAGCCAGAACGCGAGCCCGGCGGTGACGAGTTGGGAGACGAGGATGAAGGCGACGGCCAGACCGAGCCGGGGCAGGGTCTCGGCGGCGGGCAGAGCGCCGCCGGTGGGGAGCTTCAGCGGCCCCCAGCCGTAGGCGAACGTGCCCGCGACGAGCGCGACCGCGGGCAGCAGCACCATCGCCGCCGCGCTGAAGCCGAGCGCCACGGCCAGCTTGGACCACAGCAGCCGGGCCCGGGGCACGGGCGCGGCCAGCAGGTAGCGCAGCGAGGACCAGCTCGCCTCGGAGGCGACGGTGTCCCCGCAGAACAGGGCGACCGCCACCACGAGGAGGAAGCCGGCCGAGACGAAGAGACAGGTCGCGGCGAAGTTCGCCGCCGACGCCGTCGCCGTGTCCATCAGCGTGATGCGCCCGTTGCCGCGGCCGTCCTGGTCCCCGCCGATCGCGAAGGCGACGATCAGGATGAACGGCAGTGCGGCGAGCACCGCGCCCATGACCAGCGTGCGGCGCCGCTTCAGCTGGCGTACGGCCTCGACGCGCAGCGGCAGGGTGCGCCGTGCCCGGTAGCCGGGGGCGGTCTCCACGAGCTCCTCGGCTCCCCCGCCCGTGCCCGCGCTCGTGCTCGTGCTCGTGCTCGTGCTCGTGCTGGTGCTCATGCGGAGCCACCTCCGATCAGGGTCAGGAACGCGTCCTCGAGACGCCGGTGCGGTCCCACACCGGTCAGGGGCACGTCCAGGCGGACGAGTTCACCGATCAGGGCGGTCGCGTCGGCCCCGTCGAGACGGACCAGGAGCCCGCCCTCGGTCCTCGCCGCCGATCCGATCCCGGGCAGCGCGCCGATCTTGTCGACGAGCGGGTCGGGGACGCTGTCCCCGAGGGTCACCAGCAGGGTGTCCCCGGCGCCGGTGATCTCGCCGACCGGCCCGGCCTGCAGGAGCTGCCCGCGGTCCATCACCACGAGGTGGGTGCAGGACTGCTCGACCTCCGAGAGGAGGTGGCTGGAGACGATGACGGTCCGGCCCTGCGCCGCGTACCGGATCATCACGTCCCGCATCTCGCGGATCTGTGGCGGGTCGAGTCCGTTGGTCGGCTCGTCGAGGATCAGCAGGTCCGGCAGGCCGAGCATGGCCTGGGCGATCGCGAGCCGCTGCCGCATGCCCTGCGAGTACGTCCGTACGGCGCGGGCCAGGGCGTCGCCGAGGCCCGCGATCTCCAGGGCCTCCTCCATGTGCGCGTCCTCGGCGGGGCGGCCGGTGGCCTTCCAGTACAGCTCCAGGTTGTCCCGCCCGGAGAGGTGCGGCAGGAAGCCCGCGCCCTCCACGAAGGCGCCGACCCGGGACAGGACCGGTGCGCCCGGGCGGATGGCCTGCCCGAAGACCCGGATCTCCCCGTCGTCGGGGGTGATCAGGCCCATGAGCATGCGCAGGGTGGTGGTCTTTCCGGCGCCGTTGGGCCCGAGCAGTCCGAGGACCTGCCCCTGCTCGACGCGGAAGGAGAGATCCCGTACGGCATACCGGTCGGAGGACTTGGCGTACTTCTTCGACAGGCCCGTGATCTGCAGCGGTACGACGGCGAGTCCGGGGTCCGGGGCAGGAGCCGCGGTCCGGCGCCGGGAGGTCAGCAGCAGCGCGGCGGCGATCAGGGCGCCGACGAGCGGCAGGCCCCACACCCACCACGGCATCGCGGCCGCCTGGGTGTCCACGGCCGGCGCCGTCGGCACGGTCAGCGGGGCCTCGACGGCCACGGTGTAGGCGGCCGGTGTCGCCGGGGAGGCGTAGCCGAGGTCGGTGGCGGCGAGCACGAGCCGCAGCCGGTGACCGGCCTCGATCTCGTGGTCGATCGCCGGCAGCGTCAGCTCGACGCTCCGGCCCTTCGCGGCCCCTTCGATCCGGACGGGGGCGACGAGCTGGGCGGGCAGCACCTGCTGCCGTCCGTCCGGACCGACGTCGTAGACCTTGGCGAAGAGGACGGCCGAGCCGTCCGGGCTGTCCGAGGTGACCTTGACGCGGACGCTCGGTGTGCCCGTGATCCGTACCGGCTCGTTCTGCGGCTTCGCGTCGAACCGGGCGTACTGGCCGGGGAAGTCGAGCGAGAGGCCGACACCGAGCGAGGAGAGCTGGGAGAGCCCGCCGCCGACGCCGGGGACGGCCGAGATGGCGGGCGGGGTGGCCCCGGCGGGGTTGGCGAAGGTCTGCGGCCGGGAGGCGTCGAGCGGCACGGACAGCGGGTCGCCCGAGAGCCCCGGGTAGCGCCCGGAGGTCGCCCCGCGCAGCTGCGCCTCCCCGTCGGTGGAGTCGACTCCACCGGCGCGGCTGACGCGGAACGCGGGACCGGTGTCGGCACCCTTGTCCTGCTTGAGATAGCGGTCGAACCAGTCGCCGATCCGGGCCTCGACCCGGTCGGTCTCGCGGTCGCCGCCGTCGTGGCCGCCCGCGATCCAGTCGACGGCGACGGGCGCGCCGTTGGCGGCGATCGTCCTGGCCATGGCGTCGGCGTGGGTGAGCGGGAAGAGGGAGTCGCTCTGTCCCTGGACGATCAGGGCGGGGACCTTGATCCGGTCACCGACGGCGGAGGGGCTGCGTGCTTCGAGGAGCGTACGGGCGGCGGCGTCGGGCTTCCCCGAGACGGCCACGCTCTCGTACATCGCGCACAGCTCGGCGGTGAAGCGCCCGCATCCGTCGGCGGCGCGGGGCCCGGCGGCCGCCGCCGCGCGACCACCCGGCCGAGTGCCCGTGTCGGCACCCGTGCCCGGACCCGTGTCGGCACCCGCCCCGGCGCCCGGTGTCGCGCCCGTCGAGAAGAAGATGCCGGCCCAGAGCTTCTTGAAGACGCCGTCCGGGAAGAGTGCGTCGGCGAGGTTCCAGTACGTGATCTGGGGGGCGATCGCGTCGACGCGGGTGTCGTGACCGGCGGCGAGCAGCGAGGCCGCGCCACCGTAGGAGGCACCGGTGACACCGACGCGCGGGTCACCGGCCTTGTCGAGCTGGACCTCGGGGCGCCCGGCGAGCCAGTCGACGAGCCGCCGGACGTCCTTGACCTCGTGGTCGGGGTCGTTGAGTCCGATCTCTCCCGTCGAGGCGCCGAACCCGCGGGCCGACCAGGTCAGGACGGCGTAGCCGTCGCGGGCGAGCTTCTCGGCCTGGGCGCGGACGTCGTCCTTGGAGCCGCCGAAGCCGTGGCCGAGCAGGACGGCCGGCCTGCGGTCGGCGGCGGGTCCCGAGGTGAAGTACGAGGTGTCGATCCGCGCCCCGGGCATGTCCAGCACCTGGTCCGCGCGGTGCACGGGTGGCGGTTCGTCGGAGGCGACGGCGGTCCAGGTACCGGCGCCCGCGAGCACGGCGAGGGCGGCGGTGACCGCGGCCCACCGGGGAAGTCGGAATGGCATGCTGCCGAGCCTAGGCGGCCGACCTGTGCGACTCGGCTGTCCAGGGGCGGAAATCGGCGGCCTCCTGGAGTCGTACGCCGTACCGTCCCGTACACCAGGCGCGGTACGCGCGGCGCGAGGCGAGGGGTCGTGGATGGAGATCAGGCGGGCGACGACGGCGGCCGAACTGCTCGCGGCGGGACATCTCTACGACGGGCCGCCGAGGGAGCGGTGGGCGGAGGCGTTCCTCGCCGCCGCGGGCCATCTGATGCTGATCGCGTACGCGGAGGACGGTTTCCCCGCGGGGCTGGTGTCCGGGATCGAGATGCTCCACCCGGACAAGGGGGTGGAGATGTGTCTGTACGAGCTGTCCGTGGACGAGGGATACCGGCGTCGGGGTGTGGGACGGGCGCTGACGGAGGCGCTGGTGGCCGAGGCCCGGGAGCGCGGCTGCTACGACGTGTGGGTGGGAGTGGATCCGGACAACGAGGCCGCGTTGCGGACGTACCGGTCGGCGGGGGCGCAGGAAGAGGACGGGTTCGCGATGCTGACCTGGGAGTTCGAGGTGAAGGACCGGTGAGGGGAGCCGACGGCCCCTTGTACGACACATGACAGCACGAGACTCTGTGGCGCACCACGCACACCCGTACTTGCCGGTAACCCGGTCAACGAAAGGTTCAGGTGCCCCACCACATGACCCGAATACCCCGCCGCGCCGTGGCCGTCGTGCCCGTCCTCGCCCTCGCCGCCGGCCTTCAGTTCGCCGCCTCCCCCACGGCACAGAGCGCGACTGTCGGCGACCTCCGCCTCGCCCCGGCCTCGCTCGCCGTCGACAACAGCTGGATCGTCGTCCTCAAGGACGGCTCGACCCGCGCCGCCGATCTGGGCGTGACGCCCAGGCACCAGTACCGCTCGGTCCTGAAGGGCTTCTCCGCTTCCATGTCCCAGGCCAGGGCCGCGGCCCTGGCCTCCGACCCCCGCGTGGCGTACGTCGAGCAGAACACGACCGTACGGATGACCGACACGCAGCCCGGCGCGACATGGGGCCTCGACCGGATCGACCAGCGTGATCTGCCGCTGTCGACGACGTACAGGTACGACACGACCGCGTCGAACGTCACCGCGTACATCATCGACACCGGGATCCGCACCTCGCACAGCGAGTTCGGCGGCCGGGCGACCGTGGGCACGGACACCGTCGGCGGCGGCCAGAACGGACAGGACTGCCAGGGCCACGGCACGCACGTCGCGGGCACGGTCGGCGGCGCGAAGTACGGCGTCGCCAAGGGCGTCAAGCTGGTGGCCGTACGCGTCCTGGACTGCAACGGCTCCGGTACTACGGCCGGCGTCATCGCGGGCGTCGACTGGGTCACGGCCAACGCGGTCAAGCCGGCGGTCGCCAACATGAGCCTGGGCGGGGGCGCGAACACGTCCCTGGACGACGCGGTGAAGCGCTCGATCGCCTCGGGCGTCACGTACGCGGTCGCCGCCGGCAACGGCAACTTCCTCGGTCTGCCGGCCCGGGCGTGCAACTACTCCCCGGCCCGCGTCCCCGAGGCGATCACGGTCGGCGCGACGGACTCCGCCGACAAGCGGGCGTCCTTCTCCAACTACGGCACGTGCGTGGACCTGTTCGCGCCGGGCGTCTCCATCACCTCGGCGTGGAAGGACGGCGACACGGCGACGAACACCATCTCGGGCACGTCGATGGCGACCCCGCACACGGCGGGCGTGGCCGCGCTCCACCTCGCGGCGAACCCGACGGCCACCCCGGCCCAGGTGAGCACCGCGCTGGTGAACAACGCCACCAACGGCAAGGTGGGCAACCCCCTGTCGGGCTCCCCGAACAAGCTGCTGCACTCGATCTTCTAGCCGCGGCTACCCCACCAGATGCCCGAGGAGCTCCGCACCCGCCGGATAAGGCCGCTCCTCGGGCATCCACGCACGCGCCTCGTCCACCCGCCCGGCGCGCACAAGGGCGTGGACCTCGTGCGCGAGCGGCGTGACGTCCCGTACGGAGACGGTCCACTCGTCCGCGTACCGCCGCGCCGCATCCCCGGCGAGCCCCAGCTGGAGCGAGCGGTACGGAAGGGCGGCCAGGTGCGGGTCCCGCTCGGGGTCCCACTGCACCCGCGCCGGGGCCTGCCTCAACTGCCGCTTCCAGGTTGCCTGGTCGGGGTGGAACCCTCGGACGTAGTGCGACAGGCAGGCGTTGCGCAGCGCCCACTCGAACCCCTCGCGGGTGATCTCGATCGCGAGGACCGTCTGCTGGCCCTCCTTCAGGCCCCAGCCGCAGCGGTACATCATCCACAGGAACGAGGGCTTGATCCACGTCATCCGGTCCCGCTTCCACGCGGGCGGGAAGCGGCCCTCGCGAGCCGTCGGGAGGCCGATGGACGGGTCGTACGCCTGGTAGACGGTCACCGTCGAGTCGGTGTGCAGGGCGCGGATCTGGTACTTCGGCGGAACCACGGACATGGCCCCCAGGGTGCGCGGTCGCGCGCCCCGGGGGCCATCGAATTTCGCGGGTCAGTGGTTGCGCGGGAAGCCCAGGTCCACGCCCGCCGGGGCGTCGGAGGGGTCCGGCCAGCGGGTGGTGACGACCTTGCCGCGGGTGTAGAAGTGGACGCCGTCGTTGCCGTAGATGTGGTGGTCGCCGAAGAGCGAGTCCTTCCAGCCACCGAAGGAGTGGTAGCCCACCGGCACCGGGATCGGCACGTTCACGCCGACCATGCCCGCCTGGATCTCCATCTGGAAGCGGCGCGCCGCGCCGCCGTCGCGGGTGAAGATCGCGGTGCCGTTGCCGAACGGCGACGCGTTGATGAGGGCGACGCCCTCCTCGTACGTCTCGGTGCGCAGCACGCACAGGACCGGGCCGAAGATCTCGTCCTGGTACGCCTTCGCGGTCGTCGGCACGTGGTCCAGGAGCGACAGGCCGATCCAGTGGCCGTCCTCGAAGCCGTCCACCGTGTGGCCCGTGCCGTCGAGGACGACGTCGCAGCCCTCGTCCGCCGCGCCCTTCACGTACGAGGCGACCTTGTCGCGGTGGACCGCCGTGATCAGCGGGCCCATCTCCGAGGTCGGGTCGTTGCCGGGGCCGATCTTGATCTTCTCGGCGCGCTCGCGGATCTTCTCCACCAGCTGGTCACCGATCGCGCCGACCGCGACGACCGCCGAGATCGCCATGCAGCGCTCACCGGCCGAGCCGTACGCCGCCGAGACCGCGGCGTCGGCCGCCGCGTCCAGGTCCGCGTCCGGCAGCACCAGCATGTGGTTCTTCGCACCGCCGAGCGCCTGGACGCGCTTGCCCGCCGCGGAGGCGGTGGTGTGGATGTACCGGGCGATCGGCGTCGAGCCGACGAAGGAGATCGCCGAGACGTCCGGGTGCTCCAGGAGCCGGTCGACGGCCACCTTGTCACCGTGCACGACGTTGAAGACGCCGTCCGGCAGGCCCGCCTCGGCGAGCAGCTCCGCGATCTTCAGCGACGGCGAGGGGTCCTTCTCGCTCGGCTTGAGGATGAAGGTGTTGCCGCAGGCGATGGCGAGCGGGAACATCCACATCGGGACCATCGCCGGGAAGTTGAACGGCGTGATGCCGGCCACCACACCGACGGGCTGGCGGATCGCCGCCACGTCCACCCGGTTCGAGACCTGGGTGGACAGCTCGCCCTTGAGCTGCGTGGTGATGCCGCAGGCCAGGTCCACGATCTCCAGACCGCGGGCGACCTCGCCCAGCGCGTCGGAGTGCACCTTGCCGTGCTCGGCGGTGATCAGCTCGGCGATCGCGTCCCGGTTGGCGTCGAGCAGCGCGCGGAACTTGAAGAGGATCGTGGTGCGCTGCGCGAGCGACGCCGTGCCCCAGGTCTCGAACGCGGTCTTGGCGGCCGCCACGGCCGCGTCGACCTCGTCGACCGACGCGAGCGCCACCTTCGTGGTCACGGCGCCCGTGGCCGGGTCGGTGACCGGGCCCCAGTTGCCCGACGTGCCCTCGACGGTCTTGCCACCGATCCAGTGGTTGACGGTCTTCTCGGTGTTCGTCATGCCGGAATGCTCCTTCAGAGATGGCGGCGTCGGGCGGTGACGTGCCGGTCGTACTCCTCCCGGGCCTTGACCGCCGACACGCGGGTCGAGGTCTCGGCCACGGGCACATCCCACCACGCCTGGGCGGGGGGCGCGCCCGACACTGTGTCTGCCGTTTCGGTCTCGACATAGACACATGTGGGAACGGTCGACGCCCGCGCGTCGGCGAGGGCTTCCCGCAGGTCACGTACGGTACGTGCAGTGAGCACCCGCATCCCGAGCGAGGCGGCGTTGGCGGCCAGGTCGACGGGGAGCGGGTCCCCGGTGAAGGTGCCGTCGGGAGCGCGGAAGCGGTACGCGGTGCCGTACCGCTCACTGCCCACGGCCTCCGAAAGACCTCCGATGGAGGCGTACCCGTGGTTCTGCAGGATCACCACCTTGATGGGCAGCCCTTCCTGCACGGCCGTGACGATTTCGGTGGGATTCATCAGATACGTACCGTCCCCGACGAGCGCCCAGACCGGCCGGCCGGGCGCGGCGAGGGCCACCCCGATCGCCGCCGGGATCTCGTAGCCCATGCAGGAGTAGCCGTACTCGACGTGGTACTGGTCGGCGGAGCGGGCCCGCCAGAGCTTGTGGAGGTCGCCGGGGAGCGAGCCGGCCGCGTTGATCAGGATGTCGTCCCCGGTGACCAGGGTGTCGAGTGCGCCGAGGACCTGCGGCTGCGTGGGCCGGGCCGCCACGTCCGCCGTGGTGCAGGCGGCGGTGACGCGGGCCTCCCAGCGGCCCTTCTCCTCCGCGTACTCGTGCACGTAGTGCTCGGTGACATGGTGCGGGTCGAGCAGCGCGTGGAGCCCTTCGAGCCCCTCGCGGGCATCCGCGACCAGGGGCAGCGCGGCCAGTTTGTGCGAGTCGGAGGCCGCGATGTTGAGGTTGACGAACCGCACGTCCGGGTGGGTGAACAGGGTCCCGGAGGCGGTGGTGAAGTCGGTCCAGCGGGTGCCGACGCCGATCACCACGTCGGCCGTGCGCGCCAGGTGGTCGGCGACGGCGGTGCCGGTGTGGCCGACGGCGCCGACGTCCTGCGGATGGTCGTGACGCAGCGCGCCCTTGCCGGCCTGGGTGGAGGCGACCGGGATGCCGGTCAGGGAGGCGAAGGTGGCGAGCGCCTCCTCGGCGCCGCTGTACTTGACCCCGCCGCCCGCGACGATCAGCGGACGGGCCGCGCGGCCGATCGCCGCGGCCGCCGCCTCCAGTTCGGCGTCGTCGGGCACGGGCCGGCGCACGCGCCAGACCCGCTCGGCGAAGAACTCCTCCGGCCAGTCGTACGCCTCCGCCTGGACGTCCTGCGGCAGGGCGAGCGTCACCGCCCCGGTCTGGACGGGGTCGGTGAGGACCCGTACGGCGGCGAGCGCGGCGGGGATCAGCGCCTCGGGGCGGGTGATCCGGTCGAAGTACGTGGAGACCGGTCGCAGACAGTCGTTGACCGACACATCGCCCGCGTACGGGACTTCGAGCTGCTGGAGGACGGGGTCGGCGGGGCGGGTGGCGAAGGTGTCGCCGGGCAGCAGCAGCACCGGGAGGTGGTTGACGGTGGCGAGCGCGGCGCCCGTGACGAGGTTGGTGGCGCCGGGGCCGATGGAGGTGGTCACGGCGTGCGCGGAGAGCCGGTTCGACTGGCGGGCGTAGCCGACGGCCGCGTGCACCATGGCCTGCTCGTTGCGCCCCTGGTGGTAGGGCATCTCCTCGGCGTGCTCGACGAGGGCCTGGCCGATCCCGGCGACGTTCCCGTGGCCGAAGATGCCCCAGGTGGCGGCGATCAGCCGGCTTCGTACGCCGTCGCGTTCGGTGTACTGCGCGGCGAGGAACCGCACCAGCGCCTGCGCGACGGTCAGAGTGCTCACGTGTACCCCTCCGAGTGGTCGGGGTGGAAGCAGATCTTCCACTCCCTCTCCGGTCCTGGTCCCGCCATCACGTTCAGGTAGTACATCGCGTGGTCCGGCTGAGCGATCGACGGGCCGTGCCAGCCGTCGGGCACGAGGACGGCGTCGCCCGTGCGGACCTCGGCGAGGAGGTCGGCGCCTCCGGGCCGGGAGGGGGAGATCCGCTGGTAGCCGACTCCGCCGTCGGCGATCTCGAAGTAGTAGATCTCCTCCAGCTCGGACTCGGCGCCCGGGCGGTGCTCGTCGTGCTTGTGGGGCGGGTAGGAGGACCAGTTCCCGCCGGGGGTGATCACCTCGACGGCGATCAGGCGGTCCGCCTCGAAGACGTCGGCGGCGGCGAAGTTCCGTACCTGCCGCGCCTGGTTGCCGCTGCCGCGGGCCTCGACGGGTACCTCCGGCGCGGGGCCGTAGCGAGCGGGGAGTCGTCGCTCGCACTTCGCTCCTGCCAAAGCGAAGCGGCCTCCCGCACCGGAGGCGATCTGGACTCGGGCGTCGCGGGGCACGTACGCGAAGTCGGACACTCCGCCGAACACGCTCTCGCGGCCCAGGAGTTGAAGCGTCTGGCCGTCGACGTGCACCGTACAGCCGCCGGAGAGCGGAAGCACGATCCATTCGCTGTCCCCGGTGTCCAGGAGGTGGGTGGCTCCCGGGCCGAGTTCGAGGACGCGCAGTGCGGAGTGCGCCCAGCCGGCCCGGTCGGGGTCGACGTGGAGCGCGTACGACCCGTGGGAGGCGGTCCCGGCGGGCAGATGGAGATCGTTCATGGGCGGTGCGTACTCCTTCCTACCGCTTCCCGCAGCAGCCGCGCAGCGGTATCGACGGCTCCGGCCACATCGCCGTCCGCGGGATAGAGCAGGGCGCGGCCGACGACCAGGCCCCGGACGGTGGGCAGGCGCAGCGCGGCGCGCCATTTCTCGTACGCGACGTCCTGGGCGTCCGGGCCGGGCCCGGGGTCTCCGCCGAGGAGGACGGTGGGGAGGGTGGTGGTCTCCAGGACGCGGGCCATGTCGTCGGGGTGGTCGGTGACCGGGACCTTGAGCCAGGTGTAGGCGGAGGTGCCGCCGAGGCCGGAGGCGACGGCGAGGGAGGTGGAGACGGCCTCGGCGGAGAGGTCGTTGCGGAGCCGGCCGTCGTGGTCGCGGTGGCAGAGGAACGGTTCGACGAAGACGGGCAGTCGCAGGGCGGCCATCTCGTCGACGGCGCGGGCGGCGGAGTGGAGGGTGGAGAGCGAGCCGGGGTCGTCCGGGTCGATCCGCAGGAGGAGCTTGCCTGCGTCGAAGCCGAGCCGGGCGAGGTCCTCGGGGCGGTGGCCGGTGAACCGGTCGTCGAGCTCGAAGGAGGCCCCGGCGAGGCCGCCGCGGTTCATCGACCCGATGACGAGGCGGTCGTCCAGGGCGCCGAGCAGGAGCAGGTCGTCGAGGATGTCGGCGGAGGCGAGGACGCCGTCGACGCCGGGCCGGGAGAGCGCGAGCCGGAGCCGTGCGAGGAGGTCGGCGCGGTCCGCCATCGCGTACGGCCTCGCCCCGACACCGAGCGCGCCGCGGGCGGGATGGTCGGCGGCGACGATCAGCAGCCGCTCGCGGCCCTCGAACCACGCCCGCCTGCGCCGCGCCGCGGCGGCCTCCCCCACGGCCTCGGGCCGCCGGGCCCGGAGCGAGACGAGCCGCTCGACGTCGACGGGCTCGAGCCCGGCGCCCACGCCCGCGACCCGCGCGGCCCGAGCGAACCGCCGCGGCGGCACGGGGTGCGCGGCCTGACGGAGGGGGTCGCGTGCGGGGGGCGTCTGTGCGGGGGGCGTCTCACGCGTGGGGCCCGGCGGGGCGGGCGGGTGCCCGGGGCCGGGCGGGGCGGGCGGGTGCCCGGGGCCCGGCGGGGCGGGCGGGTGCCCGAGGCCGGTCGGGGCGGACGAGGCTGCGGGGGCGTCGGCGTCCCGGCCGCCCGGCGGCGGAGTTGCTGGAGCCGGCGTGGGGGTCGGGGGCTCCGAAGTGGTGGGCTTGGGTGGGGTCTTCGGTCCGCTCGCGCGGCGGTGGGCGGCTCGGGTGCGCCAGGTGTCGGTGGGGCGGGCGGTCATGGCGTGCGCTCCGGAAGCGTGCCGGTGCCGGTGACCAGGGCCCGGTCGATCTCGTCGGCGTAGGGCATCGCCGGGGAGCAGGCGAGGCGGCCGGCCACGATGGCGCCCGCCGCGTTGGCCCGGCGGAGGATGCGGTCCAGGTCCCAGCCGGCGAGCAGCCCGTCGCACAGCGCCCCGCCGAACGCGTCGCCCGCGCCGAGGCCGTTGACCACGTCGACCGGCAGAGGCGCGACCTCGGCGCTCTCCCCGTCGGCGGTCATCGCGAGGACCCCCTTGGGGCCCTGCTTGACGACCGCGAGCCGGACCCCGGCGGCGAGCAGCGCGCGGGCCGCCGCGTACGGTTCGCGCTCCCCGGTCGCGACCTCGCACTCGTCCAGGTTGCCGACGGCGACGGTGGCTGCGCTCAGGGCCTCCCGGTAGAGCGGTCCCGCCTCGGCCGGATCGGGCCAGAGCACCGGACGCCAGTCCAGGTCGAGAACGGTCAGCTCCGCACCGCCCCGCTCCTCCAGCGCGCCCAGCGTGGCCGCCCGGCTGGGCTCGACGCTCAGCCCCGTCCCCGTCACCCAGAAGGCCCGCGCCGCCCGGACCGCCGCCAGGTCCAGCTCCGCCGGGTGGATCTCCAGGTCCGGCGCCCGGGGCTGCCGGTAGAAGTGGATCGGGAAGTCGTCGGGCGGGAAGATCTCGCAGAACGTCACCGGCGTCGGATACGCCTCCACCGCCGTCACCCAGCGGTCGTCGACCCCGAACGCCGTCAGCTCCTCGTGGAGATACTCCCCGAACGGGTCCGCTCCGGTCCGGCTCACCAGCGCCGTACGCCGCCCGAGCCGGGCCGCCGCGACCGCCACGTTCGCGGGCGAGCCGCCCAGGAACTTCCCGAAGGTCTCCACCCGGGCGAGCGGAACGCCGACCTGGAGGGGGTAGAGGTCCACGCCGAGTCGCCCCATCGTGATCAGCTCGTACGGCTCCGCATCCACGCGCGCCACCTCTCGCCTCGGCCCCGCACCCAGGTCTAGCCGTCCGCCCCGAACCCTGTCAACGCTATGTCCTTACATTCGGACGAGCGTCTTGACTCGTCGTTCCGGGCGCGGCCAAGGTGGCTCTCATGACGAAGCCGTCGCCGCTGTCCCGTATCCGTATCGGCTCCGCCCCCGACTCCTGGGGCGTCTGGTTCCCCGACGATCCACGGCAGGTTCCCTGGCAGCGCTTCCTCGACGAGGTCGCCGACGCCGGCTACGCCTGGATCGAGCTCGGACCGTACGGCTATCTGCCCACCGACCCCGCCGTCCTGGCCGAGGAGACGGGGCGCAGGGGCCTGCGGGTCTCGGCGGGCACGGTCTTCACCGGGCTGCACCACGGTCCGGCCGTCTGGGAGAAGACCTGGGCCCATGTCGCCGACAACGCGGCCCTCGCGCAGGCGATGGGCGCCGAGCACCTCGTCGTCATCCCCTCCTTCTGGCGGGACGACAAGACGGGCGAGGTCCTGGAGGACCGTACGCTCACCGCCGAACAGTGGCGCGATCTGACCGGTCTGACGGAGCGCCTCGGCCGCGAGGTCAGGAACCGGTACGGGCTGCGGATCGTCGTCCATCCGCACGCGGACACCCACGTCGACAGCGAGGAGAACGTGGCCCGCTTCCTGGACGCGACCGATCCGGAGCTGGTCTCCCTCTGTCTGGACACCGGGCACTACGCGTACTGCGGGGGCGACAGCGTCAAGCTGATCGAGACGTACGGCGAGCGCATCGGCTACCTCCATCTCAAGCAGGTCGACCCGGAGATCCTCGCCGGGGTCGTCGCCGACGAGGTGCCGTTCGGTCCGGCCGTGGCGCGGGGCGTGATGTGCGAACCGCCCTCCGGGGTCCCGGCCCTCGAGCCGGTCCTCGCGGCGGCACAGGCGCTCGACGTGGAGCTCTTCGCCATCGTCGAGCAGGACATGTACCCGTGCGAGCCCGACAGGCCGTATCCGATCGCGGTCCGCACCCGCCGCTTCCTGCGCTCCTGCGGAGCATAGGAACCGCGGGAACGCCGTTCGGCGCGCCGATGTGACCTTGCGCCACTTACGTCACATCCATCCCCCTGTCGTCACAGATATCTCCATTACGCGGGCTTTACGTCACAGCCGTTCGACAGCCGCTCCCTTCCCGTTGGAAGGGGTCGTTGCATCGGGCACAGGCTCAGTGATCGCCAGCGTTTGCCCCGCAGCTCCCCCGAACGGCACCCCCGCCGCCGCTGCGAGGCGCGCAGGGAGGTGCCACGCATGACGGACAGACGGCTCTGGTCGTACAAGGACATCGCCGCACACATCAAGGTGCAGCCGGACACCGTCCGCTCCTACCGGAAGCACGGCCTCCTGCCGACACCCGACCATGTCGAGTCGGGCAAGCCCTACTGGTACGCGGACACGATCCGCGCCTGGGTGGCCAACCGCCCGGGCAACCGGAGTCGCCGGGACTGACCTCCACCCGGCACGGGCAGGGCCCCACACCCCACAACGGGTGCGGGGCCCTCGGTCTGTCCGGGACGATCCGGGCCGCCCGCCTAACGGCCGACGGACTCCCTGTCCCGGGCGTCCTCGTCCGCCGGCTCCGACGGTTCCGCCCGGTCCGACACCTCCGCCCGCTCCGGTGCCGCGGCCGGCGCCTTCGTCGCACCTCCGCCCTCGCTGACTCCGAACCGGTCGTGGAAGCGGCGCAGCGGGCCGGGGGCCCACCAGGTCAGGCGGCCGGTCAGCTTCATCACGGCGGGCACGAGCAGGCTGCGAATCACCATCGCGTCCACCAGCACGGCGAGCGCGATGCCGAGGCCCAGCATCTTGGTGTTGGTGACCCGCGAGGTGCCGATGGCCACCATGACGACGGCCAGGATCACGGCGGCGGCGGTGATCAGGCCACCCGTGCGGCGCAGGCCGAACCGGACCGCGTGGTCGTGGTCGCCCGTCTCGTCGTACTCCTCCTTGATCCGGGATATCAGGAACACCCCGTAGTCCATGGAGAGTCCGAAGGCGACGCAGAACATCAGCACCGGCAGGGTCGTCTCGATGTCGCCGGTCGGGGTGAAGCCGAGGAACCCGGAGAGGTGGCCGTCCTGGAAGACCCAGACGACCGCGCCGAACATCGCCGTCAGGCTGAGCCCGTTGAGGACGACGGCCTGGATCGGGATCAGCACACTGCCGGTCAGCAGGAAGACCAGGAGCAGGGTGACGACCACGATGATCGCCCCCGCCCACGGGAGCCGGTCGCCTATGGCGTC
Organism: Streptomyces sp. NPDC022552; assembly: GCF_055561875.1. Lineage (NCBI taxonomy): Bacteria > Bacillati > Actinomycetota > Actinomycetes > Kitasatosporales > Streptomycetaceae > Streptomyces > Streptomyces sp. NPDC022552. The sequence goes on from NZ_JBVHGJ010000011.1 coordinate 26,410, forward strand.
CTTGGAGTCGACCAGGACGGCGGCGGCTCCGGTGACGGACGTGTCGAACGGGGCGGGCTCGGCGCGCAGTTCGCCGACCACGCGCTGGGCGGTTCCGCCGACGCCCTCGCCCTCCGGGATCACCGTGAAGTACGCGCGGGCCTCGGCGCCGCCGGTGCCCGAGGGCACCGGTCCGTCCACCCGCACGATCCCGTCGAGGGCCGCGATCCGCTCGCGGTAGCCGGCGTACTCGGCCGGAGTGGCGCCGCCTTCGGCGAGGACCGTGATGCCGCCGCCGGGGCTGCCGGGGAAGCCGTCGCGCAGCTCGTCCTGGACCACCCGGGACTCGGCGGTGGTCGGGAGCTGCCGGTCGTCGACCGTGCCGAACGTGGCTCCGAGGAAGGGAAGTCCGAGCAGCACGAGACCCGCCGTGGTGACGACGGCGAAGACGGGCGCGCGCCGCATCACCAGCGTCGCCGTCCGCGCCCAGCCGGCCCCCGGCTCCCTGGGCCCCGGCTCCGCCGCACCCGGCGCCGTCGACCCCGCCGCCTCCGGCTCCGCGCCGTCGACGGCCCGCCTGCGGCGCCTGAACAGGCGCCGCAGGTCGAGCGCGTTGACCCGCTCCCCGAGCAGCATCAGTGCGGCGGGCAGCAGGACCAGCGCGGCCGCCGCGGCGAGCAGCACCACCGCGATGCCCGCGTAGGCGAAGGAGCGCAGGAAGTACTGCGGGAAGACGAGCATCGCGGCGAGCGAGGCCGCCACGGTCAGGGCGGAGAAGAGCACCGTCCGCCCGGCCGTCCGCAGTGTGGTCCTGACGGCGGTCCGGGTGTCGGCCCCTCCGGCGAGCTCCTCGCGGAACCTGCGGACCACGAACAGGGCGTAGTCGATGGCGAGTCCGAGCCCGAGGGCCGTCGTCAGGTTCTGCGCGAAGACCGAGACGTCGGTGAGTTCGGTGAGGCCGCGCAGTACCGCGTTCGTCCCCAGGATGGCCACGATGCCGATCCCCAGCGGCAGCAGGGCCGCGACCGCGCTGCCGAAGACCATGACGAGCAGGACGAGCGTCACCGGCAGGGCGATCAGCTCGGCGCGCAGCAGGTCCTCCTCGACGACCGTCTGCATCTCGTGCTGCACGGCCAACTGGCCGCCCACGGAGACCTCGACCGGTCCATGCGTGCCCCGGTAGTCGGGGGCGATCCGCTCCAGGATCTCGCCGGCCGCCTTCTCGTCCCCTTCGACCCGGGCGACGATCACCGCCTGCCGGCCGTCCTCGGAGCGCAGGGCCGGAGAACCGGTCCCCCAGTAGGAGCCGATGCCGCCGACCCCCTCCTCGGCGTCGAGCCGCTCGGCGAGCCGCCGGGCCTCGGCGGCCACGCCGGGATCGTCGACCCCGCCCTCCCGCGCGCTCACGAGCAGGAGCAGATTGGGCTGTGAGTCGGGGAACTCCCGCTCCAGGACCTGTGTCGCATACGTGGATTCGGCGTCCGGGTCCTCGAAACCGCCGCTCCCCATCCGGTCGGCGACGCCGCTGCCCGCGAGAACGGAGAGCGCGGTGATCACGAGCGCGACCAGCAGGGACAGCCGTGGCCTGGCCGTCACGAACCGGGTCCACCCCCCACCCGGTGCGGGCCCTGAATTCTTGACTTCGGCCATGACGCGGTGTCCCCTTCACCGTGACCCATGCGCTCGCTTCCCGGCAGGTCGCATGGGTCGCCCATTGCCATAGACTGGCAAACACGAGTCATCGCTCGCGTTTCACAAGAATGCGAGCGACCTCTCGTGTTTGTCAAACATGCTGAGAGAGCTGGGGACAGTCATGTCCGAGGAGACGCCCGAGAGTTCGGCGGACCAGAAGCCGCGCCGTCGGCAGGCCCGCGGCGAGCGGCGCATCGCGCAGCTGCTCCAGGCGGCCGCGAACGTCTTCTGCACGAACGGCTACACAGCCGCCAGCACCAACGCGATCGCCCGCGAGGCCAGCGTCTCGCCCGGAACGCTCTACCAGTACTTCCCCAACAAGGAGGCGATCGCCGTCGAGCTCGGCGGCCGTCTGCTGCACCAGATGCGCGAGATGCACGGACAGGCGTTCACCCCGGCCAACCTCGCCCTGCCGCTGCCCGAGCTCGTGGACGCGGTGCTCGACCCGATGATCGAGTTCAACTGCAAGAACCCGGTCTTCCTCGCCCTGATGCACGGCTCCGAGATCCCCGGCCGGATCGCCGAGGAGCACGACGCCCTGCACGCCTCGCTCCTCGCCTCGGTCCAGAGCCTGTTCGACCACCATCTGCCGGACCACACCCCCGAGGACCGCACCCTCAAGGCCGAGATGACCTTCGCGGTCGTCAAGGGCGGTCTCACCCTGATCCTCGCCGCCGCCGAGGGGCCGGAGCGGGACGCGGCGATCGCCGAGCTGAAGGCGCTCCTCCTGAGCTACCTCGGCCCGCTCATCGGAAGCTCCCCGACCGCCGTCGGCAGCGCGCTCACCACGACTCCGACCCCGTAACCGCCTCCCCGACCCCCGCCCTGGGGGCGGCGCCCGCCTTCGCCCGGATCTTCATCGCGAGGATCGGGAGGACGAGGACGGAGAGCACCCGCCCCCACGAGCGCCGCCGCCTCGCCCGCCGTCAGCGCCTTGTCGTCGAACCCGATGGTGGTGATCGCGACCACGAGCGGCAGGGCCGTGGACTCGTAGAGCACCAGCGCGCTCCGGTCCCCGCGCGCCAGGTCACCCCGGGGCGAGGAACCAGACCGGCCCGCCCCGCACCACCACGAACAGCAGCAGGAAGACCGGCAGCAGGAGCAGCGTCCGGCCGCCGTCGAGCAGCGAGTCCAGGTCGAACTCGATGCCGGTGACGACGAAGAAGACCGGGACCAGGAAGCCGAAGCCGACGGCCTCGACCTTCTCCAGGATGAGGACGTCGGGGCCGACGAGGATGCCGAGCAGGATCTCGAAGATGACGAGCGGGACGGGCAGCCGGCGGCCCCACCGCGTAGGCCGGCAGGGGCGCCAGGACGGCGATCGACATGACCAGGATCAAGGTGGTCCCGGAATGCGACATGTCGGGTATCTACCATGGGCGACAGCCCTCACGGGCCACGAGGTCGGCGCCGGACTGGATTCATACCCCCTAGGGGTATAAAGTGTGCTTCAGTACGACCCAGTACCAGCACGCCCTCGAAGAGGAGACCGTCATGACCGCCGAGACGACGACCGAACTCACCACCGTGTACCAGGTCAAGGGAATGACCTGCGGGCACTGCGAGGGCGCGGTCTCCAGTGAGATCTCCGAGATCGCCGGGGTCTCCTCCGTCAAGGCCGTGGCCTCCACCGGCCAGGTCACCGTCGTCTCCCAGGCCCCGCTCGACGAGGAGGCCGTCCGCGCCGCCGTGGACGAGGCCGGCTACGAACTCGTCGGCCAGGCCTGATCCACGAGGCTCGGACCGCACTCCCGGCACACACGGACAGGGCCGTACCGTACGCGGTACGGCCCTGCTCCCGTTCGGAACGGCACCCATGACATCGAGCACCGCGACATCGAGCACCGCGCCCACCGTCACGACCGAGCTCCTCATCGGCGGGATGACCTGCGCCTCCTGCGCGGCCCGCGTCGAGAGGAAGCTCAACCGGATGGACGGCGTCACGGCGACCGTCAACTACGCCACGGAGAAGGCGAGGATCGCGCATCCGGCGGGGACGGAGGTCGCCGATCTGATCGCGACGGTCGTCAAGACCGGTTACACCGCCGAGGAGCCCGCGCCCCCGGCCCCGGAGCCGTCGGAGGCACCGCGCGAGGCCGATCCCGAGCTCGATCCGCTCCGCACGCGGCTGACCGTCTCGGCGGTGCTCTCCGCGCCGGTCGTGCTGCTCGCCATGGTCCCCGCCCTCCAGTTCGACAACTGGCAGTGGCTCTCCCTCACCCTCGCCGCGCCGGTCGTCGTCTGGGGCGGGCTGCCCTTCCACCGCGCCGCCTGGACCAACCTGCGGCACGGCGCGGCGACCATGGACACCCTCGTCTCGATCGGCACGCTGGCCGCGTTCGGCTGGTCGCTGTGGGCGCTGTTCCTCGGTGACGCGGGCATGCCCGGCATGCGGCACGGCTTCGACCTCACCGTCGGCCGCGCCGACGGCGCCTCCACCGTCTATCTGGAGGTCGCGGCCGGCGTCGTCACCTTCATCCTCCTCGGCCGATACCTGGAGGCCCGCGCCAAACGGAAGGCGGGCTCCGCGCTGCGCGCCCTGATGGCGCTCGGCGCGAAGGACGTGGCCGTCCTGAGGGACGGTACGGAGGTACGGATCCCGGTGGACGCGCTGCGGGTCGGCGAACTCTTCGTCGTCCGCCCCGGAGAGAAGATCGCCACCGACGGAACGGTCACCGAGGGCGCCTCCGCCGTCGACGCGTCCCTGCTCACCGGCGAGTCCGTCCCGGTCGACGTGACCGCCGGCGACCCGGTCACCGGTGGCTGCCTCAACACCTCGGGCCGGCTCGTCGTCCGGGCGACCCGGGTCGGCGCGGACACCCAGCTGGCCCGGATGGCCGCGCTGGTCGAGGACGCCCAGAACGGCAAGGCCGAGGTGCAGCGCCTGGCCGACCGGATCTCCGCCGTGTTCGTCCCCGTGGTGCTCTACATCGCCCTCGGCACGCTGCTGACCTGGCTCTTCGTGGTCCAGGACACCACGGGCGCGTTCACCGCCGCCGTCGCCGTACTGATCATCGCCTGCCCCTGCGCCCTCGGGCTCGCGACCCCGACCGCGCTCATGGTCGGCACCGGCCGCGGCGCGCAGCTCGGCATCCTGATCAAGGGCCCGGAGGTCCTGGAGTCCACCCGGCGCGTCGACACGGTCGTCCTCGACAAGACCGGGACGATCACGACCGGCCGGATGCGGCTCCGGAAGGTGTACGCGTACGAGGGTGTGGACGAGGCCGAGCTGCTGCGCCTCGTGGGCGCCCTGGAGCACGCCTCCGAGCACCCGGTCGCCCGGGCGGTCGCGGCGGGCGCCGCCGAGCGGCTCGGCCTGCGCGTGGACGAGCTCCCCGTACCGACGTCCTTCGAGAACGTGCCCGGCCTCGGGGTGCGCGGCACGGTCGACGGCCACCACCTCCTGGTCGGCCGCGCGGCGCTCCTCGAGGCGGAGGGCGTCGAGGTCCCCGGCGTACCGGAGCACGGGGCCGTGCAGGTCGCCTGGGACGGCCGGACGCGCGGGGCGCTGACGGTCGCCGACGCCGTGAAGGAGACCAGCGCGGAGGCGGTCGCCCGGCTGCGCACCCTCGGGCTGAGGCCGGTCCTGCTCACCGGGGACGGGCGGGCGGTCGCCGAGACGGTGGCCGCGGAGGTGGGCATCGACGCGGACCAGGTCTTCGCCGAGGTGCTGCCGGAGGAGAAGGTCGACGTGGTGCGGCGTCTGCAGGCGGAGGGCCGGACGGTCGCGATGGTCGGGGACGGCGTGAACGACGCCGCCGCGCTGGCCACCGCCGACCTGGGCCTGGCCATGGGGACGGGCACGGACGCCGCGATCGAGGCGAGCGATCTGACGCTGGTCCGCGGCGACCTGCGGGTGGCCGCGGACGCCATCCGGCTCGCGCGCCGGACCCTGGCGACGATCAAGGGAAACCTGGGGTGGGCGTTCGGTTACAACTGCGCCGCCCTGCCGCTGGCCGCGTCCGGATTGCTGAACCCCATGATCGCCGGATTGGCCATGGCATTTTCGTCCGTATTTGTCGTGACAAACAGCCTGCGACTTCGGAGGTTCGCGTGAATTCACCTACACGTGACGCACAGGACCTTCACAAAGAGACCTAGATCACAGATATTTGGGGGTAACCATTCGGGCCGTTCGCGAGTCTAAGTGGGCGATGCCAAGAACGTCTTGGGGGACGTTCATGGGATGTCTTGGGGGACGTTCCAGGCAAGCGTTGGCCGGGGCACGTGCACCGGGGAGCTTTGAGCGGCCCTCCCGTACGTACGTACCCCGGCAGACCGCGTAGACCCGCCTAGCTTCTGCTGAACCCGGCAGACGCCCGGCCCGGATCCCGTGGGGGGAATCCGCACCGGGGATATGGAAAGCGCCCCGCTCGCCGACCCGTGGGGGGATCGGAAGCGGGGCGCTTTTCGTTGGCGTCTCGTGCGGCACGGCCTCGCGCGGCACCACCTCGCGCCGCGCCGCCATGTGCGGTGCCCGGCGACGAGGTGAGGCGTCAGCGGCGGTGAGGTGTCAGCGACCCTCGACCGGGACGAAGTCGCGCAGGACCTCGCCCGTGTAGATCTGGCGCGGGCGGCCGATGCGCGAGCCCGGCTCCTTGATCATCTCGTGCCACTGGGCGATCCAGCCCGGCAGACGGCCGAGCGCGAAGAGCACGGTGAACATCTCGGTCGGGAAGCCCATCGCGCGGTAGATGAGGCCCGTGTAGAAGTCCACGTTCGGGTAGAGGTTGCGCGAGACGAAGTAGTCGTCGGAGAGCGCGTGCTCCTCCAGCTTGAGCGCGATGTCCAGCAGCTCGTCGGACTTGCCGAGCGCGGAGAGCACGTCGTGCGCCGCGGCCTTGATGATCTTGGCGCGCGGGTCGAAGGACTTGTACACCCGGTGGCCGAAGCCCATCAGGCGGACGCCGTCCTCCTTGTTCTTCACCTTGTTGATGAAGGAGTCGACATTGCCACCGTTGGCCTGGATGCCCTCGAGCATCTCCAGGACCGACTGGTTGGCGCCACCGTGCAGCGGGCCCCACAGGGCCGAGATGCCGGCGGAGATCGACGCGAACATGTTCGCCTGGCTCGAACCCACCAGACGGACGGTGGACGTCGAACAGTTCTGCTCGTGGTCCGCGTGCAGGATCAGCAGCTTGTCGAGCGCCGAGACCACGACCGGGTCGAGCTCGTACTCCTGGGCCGGGACCGAGAAGGTCATGCGCAGGAAGTTCTCGACGTACCCGAGGTCGTTGCGCGGGTAGACGAAGGGGTGGCCGATCGACTTCTTGTACGCGTACGCCGCGATCGTCGGCAGCTTGGCGAGCAGCCGGATCGTGGAGAGGTGGCGCTGCTTCTCGTCGAACGGGTTGTGGCTGTCCTGGTAGAACGTGGACAGCGCGGAGACCACCGAGGAGAGCATCGCCATCGGGTGGGCGTCCCGGGGGAAGCCGTCGAAGAAGCGCTTGACGTCCTCGTGCAGCAGCGTGTGCTGGGTGATCTCGTTCTTGAAGGTCGCGAGCTCGTCGACCTTGGGAAGCTCACCGTTGATCAGCAGGTACGCCACCTCAAGGAAGGTGGAGCGCTCCGCCAGCTGCTCGATGGGGTAGCCGCGGTACCGCAGAATGCCCTGCTCGCCGTCGAGGTAGGTGATGGCGGATTTATAGGCGGCGGTGTTGCCGTATCCGCTGTCCAGGGTGACCAGACCGGTCTGGGCTCGGAGCTTCCCGATGTCGAAGCCCTTGTCGCCGACGGTGCTTTCGACCACCGGGTAGGTGTATTCACCGTCCGCGTACCGCAGTACTACAGAGTTGTCGCTCACGTCATCCCTCACCGACGTAGTGCCTCTTCTTCGAGGTGCCCTGACTGTCTCTACCATCCCCCATTTGGCTCAGGAGAGTGCACTCGGGGTCGACCATTGGGCCATTTGGCGGCACTCAGTGCCGCCAACCTGCTCATCTTGCCCCCTTCGCCCCGATCGGGGAAGTCCGGGGTGGTCTTTCACACGGCTGCCGAGAGCCGGTGAGCCAGGGCGGTGAAGCGTCTGCCTGCGGAAACCGTACGCACGGCCTGGGCGATCGCCTTCCGCGAACCGACGAGCACGACCAGCTTCTTCGCCCGGGTGACGGCCGTGTAGAGCAGGTTCCGCTGGAGCATCATCCAGGCGCTGTTGGTGACGGGGATCACGACCGCCGGGTACTCGCTGCCCTGGGAGCGGTGGATCGTGACGGCGTAGGCGTGGGCCAGCTCGTCCAGCTCGTCGAAGTCGTAGCCGACCTCCTCGTCCTCGTCGGTGCGCACGGTCAGCCGCTGCTCGACGGCGTCGAGCGAGGTCACGACACCGACGGTGCCGTTGAAGACGCCGTTGGCGCCCTTCTCGTAGTTGTTGCGGATCTGGGTGACCTTGTCCCCGACGCGGAAGACCCGGCCACCGAACCGCTTCTCGGGGAGGTCGGGGCGGGCCGGGGTGATCGCCTGCTGAAGCAGCCCGTTCAGCGCGCCGGCGCCCGCGGGGCCGCGGTGCATGGGCGCCAGGACCTGGACGTCCCGGCGGGGGTCGAGCCCGAACTTGGCGGGAATCCGCCGGGCCGCGACCTCGACGGCGACCCGCGCGGCGTCCTCGGTCTCGTCCTCCGCGAAGAGGAAGAAGTCCGGCAGGCCGGTGGTGACGGGCGGCAGACCGGCGTTGATCCGGTGGGCGTTGGTGACGACGCCGGACTGCTGGGCCTGGCGGAAGATCCGGGTCAGCCGGACGGCCGGCACCGGGCTGCCGGGGGCCAGCAGATCCCCGAGCACCTCGCCCGCGCCGACCGAGGGCAGCTGGTCCACGTCACCCACGAGGAGGAGGTGGGCACCGGGTGCCACGGCCTTCACGAGCTTGTTGGCGAGGAGCAGATCGAGCATGGAGGCCTCGTCCACGACGACCAGATCGGCGTCGAGCGGGCGGTCCCGGTCGTAGGCCGCGTCCCCGCCCGGCTTGAGCTCCAGGAGCCGGTGGACGGTCGACGCCTCCGTGCCGGTGAGCTCGGCGAGGCGCTTGGCGGCGCGGCCGGTGGGGGCGGCGAGGACCACCTTGGCCCGCTTGGCGCGGGCCAGCTCCACGATCGAGCGGACGGTGAACGACTTGCCGCACCCCGGGCCGCCGGTGAGCACGGCGACCTTACGGGTCAGGGCGAGCCGCACCGCCTCCTCCTGCTCGGGCGCGAGGGAGGCCCCGGTGCGGTCGGCGAGCCAGGCGAGGGCCTTGTCCCAGGCGACGTCCTGGAAGGCCGCCATCCGGTCCTCGGCGGCGTGCAGCAGGCGCTTGGTCTGGCCGGCGAGGGAGAGCTCGGCGCGGTGGAAGGGGATCAGATAGACGGCCGTGACGGGCAGCCCCTCGGGCCCCGGAACCGACTCCCGTACGACCCCCTCCGGGTCCTCCACCAGCTCCGCGAGGCACTCGATGACCAGCCCCGTGTCGACCTGGAGCAGCTTCACGGCCTCGCGGATCAGCTGCTCCTCTGGCAGGAAGCAGTGGCCCTGGTCGGTGGACTGGGACAGGGCGTACTGGAGCCCCGCCTTGACCCGGTCCGGGCTGTCGTGCGGGATGCCGACGGCCTGGGCGATCTTGTCGGCGGTGAGGAAGCCGATGCCCCAGATGTCGGAGGCAAGCCGGTAGGGCTGGTTCTTCACGACGGAGATTGAGGCGTCCCCGTACTTCTTGTAGATCCGCACGGCGATGGAGGTGGAGACCCCGACGCCCTGGAGGAAGACCATCACCTCCTTGATGGCCTTCTGCTCCTCCCAGGCGGCGGTGATGTTCTTCGTCCGCTTGGGGCCGAGGCCCGGCACCTCGATCAGACGGGCCGGGGACGCCTCCAGGATGTCGAGGGTGTCCACACCGAAGTGCTGGGTGATGCGGTCGGCGAAGACGGGGCCGATGCCCTTGATGAGGCCGGAGCCGAGGTAGCGGCGTATGCCCTGGATGGTGGCGGGCAGCACGGTCGTGTAGTTCTCGACGGTGAACTGCTTGCCGTACTGCGGATGGGAGCCCCAACGCCCCTGCATCCGCAGCGACTCACCCGGCTGAGCCCCGAGCAGCGCCCCGACGACCGTGAGGAGATCGCCGCCACCGCGCCCGGTGTCCACGCGGGCGACCGTGTACCCGCTCTCCTCGTTGGCGTACGTGATCCGCTCCAGCACCCCTTCGACGACCGCCTGACCGTGACCCTGACCCTGGTTGGACATGCCCAGACGGTAGCGAAGGGCTCGGACATCGGGTGGGCGCCTGTGGACGAGACCGTTCGTCGGGGCCACCGCGCACCATCCGCTGACGACGGCGGGGCCGGAGGCCGCGCCGGCTCGACATGCCGACGCGCGGCGCGCGTCCCAGCGTGTCGACCATGAGCGGATCCTCCTTCCAGGCCGACGTCCTGCACGAACTCGGCGACGACCGGCTGCGGGAGATCGCGGGCCTGCTCGGCACGGACCGGGTCGGCGCCGAGCAGCTCGTCGGTACGTCGGTCGCCGAGCTCTCCGGCGAACTCCGCCAGGCGGCGTCCGAGCCGGCCAGCGCGGACGAGGTCCGCGCAGCGGTCGAGGAGGCCCCCCCCCCCGGAGCCCCCGCTCCAGGGCGTGGCGGCCTTCGGCGGCCCGGTGAGCGGCGGGCTGATGAAGAAGTAGGAGGCCGGGAGGCCCGGGCGGGAGGCCAGATGGGCACCCAGGCCCCAGGCAGGCCAGACGGGCAGGCCAGGACACCCGGGGCCGGCCGGGCAGCCCGGGCGCGCAGGTCAGGGCCCCGGGCGGGCCGGGGCGGCCGCACATCCGCCCCGGTCCGCCCGGCCCTGACCGGGGCGGCCGCACATCCGCCCCGGTCCGCCCTGACCGGGGCGGTCTAGGTCGCGTGGCGGAGGTACCTCGCCAGTGTCTCCGCAAGGACTTCCGCGCCGTCCCGCGCCCACAGGGACTCGTTGAAGAGTTCCACCTCGATCGGGCCCCCGTACCCCGCCTCCTCCACCCGCTCGCGCCACGACCGCAGGTCGATCGCGCCGTCGCCCAGCTGGCCACGGCCGTTGAGGACGCCGACCGGCAAGGGGGTGGTCCAGTCCGCCAGTTGGAAGGCGTGGATGCGGTCCGAGGCACCCGCGCGGGCGACCGCTGCCGGAGCTCGGTCGTCCCACCAGATGTGGTACGTGTCGACCACCACGCCCACCTGCGAGGACGGGAACCGCTCGGCGATCGCCAGGGCCTGGTCCAGGGTGGAGATCGCGCAGCGGTCCGACGCGTACATCGGGTGGAGGGGTTCGATCGCCAGGCGGACGCCCCGGTCGCCCGCGTACGGAGCGAGTTCGGCGATGGCGTCCGTGATCCGGGCGCGGGCAGCCGTCAGGTCCCGGCTGCCCGGGGCGAGGCCGCCCGAGACCAGGACCAGGGTGTCCGTGCCCAGGGTGGCCGCCTCGTCGATCGCGGCGCGGTTGTCGTCCAGCGAGTCCGCCGTCGTGAAGAAGCCGCCCCGGCACAGCGACGTGACCGTCAGGCCCGCATCGCGTACCAGCTTGGCCGCCGCCTCCAGGCCGTACTCCGCGACCGGCTCCCGCCACAGGCCCACGCCCGGGACCGAGAGCCGTACGCACTGCTCCACCAGCTCCGGCAGCGACAGCTGCCTCACCGTCATCTGGTTGATGCTGAACCGCGAGAGAAGGCTCACCGGGGGACTCCGTACACCGTCAGCAGGGATCTCATCCGGGACTCCGCCAGCTCCGGATCGGGGAACAGGCCGAGCCCGTCCGCCAGTTCGTACGCCCGCGCCAGATGCGGCAGCGAGCGGGCGGACTGCAGGCCGCCCACCATCGTGAAGTGGTCCTGGTGGCCGGCCAGCCAGGCCAGGAACACGACCCCCGTCTTGTAGAAGCGGGTCGGCGCCCGGAAGAGGTGGCGCGACAGCTCGACCGTGGGGTCGAGCAGCTCGCGGAAGCCCTTCGTGTCGCCCGTGTCCAGGATCCTCACCGCCTCCGCCGCCAGCGGCCCCAGCGGATCGAAGATGCCGAGCAGGGCGTGGCTGAACCCCTGCTCGTCCCCCGCGATCAGCTCCGGGTAGTGGAAGTCGTCGCCCGTGTAGCAGCGCACCCCCTCCGGGAGGCGGCGGCGCAGGTCGATCTCGCGCCGGGCGTCCAGGAGCGAGACCTTGATGCCGTCGACCTTGTCCGGGTGGGCCGCGACGACCTCCAGGAACGTCTCGGTCGCCGCGTCGAGGTCGGCCGAGCCCCAGTAGCCGTCGAGCGCCGGGTCGAACATCGGCCCGAGCCAGTGCAGGATCACCGGCTCGCTCGCCTGGCGGAGGAGGTGGCCGTACATGTCGAGGTAGTCGTCCGCGCCCTCGGCCGCCGCCGCGAGGGCGCGCGAGGCCATGAGGATCGCCTGGGAGCCGGTCTCCTCGACCAGCGCCAGCTGCTCCTCGTACGCCTTGCGGACCGTCACGAGGTCGGCGGCACCCATGAGCTGGTCCGTGCCCACTCCGCACGCGATGCGGCCGCCCACCGCCTTCGCCTCGGCAGCCGACCGGCGGATCAGCTCCGCCGCGCCCGCCCAGTCCAGGCCCATCCCGCGCTGCGCGGTGTCCATCGCCTCCGCGACGCCGAGGCCCTGCGCCCAGAGGTGGCGGCGGAAGGCGAGGGTCGCGTCCCAGTCGACGGCCGCAGGCCCGTCGGGCGTGGTGTCGGCGTAGGGGTCGGCGACGACATGCGCGGCCGAGAACACCGTACGGGAGGTCGGCGCGCCGGCCACGGGGGCCGGAGTGCGGGCCGGGCGCGGGCTGTACTCCCGTACCCCGCCGGCGCCGTCGGGAAGGCGGATCACAGCGCGACCTCCGGGACCTCCAGGCGCCTGCCCTCGACCGAGGACCGCAGCCCCAGCTCGGCGAGCTGCACGCCGCGCGCGCCCGCCAGCAGGTCCCACTGGTACGGCTCGTCCAGGACCACGTGCCTCAGGAAGAGCTCCCACTGGGCCTTGAAGCCGTTGTCGAACGTGGCGTTGTCCGGGACCTCCTGCCACTGCTCGCGGAAGGGCTCGGTCGCCGGGATGTCCGGGTTCCAGACCGGCTTGGGCGTGGCGGAGCGGTGCTGGACGCGGCAGTTCCGCAGGCCGGCGACGGCGGAGCCGTGGGTGCCGTCGACCTGGAACTCGACGAGTTCGTCGCGGTTGACGCGGACCGTCCAGGAGGAGTTGATCTGGGCGACCGCGCCACCCTCCAGCTGGAATATGCCGTACGCGGCGTCGTCGGCGGTCGCGGCGTACGGCTTGCCGTGCTCGTCCCAGCGCTCCTGGACGTGCGTGGCGACGTGCGCGGTGACACCGGTGACCCGGCCGAACAGCTCGTGGAGTACGTACTCCCAGTGCGGGAACATGTCGACGACGATGCCGCCGCCGTCCTCGGCGCGGTAGTTCCAGCTGGGGCGCTGGGCGTCCTGCCAGTCGCCCTCGAAGACCCAGTAGCCGAACTCCCCGCGCACGGAGAGGATCCGGCCGAAGAAGCCGCCGTCGATGAGGCGCTTCAGCTTGAGCAGGCCCGGCAGGAAGATCTTGTCCTGGACGACACCGTGCTTGACGCCCTTCTCGGTGGCGAGCCGGGCGAGTTCCAGGGCGCCCGCCAGGTCTCCCGCCGTCGGCTTCTCGGTGTAGACGTGCTTGCCGGCGGCGACGGCCTTGCGGATCGCCTCGACGCGCGCGGAGGTGACCTGGGCGTCGAAGTAGATCTCCACCGTCTCGTCCGCGAGAACGGCGTCGAGGTCGGTGGACCACTCGGTGAGCCCGTGGCGCTCGGCGAGCGCGCGCAGGGCGTGCTCGCGGCGGCCGACGAGGACGGGTTCGGGCCAGAGGGTCTCGCCGTTGCCGAGGTCGAGTCCGCCCTGCTCGCGCAACGCGAGGATCGAGCGGACGAGGTGCTGGCGGTAGCCCATGCGTCCGGTGACGCCGTTCATGGCGATACGGACAGTCCTGCGTGTCACGAAGGTGCCTCCATCACGTACGTACTCCCAAACAGAAAGCGCTTTCTACGAACGGAGACGCTAGCCTGCCGACAACACACCGGACAAGGGGTCCGCCCTCCTCCGCGCGGTGCCGCAGGCTCGTTCGCCCGACAATCTCCCCCGGAGGTACGCGATGACCGTCACGCTGGCGGATGTGGCCGCGCGTGCCCAGGTCTCCCCCGCCACCGTCTCCCGCGTCCTGAACGGCAATTACCCGGTCGCCGCGTCGACCCGGGAGCGGGTGCTGCGGGCGGTGGACGAGCTGGACTACGTACTGAACGGGCCCGCGAGCTCGCTCGCAGCCGCGACGTCCGACCTGATCGGCATCCTCGTCAACGACATCGCCGACCCCTTCTTCGGGATCATGGCGGGCGCTGCGCAGGGGGCGATCGGGGAGGGCGCGCCGGGGCGGGCGGGCGGCGAGAAGCTGGCCGTCGTGTGCAACACGGGCGGCTCGCCCGAGCGCGAGCTCACGTACCTCACGCTGCTCCAGCGGCAGCGCGCCGCCGCCGTCATCATGACCGGCGGGTCCCTGGAGGCCCCGGACCACATGGCGGCCGTGTCGGCGAAGCTCGCGAAGCTGACGGACGCGGGGACGCGGATCGTGCTGTGCGGGCGGCCGCCGGTGGAGGGGGACGCGAGCATGGCGGCGCTCACCTTCGACAACCGGGCGGGGGCGCGGCGGCTCGCCGAGCACCTGCTCTCGCTGGGGCACCGGCGGATCGGTTACGTGGCGGGGCCGGCGGACCGGACGACGACCCGGCACCGGCTGGAGGGCCACCGGGAGGCACTGGCGGCGGCGGGGCTGCCGGAGGGGCCGACGGTGCACGGCCGGTACGACCGGCGGTCCGGCTACGACGCGACGCTCGAACTCCTGCGCAGGGAGCCGTCGCTGACGGCGATCGTGGCGGCGAACGACACGGTGGCGCTGGGCGCGTGCGCGGCGCTGCGGGACCGGGGGCTGCGGATTCCGGAGGACGTGTCGGTGGCGGGCTTCGACGACCTGCCGTTCTCGATAGACGTGGTCCCGGCGCTGACGACGGTACGGCTCCCGCTGCACGACGCGGGCGCCCGTGCGGGCCGCCTCGCGGTGGCCACGGAGGAACCCCCGCCGGGCGGGGTGACGACGATCCCGGCGGAGCTGTTGGTACGGGATTCCACGGCCCGCCCCCGCGACTGACGGGCTGCCCGGAAACCACCGCCCGGGCGGGGCGGGCACCTCGCGCGCGTGAAGCGCGGCTACCGGCCCGAAGCCGGGCCCCGCGCCGCCCGGCCCACAGCCGGTCGCGCACGGCCGGGGCACCGACCCGGGCCCCGTACCCACACCCGTGCGCCCCGCTACGACGCCGCCGTGGCCAGGCCCGTCGTTCTCAGGACCTCGTCGACCGTCTCCTCCACCGACAGCTCCGCGTTGTCGAGCCAGATGCCGTCGGCCGACAGTTCTTCGCGCATCGCAGCGTCCAGTGGGGCCCAGTTCGTCGTCAGGCGCTTGTCGCGGGCGTTGTTGCGTTCCCAGGCCTTCGTCGCGCCGGGCGCGAGGAAGACCGTGTGGAAGGGACGGGCCTTCAGGGTCGCGCGGTAGAAGTCGAGGTGGCTGCGGCGGACCACCACGTCGTCGACGACCGGCAGGAAGCCGGCCGCCGCGAAGCTGTCCGCCAGCAGGCACGCGTTCCGGGCGCGCAGGAAGATCTGGCGGTCGGCCTCCGGGTCGTGGTCCATCGTCGGCCAGTGGCCGCCGCTGACGATCAGCTCCTGGATCTCGTCCACCTCGATGTGCGCGGCGCGCGCGAACCGGGCCGCCAGGGCGGCCGCGACGGTCGACTTGCCGCTGCCGGGAATGCCGCTCAACAGCACGGCCGCGGGCGCGGGTTCACGGTCGACCGGGACCAGGTCGAAGGCCATCCGGGGCTCCTCTCGATCAAGGAGCCAGGTTACGACCGCCTCCGCCCCGTCCGTCACACCCGGGCCTCCGTCCGCCCGACGGCCTCCGGGGTGGCCGCCGTCCCTCCGCCGCGCGACAGCGACGTCAGCGCCACTCCGCCGACGAGCAGCGCCGCCGCGCACCAGCGCAGGGGGCTGATGCCCTCGCCCAGGAAGAGCGCCGCCGAGGACATCCCGAAGACCGGGACCAGGAGCGAGAACGGGGCCACCGAGGAGGCCGGATAGCGGCGCAGGAGCCAGCCCCAGGCACCGAAGCCGAAGATCGTGACGACCCACGCGACGTAGACGATGACGCCCACGCCCGCCCAGTCGAGCCCCCGCAGCGCCGCGAGGTCCCGCTCCGGGCCCTCCAGGAGGAGGGAGAGGACCAGCAGCGGCAGGATCGGCACGACGCTGACCCAGACCATGAAGTTGAGGGCGTCCGGCGGGGACGCCTTACGGGTCAGGACGTTGGAGACACCCCAGCAGGCCGCCGCCGCGATGCAGAGCGCGAAGCCCACCAGCGGGCCGCTCGCGCCCTCGTCGACCGCCGCCACTCCGATGCCCGCGAGCGCGACCGCCATGCCCGCGATCTTCGCCTTCCCCGGCCGTTCGCCGAGCGCGACGACGGCGAACAGGGCCGTGAAGACCGCCTGGATCTGGAGGATCAGCGAGGAGAGCCCGGCGGGCGCGCCGAGGTCCATGCCCGTGAACAGCAGGCCGAACTTGGCCACTCCCAGGGCCAGCCCCACCCCCACGATCCACTTCCAGGCGACCTTGGGCGGGCCCACCAGGAACACGGCGGGGAGCGCGGCGACGAGGAAGCGGAGGGCGGAGAAGAGCAGCGGCGGAAAGTGGTCGAGACCGATCTCGATGACGACGAAGTTGACTCCCCAGACGGCGGCGACGAGCGCGGCCAGGGCGACATGGGCAGGGCGCATGTGAGAGAGCGTCACGCATGATGACCGTGTAGCACCAGCGCATATTCCTTCATGATTGGATGAAGCAACGCTTCATCCAGGACCTGCCCCCGCCCCCGAGGAGCCCGCCCATGCTCGATCTCGGACGCCTGCGCGCCCTCCACGCCGTCGCCGTGCACGGCTCGGTGGGCGCCGCGGCCGCCGCCCTCGGCTTCAGCCCGTCGGCCGTCTCCCAGCAGATCGCCAAGCTGGAGCGCGAGACCCGTACCACCCTCCTCGAACGCCGGGGCCGCGGGGTGCGGCTCACCGACGAGGCACACCAACTGGCCGCCACCGCCCAGCAGTTGCTGGCCATCGTCGAGGAGGCGGAGGTACGGCTCGAAGAGCGGCGCGGGCTGCCCTCCGGGCGTCTGTCGATCGGCTGCTTCGCGAGCGCCGCGCGCGGTCTGATGCCCCGGGTCCTCGCGGAGCTGGCGACCCGTCACCCCGCCCTGGACGCCCGCCTCACGGAGGTGGACCCGCACATCTCGATCGAGCTCGTCGGGCGCGGCGTGATCGACCTCGCCGTCGCCCACGACTGGGACATCGCGCCGATGCCGACCCCGCCCGGGGTGGAGCAGGCGGTGATCGGCGACGACCTGTGCGACCTACTCGTACCGCGTGACCATCCGATGGCGACGCGCGCGTCGATACGGCGGGAGGAGCTGGCGGACGAGCGGTGGATCACGCAGCCGCCCGGGACCGTCTGCCACGACTGGTTGATGCAGACCCTGCGGGCCACCGGCTACGAGCCGCACATCGTCCACCAGGCGGAGGAGAACCACACGCAGGTCGCCCTGGTCGCGGCCGGCCTCGGGATCGCGCTGGTGCCGCGCCTCGGCCGCGGGGCGCTGCCGCCCGGGGTGACTCCGGTACGGCTGGACCCGATGCCGACGCGCCGACTGCACGCGCTCTGGCGCACCGGAGCGGCCCGCCGCCCGGCGATCACGGAGACCGTCCGCACGCTCCAGGAACTCTGGCCCCAGGTCTCCGCCGCCGCCTGACCTCTGCACGGATCCCGGAGGGACCCCGAGCGGATCCCGAACGGATACCCGAGCGGATCCTTGCGCGGATCCTTGACCTGGCAGTTACTTTCGGGCTATCCGTTGCACCTTGGAAGTTTCCTTCACCCACTTCCGTCAACCCCGCACGGCCGGAAGGAGCATCAGTGCACCACCGCGCCCCCTCCCGACGCACCCTCCTCACCGTCACCGCCGCCGCCGCGGCCGCCGCCGTCACCGGCGCCACCACCCCCGTCGCCCACGCCCAGCCGGACACCGGCCTCAGGAGCCTCCAGCGGCTCATCTCCCGTATGTCGCTGGAGGAGAAGGTCGGCCAGCTCTTCGTGATGCGGGTGTACGGCCACTCCGCCACCGCGCCCGACCAGGCCGACATCGATGCCAACCTCAAGGAGATCGGCGTCCGCACGGCCGCCGAACTCGTCGAGAAGTACCACGTCGGCGGTGTCATCTACTTCTCCTGGGCGCACAACACCCGCGACCCGCGCCAGATCGCCGAGCTCTCCAACGGCATCCAGCGGGCCGCCCTCGCCCAGCCCACCCCCGTCCCCGCCCTCATCTCCACCGACCAGGAGCACGGCATCGTCTGCCGGGTCGGTGAGCCGGCCACCCTGCTCCCGGGGGCGATGGCGCTCGGCGCCGGGGGCTCCCGCTCCGACGCCCGCGACGCCGCCCGGATCGCGGGCACCGAGCTGGCCGCCGTCGGCATCCGGCAGAACTACGCGCCCGTCGCCGACGTCAACGTCAACCCCGCCAACCCCGTCATCGGCGTACGCTCCTTCGGCTCCGACCCACAGGCCGTCGCCGGCCTGGTGTCCGCCCAGGTCAAGGGGTACCAGCATGCCGGTGTCGCGGCGACCTCCAAGCACTTCCCCGGCCACGGCGACACCGCCACCGACAGCCACTACGGCCTGCCGACCATCACCCACACCCGCGCGCAGTGGGCCGAGCTCGACGCCCCGCCGTTCCGGGCCGCCATCGCCGCCGGCATCGACTCGATCATGACCGCGCACATCGTCGTGCCCGCGCTCGACCCGAGCGGGGACCCGGCGACCCTCTCCCACCCGATCCTGACCGGCATCCTGCGCGAGCAACTCGGCTACGACGGCGTGGTGGTGACGGACTCCCTCGGCATGGAGGGTGTCCGGACGAAGTACGGCGACGACCGCGTGCCCGTCCTCGCGCTCAAGGCGGGCGTCGACCAGCTGCTCAACCCGCCGAAGCTCGACCTCGCCTGGAACGCGGTCCTCCAGGCCGTCAAGGACGGCGAACTGACCGAGGCCCGACTCGACGAATCGATCCTGCGGATCCTGCGCCTCAAGGCCAAGCTGGGGCTCTTCCGTCGGCCGTACGTCACCGGCCGCGGTGTGGACCGTACGGTCGGCACCGCCGCCCATCTGGCCCGCGCCGACCGGATCGCCGAGCAGACCACGACCCTGGTCGTCAACGAGGGCGGGTTCCTGCCGATCAGCCGCCGCAGCCACGGCGACGTGCTGGTCGTCGGCGCCGATCCCGCCTCGCCGTCCGGCACCACAGGCCCCCCGACCACCACCCTGGCCGCCGCCTTCACCGAACTCGGCTTCACCGCCACGGCCCTGTCCACGGGGATCACCCCGACGGCGGCGAGGATCGAGGAGGCGGTGGCGGCCGCGGCCGGCAAGGACCTGGTCGTGGTCGGCACGTACAACGTCTCGGCGACCAGCCCGCAGCGCACCCTCGTCGACCGGCTCGTGGCGACGGGGGTCCCCGTCGTGACGATCGCCATCCGCAACCCGTACGACGTCGCCTGGACCACCGGGCAGCGCGCCACCCTCGCCGCCTACTCCTGGACCGACGTCGAACTGCGGGCCGCGGTCCGGGTCCTCGCGGGCCACGCCCGGCCGCACGGCCGTCTGCCCGTCCCCGTACAGCGGGCGGACGATCCGACACGGGTGCTGTACCCGGTCGGCCACGGCCTGTCGTACACGTAACGTAACTCGCGGCGCAGACCCCCCGTTCTCCCTGGCGTGCGCCCGCCCCGGCGGGCCACCCTGGACTCGGAGATCGGGGGGTCTTTTCATGCGCGCTCCCAGGAGCGGGGCGGGGCTGTCCGTGGCGTGCGCGGCTCTGCTGTCCATGGCGTGCGCGGGCCTGCTGCCGGCCCTGACCGGCTGTCGGCAGGCGGCCGACAGCGGGCCGCCGCGGCCCGTCACGTACACGAGCTCGCCCCACGACCACGGGGCGATGTTCCTCGGGCCCGGGGACTGTTCCACGCGCGGGGCGGTGTTCCGTGAGGTTCCGTGCACGAGCGAGAAGGCCGTCGCGCGGGTGACGACCCGGTCCCAGGGCGCCACCTCGGGCGGTCCGACGTGCCCGGCGACCACGGACTTCGTGCTGCACGTCTCGGAGAGCCGACCCGCGGCGGACGAGAACGGGGACGGGTCCGTGCCGCGCGGGTACGCCTGCATGCGCAATCTGGAACCTCCCCATCCGGGCGACCCCGGGGAGGGCGGCGGGCCGCACACGATCGTCGGGGACTGCGTGTCGTCCTCGGGCGAGGGCCGGGTCAAGGAGACCGCGTGCGACGGATCGGGGGCCCGTGCGCCCGCGTTCCGGGTCGCGTCGGCGGTCACGAGCCGCGACCGCTGCCCGCCCACGACGGCGCTGTTCGTGGCGCTGGGCGGGGAGCGACCGGTGGGCTGCGCGCGGCGGCTGTGAAGAGCGGTGGGCGCGCGGTTGCGGCGAAGAGCCGTCGGCACGCCCGGCGGGGCTGAAGAGCGGTGGGCGCCCGGTTGCGGTGAATTGAGCGGTCGGCGCCCGGCGGCCGTGAAGAAGCGGTCGGCGCCCGGCGGCCGTGGAGAGCGATCGGTGCGCGGCGGCCGTGGAGAAGGGTGGGACGCGCCCGGCGGCCGGGGGGCCGCCGGGCGCGTCACGCGTCGCTACGGGCGTACGCCGCGCTCCCGGTTCAGTTCGTCGTCCGCCGGCTTGTCGAGCCGGGCGTCGAAGCGGGCCAGGGGCTGCGCGGCCGACGCCGTCGGGGCGTCCACCCCGGCCCAGGCGAGGATGCGGGCCGTGGCCTTGGTGCGCTCGGCCTCGACGAGACCGGCTACCTGGGCGCCGTGGTTGGCTCCGGGGGCCGTGAAGACGTAGCTGTCACGGGCGCCCTTGCCGACGCGGAACGGCTCCGCTCCCCACGGGTCGTTGCCGCCGTACACGAACAGCATCCGGTTCGCGTTCTTGCGGACCCAGTCGTCCACGTCCCGCATCGCCGCCGGCTTGAAGGTCGTCGGGATCTCACTCGGCACGAAGTTCCGCGCCGGCTGGTAGCCGTAGCGGGTGAGGCCCTTCAGGTGCGGCAGCTCGATGCTGGGCGAGCCGAGCTCGGTGGCCGCCTGGTAGTAGTACGGCGTGTACGGGTCGAGGCCCTGGTCGGTGTAGAAGGACCAGCCGGAGTACGCGTCGATCGTCTCGTAGACCTGGTCGTCGGTCGCGGTCTTCGCGTCCGGGACCGAACCGCAGACGTCCTCGCCGTAGTACTGCCAGAAGCCCCAGACGAAGTCGAGGACGACGGCCTCGTACGCCTTGTCCAGCGTGCCGACGGTGTTGAAGGTGGCGCCCTCGGACTCGGCCCACTCCTTGTACTTCTTCTGCAGCGGGGCGCGGCGGACGAGCGCCTCGCGCTGCATCGCGTTGAGCCGGTCGCGGCACTCCTTGGTCCCGACGTTCTCGAAGAACCGGTCGTACGCCGAGTCCTCCTTGTTGTTGACGTCGTTCGGCGCCACGTACGCGACGACGCCGTCCATGTCGCGCGGGTAGAAGCGCTCGTAGTACGTGGCCGTCATACCGCCCTTGGAGGCGCCGGTGGAGAGCCACTTCTGCCCGTAGATCTTCTTCAGGGCGGTGAAGATGCGGTGCTGGTCGCTCGCGGCCTGCCAGATGTCGAGCTTCGACCAGTCGGCGGGCTGGGGCCGGGACGGCGTGAAGAACCGGTACTCCATGGAGACCTGGTTGCCGTCGATGATCCGGGTGGGCTCGCGGCGGCTGGGGGTGGTGCTCAGCCCGTAGCCGCTGGTGTGGAAGACGGTCGGACGGTCCGTGTCCTTGTGGAGGACGGAGATCCGCTGCTTGAACGTGCCCTTCCACGGACGGCGGTGGTCGATCGGCTGGGTGTAGTCGAGCACGAAGAAGCGGTAGCCGGCGTACGGCTTCTCCTCGATGAGGCTCATCCCGGGGATCGCCAGGATGCGGTCCTTGATGTCCGTACCGACGGCGCTGTCCGCGGCGGCGGTCGGGCTGCCGGTGGCCGGCTCGGCGGCGGTAGCCGCACCACTCGCCCCGACGGTGCCTATGAGCACCGTGAGCGACGTCAGCCAGATCAGCGACTTGCGCATTCACCCTCCCCTTGATTCACAACGGTGTCGCGAACCTAGCGGGGGCAACGTGCGTGCCGCCAGACCCAGTTGGCCCTTACCTTCGCAACGACACAGGTTTCGTCACGGGTTGC
The DNA here is from genome assembly GCF_055561875.1 of Streptomyces sp. NPDC022552. Lineage (NCBI taxonomy): Bacteria > Bacillati > Actinomycetota > Actinomycetes > Kitasatosporales > Streptomycetaceae > Streptomyces > Streptomyces sp. NPDC022552. Next base: position 48,446 of record NZ_JBVHGJ010000011.1, read on the forward strand.
GATGCCCGGACCTCAGCAGAGGACCCAGCCCGTCGAGCCGCTCCGCCCGGCGACGGTACCGGTGGCGCGGACACAGCGGTTCAGGGCGTGGACGGTGACCGGCCCGGCCTGGCGGGTGAACTGGCCGCTGTCGACGACGGGCCGCCCGCCGCGGGGCTGGAGGGAGACGGACATCGCGCGGCGCTCGCCGGGGTGCTTGGCGACGGCGAGGGCGCAGACGTACTGCCGGCTCCGGTAGAGACGCAGCTCTCCGGTGGCGAAGGTGACGGTCTTGGTGGCTCTGCCGCTGCAGACCGAGGCGGCCTCGGCGTGCGTGACCCCCGGCCCGGCCAGGGTGAGGGCGCCGGCGGTGAGCAGAACCGCCAGGAGATACCCGAGCAGCCGATTGCCGCGCCCCGCCTCCGTCACACTGATCCCATCGAACATCTGGAGCCCCTCCCGACGTCATGCCGTACATGCGTACGACGCAGCGGAGCCCTGCACGGTTGCCTTCACCCGAACGAGGTGACGACCAGCAGCAGGAAGACGGACTCGGCGCCGACCAGGGTCCAGAAGGCTGCCTTGCGGGAGGTGGCGGGCTCGGCGGGCCCGTCCGGGGTGCAGAGGGCGTGGATCCAGGCGATCGCGGTGATCGCGAAGGTGACGAGGTAGAACCAGCCCGGAGTGGAGCCGCAGGACGTGCCGTAGGCGACGCAGCGGCCGGCGTTCTCCGTGCTCAGGGCGAGGAGTCCGGCGACGATCGTGGCGGGCACGAGCAGGAGCCCGGCCCACAGCGCGCGGGTGCGCAGACGGCGGGCGGCGGTCGGGGCCTCGGGCGGGGTGACGGGCGTGACCCAGCCGGGGTGCTCGTTGAACATGGGCCGATCCAACCCCGGGCGGGGCGGGCGGCGGGAGACGCGATGGTACTCATCCCGCCCGGCTCCCGTACTCAGTCGGGAGCCGGGTACTCCCGGCCACGAGCCGGAACCGCTCGCACCGCCGTCCCGCCTCACACCGCTGTCGCAGGCTCCTCCTCGCCGATGAAGGCGCGCCAGAGCTCCGCGTACCGGCCACCCCGTGCGAGCAGTTCCTCGTGGGTGCCGTCCTCGGCGACGCGGCCGTGGGCCATGAGGATCACCCGGTCCGCGCGGGCCGCCGTCGTCAGGCGGTGGGCGACGACCAGGGTCGTACGGCGGCCGGCCAGGCGGTCGGTGGCCTGGTTGACCTGGGCCTCGGTGGCCAGGTCGAGCGCGGCCGTCGCCTCGTCGAGGAGCAGGATGTCCGGGTCGACGAGCTCGGCGCGGGCCAGGGCGATCAGCTGGCGCTGGCCTGCGGAGAGGTTGCGGCCGCGTTCTGCGACCTCGTGGAGGTAGCCGCCTTCCAGGGTCGCGATCATGTCGTGGGCGCCGACCGCACGGGCCGCCGCCTCGACCTCGGCGTCCGTCGCGCCGGGACGGCCGTACGCGATGGCGTCGCGGATCGTGCCGGCGAAGAGGTACGCCTCCTGCGGGACGACGCCGAGCCGGTGACGGTACGCGGTGAGGTCCAGGTCCTTGAGGTCGGTGCCGTCGGCGGTGACCCGGCCGGCGGTCGGGTCGTAGAACCGGGCGACCAACTTGACCAGGGTGGACTTTCCGGCGCCGGTCTCGCCGACGAAGGCGACGGTCTGCCCGGCGGGGATCCGCAGGTCGATGCCGGTGAGCGCCTCCTCCTCCTTGCCGTACGCGAACGACACGTCCTCGAACGCGATCTCACCGCGCAGCGACAGCACGTCCAGGGGCTTGGCGGCCTCGGCCGTGGACGTCGGCTCCTGGAGCAGTTCCTGCATGCGCCTCAGCGAGACGGTCGCCTGCTGGTAGCCGTCGAAGACCTGGGAGAGCTGCTGCACGGGCGCGAAGAAGAGGTCGATGTAGAGGAGGTAGGCGACCAGGGCGCCGGTGGTGAGGGTGCCGGCCTCGATCCGGTTCGCGCCGACGATCATCACGGCCGCGGCGGCCACGGAGGACAGCAGCGTGACGAAGGGGAAGTAGATCGAGATCAGCCACTGGCCGCGGACGCGGGCCTGGCGGTAGTCGTCGCTGCGGGCGGCGAACCGGGCGGCTCCCGAGCTCTCGCGGCGGAAGGCCTGGACGATGCGGAGGCCGGAGACCGACTCCTGGAGGTCGGCGTTGACCACGCTGATCCGGTCCCGCGCCAGCTCGTACGCCTTCACGCTGGAACGGCGGAAGAAGTACGTGGCGACGGCGAGGACCGGGAGCGTCGCGAAGACGACCAGGGCGAGCTTGAGGTCGAGCACGAGCAGCGCGCCCATGATCCCGAAGAAGGTCGTGACGGAGACGAACGCGGTGACGAGACCGGTCTGGAGGAACGTCGACAGCGCGTCCACGTCCGTCGTCATCCGGGTCATGATCCGGCCGGTCAGCTCGCGCTCGTAGTAGTCGAGGCCGAGCCGCTGGAGCTGGGCGAAGATCTTCAGGCGCAGGGCGTAGAGGACGCGTTCGCCGGTGCGGCCGGTCATCTTGATCTCGGCGGTCTGGGCGAACCACTGCACGACCACGGTCAGCAGGGCGAGCGCGGAGGCGGCCCAGACGGCGCCCATGGCGAGCTTGTTCACGCCGTCGTCGATGCCGTGCCGGATCAGGATGGGCAGCAGCAGGCCCATGCCGGCGTCGACGGCGACGAGACCGAGGCTGACGAGGAGCGGGGTGCGGAAGCCGCGCAGCAGCCGGCGCAGTCCGTACGACTCCTCGGGGGTGACGGCGCGCGCCTCGTCGACGTCCGGGGTGTCGGTGGCGGGCGGCAGCGCCTCGACGGCGGCCAGCAGTTCGGGCGTGGCTCCGGGGGCCTGGGACTCCTCGCTGTCGGTCTCCTCGCGCACCCAGAGGGCGGGGGTGATGCCGCGCTCGGCATCGAACTCGGCGTCGAGCTCGGCGCGCAGGGTGTGGTCCTCGGGCACCTCGACGGGCAGCGTATGGCCGGGCGAGACCCCGCCGAGCTCGTCGGGGTCGGTCAGGAGCCGCCGGTAGAGCGGGGAGCGGCGCTCCAGCTCCTCGTGGGTGCCGATGTCGGAGAGCCGGCCGTCGTCGAGGACGGCGATGCGGTCGGCGAGGCCGAGGGTGGAGCGGCGGTGGGCGATGAGGAGCGTGGTGCGGCCGGCCATCACGGAGGCGAGGGCCTCGTGGATCTCGTGCTCCACGCGCGCGTCGACGGCGGAGGTGGCGTCGTCGAGGAGGAGCAGCCGGGGGTCGGTGAGGATGGCGCGGGCGAGCGCGATGCGCTGGCGCTGGCCGCCCGAGAGGGTGAGGCCGTGCTCGCCGACCTTGGTGTCGTAGCCGTCGGGCAGCTCGGCGATGAAACGGTCCGCCTGGGCGGCGCGCGCTGCGGTCTCGATCTGCTCCTCGGTGGCGTCCGGCCGGCCGTACGCGATGTTGGCGCGGACGGTGTCGGAGAACAGGAAGCTGTCCTCGGGGACGAGCCCGATGGCGGCGCGCAGGGAGTCGAGGGTCAGCTCGCGGACGTCGTGGCCGCCGACCAGAACGGCGCCGTGGGACACGTCGTAGAAGCGCGGCAGGAGCAGGGAGACGGTGGACTTGCCGCTGCCGGAGGCTCCGACGACGGCGACGGTCTCGCCCGCCCGGATCTCCAGGGAGAAGCCGTCGAGGACGGGCCGGCCCTCTTCGTAGCCGAAGCTCACGTCGTCGAACTCGACGGTCGCCTCGGCGTCCGCGGGCAGCTCCTTCGTGCCGTCCTCGATGACCGGCTCGGTGTCGATGAGCTCCAGGACGCGGTCGACGCCGGCGCGGGCCTGCTGGCCGACGGTGAGGACCATCGCGAGCATGCGGACGGGGCCGATGAGCGAGGCGAGGTAGGCGGAGAAGGCGACGAAGGTGCCGAGGGTGATCTGGCCGCGAGTGGCGAGCCAGCCGCCGAGGGCGAGGACGGCGACCTGGCCGAGGGCGGGGACGGCCTGGAGGGCGGGGGTGTAGCGCGCGTTCAGCCGGATGGTGCGCAGGCGGCCGGCGAAGAGCTTGCGGCTGGCCTCCCGGATCTTCCCGGTCTCCTGGTCCTCCTGCCCGAAGCCCTTGACGACGCGGACACCGGTCACGGACCCGTCGACGACCCCGGCGACGGCGGCGGCCTGCGCCTGGGCGTACCAGGTGGCGGGGTGGAGGCGGGTGCGGCTGCGCTTGGCGATGAACCAGAGGGCGGGGGCGACGGCGAGGGCGACGAGGGTGAGCGGGAGGGAGAGCCAGGCCATCACGGCCAGGGAGATCAGGAAGAGCAGGATGTTCCCGATCGTCATCGGGAGCATGAAGAGAAGGCCCTGGATGAGCTGGAGGTCGCTCGTGGCCCGTCCGACGACCTGCCCGGTGGACAGCTCGTCCTGCCGCCGTCCGTCGAGCCGGGTGATGGTGCCGTACATCTCGGTGCGGAGGTCGTGCTGGACGTCGAGGGCCAGCCGGCCGCCGTAGTAGCGGCGGACGTACGTGAGGACGTAGACGAGGAGGGCGGCGGCGACGAGGAGGCCGGTCCAGACGCCGAGGGACCGGGTCTTCGCGCCGATGACGTCGTCGATGATCACCTTGGTGATCAGCGGCACGAGCGCGAGGACGGCCATTCCTGCGAGGGACGAGCCGAGGGCGAGGAGGACGTTGGCCTTGTACCGCCAGGCGTACCCGCCCAGCCTCCGCGCCCAGCCCAGCGCCTTCGACGCCTGCTGATCCGCCTGTTTCTGCCCCGCCGCGGCCACGTGGTCGCCTCCCGTTCGTCCTGCTCTACCGGAAGGCACCAACGCGGGTGGGGTGGGATTTCATCCCGCCGCAACAAAAGCCGGGACAGGACCGGCCCCTGGTCCTAGGACCAGGGGCCGGAGCGCTCGTGTGCGCGCAGGTCTCACAGGTGCGTCGGTTCGAACATCCGCAGGAGTGCCGGGAGGACCACCACCGACGGGCCCGGGGCCGCCAGGGCCTTCGTGAGGTCGGCCGTCAGGGACTCCGGGGTCGTACGGACCGCGGGGACGCCGAAGGACTCGGCGAGGGCGACGAAGTCCGGGCGCGCCAGTTCGGTGCCCGTGGCCTCGCCGAAGGCGTCCGTCATGTACTCGCGCAGGATGCCGTAACCGCCGTCGTCGACGATCAGCCAGGTGACGTTCGAGCCGTACTGCTTGGCCGTCGCCAGCTCCGCGATCGAGTACATCGCGCCGCCGTCGCCCGAGACCGCGAGGACCGGGACGGTCGGGTCGGCCGCCGCCGCGCCGAGGGCGGCGGGGAAGCCGTAGCCGAGGCCGCCGGCGCCCTGTGCGGAGTGCATGGTGTTGGGGCGGCGGGCGTCGAAGGCCGACCAGGCCCAGTAGGCCAGGATCGTCATGTCCCAGAAGCTGGGCGAGTCGTCCGGCAGCGCCTCGCGCACCGAGGCCACGATCCGCTGCTCCAGGCCGAGGTCCTGCGCCGCGATCCGGTCCCGGACCTCGGTGAGGACGGCCTTGACCCGCTCGGGGGCGGTCCCGTCCCGGCGCTCCTCCACGGTCTCCAGGAGCGCCTGGAGCGCGAGGCGGGCGTCCGCGTGGATGCCGAGCGCGGGGTGGTTGGACTCCAGCTTGCCCGCGTCCGCCTCGATCTGGATCACCCGGCCGCGCGGGGCGAACGTGTGGTAGTTCGAGGACAGCTCGCCGAGCCCCGAGCCGACGACCAGCAGGACGTCGGCGTCCTCCAGGAAGTCGGTGGTGTGCCGGTCCTCCAGCCAGGACTGGAGCGACAGCGGGTGCTTCCAGGGGAAGGCGCCCTTGCCGCCGAACGTGGTGACCACGGGCGCGTCGATCCGCTCGGCGAGCGCGCGCAGCTTGCCGGAGGCGTCGGAGCGGACGACTCCGCCGCCCGCGATGATCGCGGGGCGCTCGGCGTTCGCCAGGAGGTGGGCGGCGACCGCCGTCAGCTCGGGGCGGGGGGCGATCTCCTCGGGCGTCGCGTCCATCGCCGTGACGACCGGCAGGGTCGTCTCGGCGAGCAGCACGTCCTGCGGGATCTCCACCCAGACGGGGCCGTGCGGGGCGGTCAGCGCCGACTCCCAGGCCGCCGCGATGGCGGACGGGATCTGGGACTGGGTACGGACCGTGTGGACGGACTTCACGATGTCCCGGAAGGACGCCTGCTGGTCGCGGAGCTCGTGCAGGTAGCCGTGCCGTCCGCCGCCGAGCCCCGCCACGGGGATCTGGCTGCCGATCGCGAGGACGGGAGCGGAGGCGGCCGCCGCCTCCTGGAGCGCGGCGAGCGACATCAGTGCGCCGGGGCCGGTGGAGAGCAGCAGCGGGGCCGCCTCGCCGGTCATCCGGCCGTACGCGTCGGCCGCGAAGCCCGCGTTGTTCTCGACGCGCAGGCCGACGTAGCGGAGGTCGGACCGGCGGAGGGCGTCGAACATGCCGAGCGCGTGCTGGCCGGGGAGCCCGAAGACGGTGGTGGCGCCGAGGCCGGTGAGGGTCTCGACGACGAGGTCGCCGCCGTTCCGCCCGGCGGGCGGGTCGAGCGCGGCGGCGGTCTGCGCCGCCGTCGGACGGAGCACCAGGTCGTGGTCGTGGGTCATGAACGGTCCCCAGGGTGGCGTGGTCGGTCGGGTGCGGCGGGTGACGGGAGGGCAGCAGGGCGGTCCGGCCGGAGGTACGGCCCGGAGCCACGGGTGCGGGTGCGGGTGCGGCCGCGAGGACGACGGTACGACCCGGAGGCGACCGGGTCCCGAGCGGGCAGCCGCCGCGGGCCGGACGCCGATCCCGGGCGGGAGCCCGCCGCGGGCCACAGGCCCGGTCCCGGGCCAGAGCCCACCGCGGCCCGGAGGCCCGGTCCCGGGCGGGAGCCCAGCGCGGCCCGCCGGCCGGGGGTGCGGCCGGAGCCACGGGAGCGGGGCGAGGGCACCCCGACGGCCCCGGGCGCCCCGGACGGCCCGGCCGCCCCAGGCGGCACCACGTGCCCGCAACGTGCCCACACCCCCGACGGGCGCGTCCCCGTTACTGCGCCGCGCGGCTCTCCGCGATCTGGCGGGACATGATCGTCGTCAGTTCGTACGCCGTGTGCGACGCGGCGACCGCCGTGATCTCCGCGTGGTCGTAGGCCGGGGCGACCTCGACGACGTCCGCCGACACCAGGTTGCAGGAGGACAGGCCGCGCAGGATCTCCAGGAGCTCGCGGGAGGTCATGCCGCCCGCCTCCGGGGTGCCGGTGCCGGGCGCGTGGGCCGGGTCGAGGCAGTCGATGTCGATGGAGATGTACAGCGGGCGGTCGCCGATGCGCTGGCGCAGCTGGTCGGCGACCTCGTCGGCGCCGCGGCGGTAGATGTCCGACGAGGTGACGATGCCGAAGCCCATCTTCTCGTCGTCGGTGAGGTCCTGCTTGCCGTACAGCGGGCCGCGCGTGCCGACGTGCGACAGGGCGGAGGTGTCGAGGATGCCCTCCTCGACGGCGCGGCGGAACGGCGTGCCGTGGGTGTACTCGGCGCCGAAGTACGTGTCCCAGGTGTCGAGGTGCGCGTCGAAGTGGAGCAGCGCGACCGGGCCGTGCTTCTTGGCGACGGAGCGCAGCAGCGGCAGCGCGATGGTGTGGTCGCCGCCGAGGGTCATCATGCGGGCGCCGGTGGAGAGCAGGTCGTCGGCGGCGGCCTCGATCGTCTCGACGGCCTCGTTGATGTTGAACGGGTTGGCGGCGATGTCACCGGCGTCGGCGACCTGGGCCAGGGCGAACGGCGAGGCGTCCTGCGCCGGGTTGTACGGGCGCAGGAGGCGGGAGGCCTCGCGGATGGCGTTGCCGCCGAAGCGGGCGCCGGGGCGGTAGGAGACACCGCTGTCGAAGGGGACGCCGACCACGGCGATGTCGGCGGTGCCGACCTCGTCGAGTCGCGGCAGCCGGGCGAACGTCGCGGGACCGGCGTACCGCGGGATGCGGGACGAGTCGGTCGGGCCGCGGAAGGCGTTCTGGTCGCTGCTCATGGTCGGGTCCTCCTGGGGGGTGTGTCGGTGGGTTCCGGTCGGGGGCCTGATGGGCCCCCGACCGGGTGTCTGCGGTGCGGTCAGCCGGTCGCGGCGGCCGGCACGGTCTCCGGCGTCCCGTCGGCCTCGGCCGTCTCCTGGCCCGCCAGCCGGGCGCGCCAGTTCGCGAGCACGGCGGCGTCCGTCGGGCGGGTCGCCAGGGAAACGATCACATATGCGGCGAGCGAGGCCAACAAACCATAATAAACAGGCTCATTCGCCAAGATTCCGTAAGCCCACATCAGGCCGATGACGGACAGGCCGCCGACGGTGACCGCGGCCAGGGCTCCCTGCACGGTGCCGCGGCGCCACAGCAGGCCGCCGAGGATCGGCACGAGCAGGCCGCCGACCAGCAGGTTGTAGGCGACGGTCAGGGCCTGGACGACGTCGTTCAGGGCGATCGCGATGGCGATGGTGGCGATGCCCATGAGGAGGATGAAGAGGCGGTTGCCCTTCACCTCGTCGTGGTCCTCGCCGCCGCCTCCGGCGGTCAGCCCGCGCAACCTCGACCAGATGTCGTTGTTGGCGACGGTGGCGCAGGCGATCAGCGCGCCGGACGAGGTGGACATGACGGCGGCGAGCGCGGCGGCGAGGACCAGGCCCCGCACGCCCATGGGCAGCTCGTCCTTGACGATGGTCGCGAAGGCGTCGTCGGCGCTGGGCAGGTTCGGGTAGAGCACCTTGGCCGCGGTGCCGATGACGGCGCCGGCGAGGGCGTAGACGAGGCAGTACGTACCGGCCACCGTGCCGCCCCACTTGGCGACCTTGTCGGTCCTGGCGGTGAACACGCGCTGCCAGATGTCCTGGCCGATGAGCATGCCGAAGGTGTAGATCAGCACGTACGTGAAGATCGTCTCGCCACCGATGCCGAGCGGCGCGAAGTACTCGGTGGGCAGCTGGGCCTTCATCTCGGCGAAGCCGCCGGCCTTGATCACGGCGATGGGCAGCAGCAGGATCAGCACGCCGATGGTCTTCACCACGAACTGCACCATGTCGGTCAGCGTGATGGACCACATGCCGCCGAGCGTCGAGTACGCGACGACGATGGCGCCGCCGAGGACGATCGCGATCGTGCGGGGCAGGTCGAAGAGGACGTCGAAGATCGTGGCGTACGCGATGGTCGAGGTGACCGCGAGCATCAGCGTGTACGCCCACATGACCACGCCCGAGATGACGCCGGCCTTGCCGCCGTAGCGCAGGTCGAGCATCTCGGAGACCGTGTACACCTTCAGCCGGGCGATGCGCGCGGAGAAGAAGACGGAGAGGGCGAGGAGTCCGAGGCCGATGGTGAAGACCATCCAGGCACCGGAGAGGCCGTACTTGTAGCCGAGGCCCACGCCGCCGATGGTGGAGGCGCCGCCGAGGACGATGGCGGCCATGGTGCCGGAGTACATCCAGGGACCGAGGCGGCGGCCGGCCACCAGGAACTCGCTCTTGGACTTGGCGCGGCGCATGCCCCACCAGCCCATCGCGAGCATGCCGGCCAAATACAGGACGATCACTGTGTAGTCGACGGCCATGGGGCCCTCCCTCGTTCACTTCGGTGGCGTGTCGTGCGGGTGGAGTGACTCCAGTGACTGATCGCGAGGACATCCGCCCGTACCCGCGGCCGCTGGATGGCACGAGGTTAGGTGGCCGGAAAGCGACGATGAAGCGTAAGTTTCATCCACTGTTCACCCGGTGCAATGTACGAAAGGTCCACAGCGATGGCCGTACGGGAACCCACGCCGACACCGCCGGCACCCCCTGTCTCCCTGGCCGCGCTGCTGAGCCGCCAGGACCTCGGGCTCCGGCTGCTCGCGGGGCCACCCGACGCGGCGGTGCACTGGGTGCACACCTCCGAGATGGCCGACCCGTATCCGTACCTGCTCGGCGGCGAGCTGCTGATGACGGCGGGCGTGCAGCTCCCGGACCCGGCGCACTATGTCGAGCGGGTGGTCGCGGCGGGCGCGGCGGCGCTCGGGTTCGGCGTCGCGCCGGTGTACGACACGGTGCCCGCGGCGCTCGTCGCCGCGTGCGAGCGGCACGGGCTGCCGCTGGTCGAGGTGCCGCCGCACACACCGTTCACGGCGGTGGCCCGGGCGGTCTGGCGGCTGATGGCGGAGGCCCGCCACCGGGAGCTGCGGCGGGTGACCGAGGCCCAGCAGTCGCTGGCGGTCGCGGCGGCCCGGCCTGCGCCGGTCCCGGCGGTCCTCGGGGCGCTCGCCTCCCGGCTCGGCGGACACGCGGTGCTCTACGCGGCGGACGGCACGTCGTACGCGGCGGCGGGCCGCGAGCTGCCGGACGAGGTGTCCCGGGCGCTCGTCGACCTGGCGGGCGTGGTGGGCCCCCGGCCCGGCGGCCCGGCCACCGCGAGCGGCGAGGGCGAGGGGCTGCGCCTGGCCGCGTACGCGCTCGGCGGCGGCGACGGACTGACCCTCGGGGTCGCGACGGAGAGCCGGGAGCCCGGGGACCACACGATCGCGGGCGTCGCCGTCGTCCTGCTCTCCCTGCTGACCGCCCCGCACCGGGGCGCCGACGTCTCGGCCCGGGACACCGCCCTGGTCCGCCTCCTCCTCGGCACCCCGCCGGAGGAGGCCGCACGGGCCCTCGGCCCGGGCCCCTGGACCGTCGTCCACGCTCGCGGCGGCGACGGCACGCCGTTCGCGGCGCCGAGCCTGGCGGCGGCCCTGGGCACGGCACTGCTCGACACGGGCGGGGCGGCGGGCCTGGACACGGGCGCGACGGAGCCGGACGGGCCGGCCGGTACGACGGCGGGCGTCGGCACGGGCGCCACGACGGCGGGCGGGACGGCGGACCGGGCGGCCGGTACGACGGCGGACCCGGGCGCGGGCGCCGCAGCGGCCGACCGTGCGGCGCGGGCGGGCGGCGCCGAGCCGGACGCCACCCCCGTGACCGTCCGGCTCCTGCTGCCCGCCTCCTCGCCCGTCACCGCCCAGCCCGGCTGGACCCTCGGCGTCAGCTCCCCCGTCGAGGCCCGCGACCTCGCCTCGGGCGACGCGCAGGCAGGGCGTGCGCTGCGCAGGGCGGAGGCCGGCCGCACCGATCTCGTACGCCACCGGCCCGCCGGGTTCGGCGGCCTCATGGACGAGGCGGAGGCGGCCGCGTACGCCCGGACCCTGCTCGCACCGATCGGCGAACCGCTGACCGAGACCCTCCGCACCTGGCTCTCGCTCCACGGCAGCTGGGACCGGACGGCCGTCGCCATGGACATCCACCGCAACACCGTCCGCCAGCGCATCGCCCGCTGCGCGACGCTCCTGGACATGGACCTGGACGACGCGAACGTACGGATGGAGCTCTGGTTCGCCCTCGGCCGCGTATGACTCCGGCCGAGGGCGCCGAGGGCGACCTCGGCCGGGCGGGCCCGTCAGGGACGGAGCTTGTTCACCGCGGTGCGCGTGGTGGTCTTGAAGGCCTCCACGGGGGCGTCCTCCAGGTCGCCCATCTGGCCCCAGCGGACGTAGGTGACGGTCCGGCCGTCGCGGCCCACCGAGAAGAGGTGGATGTCGGTGATGCCGATCTGCGGGTCCGCGGTGTCCAGGCTGTAGACCCAGGCGCCCTCCTCGACGGCGAGCTTGCCGTGGTACGCGCTGACGGCGTTCAGGCCCGGGTTCTGCTGCTCCAGCAGGGGGCCGCAGCCGGCGAGGGACTTGCGGAGGGTATCGACCAGCTTCACGGCGTCGGCCTCGGTGCGGGCGACGGTGGTGATCTGGACGCCGTTGGTGTCGAGCTCGGTGCTGAACTCGCGGTAGCGGGTGTTCTGCGCCGGGATCTTGTACGGGGCGCAGAGGGCGCCGCCGTTCTCCGGGACGCCGGTGAACACCTGGGTGGCGGTCCACGGCGTCGACGACGGCGGCATCTGGGAGGCGGCGAGGAAGGCGGGCTGGGCAGCGGCCTGCGCCGGGGCCGTGGCGAGGGCCGCGAGGCCCAGGGCCGCAGCGGCGGCGGTGGCGAGTGCGGTACGGAGCTTGTTCATGGTGGTGGATCCCCCGTCGGGTCGTTCGGTCAGTGCTCGACCAGCGTCGGGCCGGCGCCCACCGCCTGCAACGGTGACGCGCCCACCATCCGTCCCGGAACCATTCCACCCCTGCTGACGTGCAAGGACGTGAAGGGTGGGACGCAAGGTCGAGGGGGATGGAATGCCGAAGGACGCCGCCGTCGAGGAGTTCGCGCGGCTCGTGCGCGCGCTGAAGGTGCGGGACGGGAGGAGTTACGAGGCGCTGGGCCGGCGCCTGAGTGTCAGCGCGTCCACCCTCCACCGCTACTGCTCCGGCGCGACCGTCCCGGAGGAGTTCGCCGTGGTCGACCGTTTCGCCCTGCTGTGCGGGGCGGACGAGGAGGAGCGGCGGGCCCTGGAGGTGGCCTGGGCCCGCGCGGACGGCGCCCGCCGCCCTCCGGCACCGGAACCCGGCGCCGAGCCGGCGCCCGAGCCCGGCCCGGAGCCGGCTCCGGAGCCCGCGCCGGCCCCGGAGCCGGCGCCCGAGACCGAGCCGGAACCCGTGCACGCGCGGGTGCCTGGCCTCCCGTCCGAGCGGCGGAGGCTCCGGTGGCGGTGGATGGGCGTGGTCGTCGGGGCGCTGGCGGTCGTGGGGACGGTGACGCTCGGAGCCGTACTCCTGCCCGGGAAGGCCCGGGAGCGGGCCGTTGAACCACCGGTGCCGCTGACGTGGACGGTCGCCTCGCACATCTGGAAGAACGGGTGCGGGCACACCTACCTCGTGGAGCGGACGCCCCCTCCCCCGCCGGAGGCGGCCGACGCGCGGAGCTGGGCGGCGGCGCAGGGGGCCGTGGACGGCGGGGAGACGCTGGTGCGGGTGTCGGTGCAGGGGAAGGGCGCGGCGGCGGTGGTGCTTCAGGCGCTGCACGTGCGGGTGGTGGAGCGGGGCGCGCCGCTGCCGTGGGCGGCGTACCGGATGGACGACGGGTGCGGCGGGGCGGTGACGCCGCGCCGTTTCGAGGTGGACCTGGACCGGCCGCGGCCGGTGGCGCGCGCGCTGGACGGGTACGACGCCTCCGGGGAGGAGGGCCGGAAGCTCCCGGCGGTCTCCTTCCCGTACGCGGTCAGCGCCGCCGAGCCGGAGGAGCTGCTGGTCTCGGCGGGGGCGGCGGGCTGCGACTGCCGCTGGTACCTGGAGCTGGAGTGGAGCAGCGAGGGCCGGTCCGGCACGGTCCGGATCACCGACGACGGCCGGCCGTTCCGTACGAGCGGCATCAAGGGGAGTGCGGTGTACGCGTACGACACCCTCGGCCATCGATGGATCCCCGGTGTGGCGCCCGGCTCCTGAGTGGACGTGATGTGGGCAACCCTGGGGCCCTCAGATCTGGACAGCGGCGCAAACCGATGGGTAACTTGACTGAGCAAGCGCTTAGGCATAGTGCGTCAGGTACGCAGGACTCCGAAGGAGGCGGCTCGTGCGCCGTACGGTATTCAACGAGGACCACGAGGCGTTCCGGGAGACCATCCGGGCCTTCATCGAGGCCGAGGTCGTCCCCGTCTACGACGAGTGGTTCGCCGCGGGCCAGGCGCCGCGCGAGTTCTACGGCAAGCTCGGTGAGCTGGGCATCTTCGGCATCAACGTCCCCGAGGAGTTCGGTGGCGCGGGCCTGGACACCCACAAGTTCGAGGCCGTCCTCTACGAGGAGACCTCCCGCGCGGGCGTCCAGTTCGGCGGCTCCGGCGTGCACGTGCTGCTCGCCCTGCCCTACATCAAGATGCTCGCCACCGACGAGCAGAAGAAGCGTTACCTCCCGAACTTCGTCTCCGGCGACGAGATGTGGGCGCTGGCGATGACCGAGCCGGGCACCGGCTCCGACGTCGCGGGCATGAAGACCACCGCCAAGCTCTCCGAGGACGGCACGCACTACGTCCTCAACGGCGCCAAGACCTTCATCACCGGTGGCGTCCACGCCGACCGCGTGATCGTCTGCGCCCGCACGTCCGCCCCGACGGCCGAGGACCGCCGCCACGGCATCTCCCTCTTCGCCGTGGACACCAAGTCCGAGGGCTACTCCATCGGCCGCAAGCTGGACAAGCTCGGCCTGCGCACCTCCGACACCGCCGAGCTGGCGTTCGTCGACGTGAAGGTGCCGGTCGAGGACCTGCTCGGCGAGGAGAACAAGGGCTTCTACTACCTCGGCCACAACCTCGCCTCCGAGCGCTGGGGCATCGCCTTCGGCGCCTACGCGCAGGCCAAGGCCGCCGTCCGCTTCGCCCAGCAGTACGTGCAGGAGCGCACCGTCTTCGGCAAGCCGGTCGCGCACTTCCAGAACACCAAGTTCGAGCTGGCCGCCTGCCAGGCCGAGGTGGACGCCGCCGAGGCGGTCGCCGACCGCGCCCTGGAGGCTCTGGACGCGGGCGAGCTGACCCCGGCCGAGGCCGCGAGCGCGAAGCTCTTCTGCACCGAGGTCGCGCACCGCGTGATCGACCGCTGCCTCCAGCTGCACGGCGGCTACGGCTACATGAACGAGTACCCGATCGCGCGCCTGTATGCGGACAACCGCGTCAACCGCATCTACGGCGGCACCAGCGAGATCATGAAGTCGATCATCGCCAAGTCGATGGGTCTGTAAGTGCCCGAGGCTCTCGACGCCCTGCTCGATCTGCTCGACCTCGAGCAGATCGAGCAGAACCTCTTCCGGGGACAGTCCCGCTCCGCCGTCGTCCCCCGCGTCTTCGGCGGCCAGGTGGCCGCCCAGGCGCTGGTGGCGGCGGGGCGGACCGTCCCGGAGGACCGCCTCGCCCACTCCCTGCACGCGTACTTCCTGCGCGCCGGGGACCCGGGCGCGCCGATCGTCTACACCGTGGACCGGATCCGCGACGGCCGCTCCTTCACCACCCGCCGGGTCGTCGCCGTCCAGCACGGGCGGCCGATCTTCCACCTCTCCGCGTCCTTCCAAACGTACGAGGAGGGGCTGGAGCACCAGTACGAGATGCCGGCCGCGCCGGACCCGGAGTCCCTGCCGACGGCGGCGGAGATGCTGCCCCGGCACCTTCCGGCGGACGTGGCCGCGCGCCTGGTCGAGGCGCGGGCGGCGGTGGACCTGCGCTACGCCGACACGCCGCCGTGGGGCTCCGTCGGGGAGCCGCGCGAGCCGCGCTCGCAGGTCTGGTTCCGTACGAACGGCAAGCTGGCCGACGACCCGCTGCTGCACGTCTGCCTGGCGACCTACGTCTCCGACATGACGCTGCTCGACTCGGTGCTGCTCGCCCACGGGCGGGGCGGCTGGGCGGTCGGGGACGTCGTCGGGGCATCGCTGGACCACGCGATGTGGTTCCACCGGCCGTTCCGGGCGGACGAATGGCTGCTGTACGACCAGGAGTCGCCGTCCGCGTCGGGCGGGCGCGGCCTGGGCCAGGCGCGGATCTACACGCAGGACGGGCAGCTGGCGATCTCCGTCATCCAGGAGGGTGTCGTTCGCATCCCGCGCTGATGATCGGACATACCGTCCGAACATGGCGCGGAACAGCTCGCAGAGCGGCGAGAGCACCTTCACGGTGATCGTGGCGGCGGTGGCGAACCTCGGGATCGCCGCCGCCAAAGCCGTCGCGGGGGTCGTCAGCGGATCGAGCGCGATGCTCTCCGAGGCGGCCCACTCGGTCGCCGACACCGTCACCGAGGTCATGCTGCTCACCGCGCTCAAGCGCAGCGAGAAGCCGGCCGACGAGGACCATCCGCTCGGGTACGCGAGCGAACGCTACGTCTGGGCGTTGCTCGCCGCCGTCGCCACGTTCGTCGGCGGCGCGGTCTTCTCGGTCTACGACGGCATCCACACGCTCGTGTACGGCGAGGAGGTGGGCGACCCGCTCGTCTCGTACATCGTGCTCGGCGTCGCCTTCGTCCTGGAGAGCTTCTCCCTGCGGACCGCCGTCCGCCAGGTCAAGGGCGAGGCGGAACGGAAGAGTGCGCCTTTCGGCCGCTATCTGCGGCGCACGCCCGACACCACGGTCAAGGCCGTCGTGATGGAGGACTCGGCAGCCCTGGCCGGGCTGCTCCTCGCGGCGGGCGGCCTGTTCGGCGTGGAGATCACCGGCGACAGCGTCTGGGACGGCGTCGCCTCGATCCTCATCGGCGCGCTGCTCGTGTACGTGGCCTGGGTGCTCGGCCGCTCCAACGCGGAGCTGCTGATCGGCCGCCCGGTGCCGCGGCGGATCAGGGAGGAGATCCGCGACGAGCTGCTGACCGTGCCGCACATCATCGCCGTGCTCGACCTGACGACGCTGATCCAGGGCCCGGAGGAGGTCCTGATCGCGGCGAAGATCGACTTCCGCGACGTGTCCTCGGCCGAGCAGGTCGAGTGGGCCTGCGAGGAGGCCGAACAGCAGCTACGGGAACGCTTCCCGGCCGTCCGCCGCGTGTACCTGGACCCGACACCGGCCCTCGGACAGCGGCCGCCGCGGGACACGTGACGGGTCCGCGGCCCCGTGTGGCCGCGGTGTCGTTCTCCCGCCGTCGGCTGTCAGCCCCCCAGGCCCGCCGCGTCGAGCAGGTAGGCGGTGAGCGGCTCGTAGTACCGGGGGTCGAGGACGTGGTCGTCGAGCGGGATCGTGACCTGCATCGCGCCCTCGGCCTCGCCGATGAAGAGGGCGGGGTCGTTGCAGTCCGCGTAGCCGACGGAGTCGATCCCGCGCTGACCCGCCCGCCCGGCCCAGCCGTGGTCGGCGACGACCAGGTCGGGCCGCTGCTCGCCCAGGGCCTCCAGGCCGTCGAGGATCGCGTTCATGGGTTCCGGCGAGTGGGTGTGCCAGAGGCTGGCGCCCCGCTCGAAGACGGCGACGTCGGCGAACTGGACGACGTACCCCTCGTCGGCGGTGAGCCCGCCCGGGATCCGTACGATGTCGCAGCCCTTCGCCCGCAGCGCGGCGGCGACCCGGCTGTGGGCGTCGATCAGCGCGCCCGGGTGACCGGTCGCGAAGAGCACCCGCTCCTGGCCGGCGGCGGCCTTGCGCAGGCGGGCGGCCGCCCGGTCGAGGGCGTCGACGGTCAGCTCGGGGTCGATGGTGTCCTGCCCGGTGCGGTGGGCGGGGTCGTCGTTCACCCCGCACCGCTCGGCCATCACGGCGAGGACGTCCTGCTCGTCCGTCCACCGGTCGCCGAGCTCCAGACCGAGCCAGTAGTGCCGGTCGCCGTTGGCGAGCTTGCGGTAGTGGGAGAGGTTGTTGTCGCGCGGGGTGGCGACATCGCCCGCGATCCGGGTCCGTACGAGGTGCTCGACAAGGGCGGGGCGACTGAGTATCGGCATGGGCCTCATTCTGCCGGGCCGCCGCGCCCCCGGCGGCCCGATTCCACCCCGTGGACCGGTGGCTACGCTTCCGCGAGCGCCCCGAACGCCCCGTGCGCCAGGCGCCTGAGCAGCTCCTCCATCGACTGGCGGCCGAGCGCCGCGAGGTGCGGGGTCGAGTTCAGGAGCCCGAAGACGGCGTGGACCGCAGCCCGCGCCTCCGGCTCGCCGGCCGCCGGGTACAGCTCCCGTACGACCGCCACCCACAGCTCCACGTACTGCCGCTGGAGCTGGCGCACCCGCTTGCGGTCCTCGTCCTTGAGCCGGTCCAGCTCCCGGTCGTGCAGCGTGATCAGGGGCCGGTCGTCGAGCGCGAAGTCGATGTGCCCGTCGATGAGCGAGCCGAGCAGCGCCCGCGGGTCGCCCAGCTCCTCGCCGACCCGCAGCCGCCCGCCGTCCAGGAGCCGCTCGCTGATCCCGACGAGCAGCTCGGCGAGCATCGCGTCCTTGCCCGGGAAGTGCCGGTAGAGCCCGGGGCCGCTGATGCCGACGGCGGCTCCTATCTCGTCGACGCCCACTCCGTGGAAGCCGCGCTCGGCGAAGAGGCGAGCGGCCTCCTTGAGGATCTGCTCGCGTCGCGTGGGGGCGTCGGGCCTGGCGGTGGTGGTCATGGAAGCGATTCTAGACAACCGGGTTAGCGGTCGTTAACCTGAACGACATACGTTAACGCTCATTAACCGAGCAAGGGAGCTCGAGAGATGCAGCAGGCACCTGTGCTGACGAGCGCGGCGGATCCCGCGTCGCCGGCCTGGCAGGCCAATGAGGCCGCTCACCACGAGCTCTCGGCCACTCTGCGCGCCAAGCTCGCCGCGGTGGCGCTCGGCGGTGGCGAGAAGGCGCGCGCACGGCACACCGCGCGCGGCAAGCTGCTGCCGCGGGACCGCGTGGACACCCTCCTCGACCCGGGTTCGCCGTTCCTGGAGCTGGCCCCGCTGGCCGCGAACGGGATGTACGGCGACGCGGCACCGGCCGCCGGCGTCATCGCGGGCATCGGGCGGGTCTCGGGCCGCGAATGCGTGATCGTCGCCAACGACGCCACCGTCAAGGGCGGCACGTACTACCCGATGACCGTGAAGAAGCACCTGAGGGCCCAGGAGGTGGCACTGGAGAATCGTCTCCCCTGCCTCTACCTGGTGGATTCGGGCGGCGCGTTCCTGCCCATGCAGGACGAGGTCTTCCCGGACCGCGAGCACTTCGGCCGGATCTTCTACAACCAGGCCCGGATGTCCGGCGCCGGCATCCCGCAGATCGCGGCGGTCCTCGGCTCGTGCACTGCCGGTGGCGCGTACGTCCCGGCGATGAGCGACGAGGCCGTGATCGTACGGAACCAGGGCACGATCTTCCTCGGCGGTCCGCCGCTGGTGAAGGCCGCGACCGGAGAGGTCGTCACGGCCGAGGAGCTCGGCGGCGGCGAGGTCCACTCCCGTACGTCCGGAGTCACCGACCACCTCGCGGAGGACGACGCCCACGCGCTGCGCATCGTCCGGAACATCGTCGCGACCCTGCCCGCGCGGGGCGAACTGCCCTGGTCGGTCGAGCCGGTCGAGGAGCCGAAGGTGGACCCGGCGGGGCTCTACGGCGCGGTGCCGGTCGACTCCCGCACCCCGTACGACGTCCGCGAGGTCATCGCCCGGATCGTGGACGCCTCGCGCTTCCAGGAGTTCAAGGCCGAGTACGGGCAGACGCTCGTCACCGGCTTCGCCCGGATCCACGGTCACCCGGTCGGGATCGTCGCCAACAACGGCATCCTCTTCTCCGAGTCCGCCCAGAAGGGCGCCCACTTCATCGAGCTGTGCGACCAGCGCGGCATCCCGCTCCTCTTCCTCCAGAACATCTCCGGCTTCATGGTCGGCAAGGACTACGAGGCGGGCGGCATCGCCAAGCACGGCGCCAAGATGGTGACGGCCGTGGCCTGCACGCGCGTGCCGAAGCTGACCGTGGTCGTCGGCGGCTCCTACGGCGCGGGCAACTACTCGATGTGCGGCCGGGCGTACTCGCCGCGCTTCCTGTGGATGTGGCCCAACGCCAAGATCTCGGTCATGGGCGGCGAGCAGGCGGCGTCCGTCCTCGCGACGGTCAAGCGGGACCAGCTCGGCGACGAGTGGAGCGCGGAGGAAGAGGAGGCCTTCAAGGCCCCGATCCGCGCACAGTACGAGACCCAGGGCAACGCCTACTACGCGTCGGCGCGGCTCTGGGACGACGGGGTCATCGACCCGATGGAGACCCGCCAGGTGGTGGGCCTCGCCCTGACGGCCTGTGCCAACGCGCCCCTGGGTGACCCCCAGTTCGGCGTCTTCCGGATGTGAGGGAGTCCATGTTCGACACAGTGCTCGTCGCCAATCGCGGCGAGATCGCGGTCCGGGTCATCCGCACCCTGCGGGCGCTCGGCGTGCGTTCGGTGGCGGTCTACAGCGACGCGGACGCCGAGGCGCGCCACGTGCGGGAGGCGGACACGGCGGTACGGATCGGGCCGCCGGCGGCCTCGGAGTCGTACCTGTCGGTCGAGGCGCTCCTCGACGCGGCGCGCCGGACGGGCGCGCAGGCGGTCCACCCGGGTTACGGCTTCCTGGCGGAGAACGCGGGCTTCGCGCAGGCGTGCGCGGACGCGGGCCTGGTCTTCATCGGCCCCCCGGCGTCCGCGATCTCCCTGATGGGCGACAAGATCCGGGCGAAGGAGACGGTGAAGGCGGCGGGCGTGCCGGTCGTCCCCGGCGCGGCGGACCCGGAGCTCGAAGCGGCGGCACGCGAGTTGGGCGCCCCGGTCCTGCTGAAGCCCTCGGCGGGCGGCGGCGGCAAGGGCATGCGTCTCGTACGCGACCTGTCGACGCTGACGGACGAGATCGCGGCGGCCCGCCGTGAGGCACGGTCGTCGTTCGGCGACGACACGCTCCTGGTGGAGCGGTGGATCGACCGGCCGCGGCACATCGAGATCCAGGTCCTGGCGGACGGGCACGGCAACGTCGTGCACCTCGGCGAGCGCGAGTGCTCGCTCCAGCGGCGCCACCAGAAGATCATCGAGGAGGCCCCGAGCGTCCTGCTGACGCCGGAGATCCGCGAGGAGATGGGCGCGGCGGCGGTCGAGGCGGCGCGTTCGTGCGGCTATGTGGGCGCGGGCACGGTCGAGTTCATCGTGCCGGGCGTGGACCCGTCCTCGTACTACTTCATGGAGATGAACACCCGCCTCCAGGTGGAGCACCCGGTGACGGAGCTGATCACCGGGATCGACCTGGTGGAGTGGCAGCTGCGGGTCGCGGCGGGCGAGAAGCTGGGCTTCGGCCAGTCGGACGTCCGCCTGGACGGCTGGGCGATCGAGGCCCGCATCTGCGCGGAGGACCCCTCGCGGGGCTTCCTCCCGTCGGGCGGCACGGTCCTGGCGCTGGGCGAGCCGCAGGGCGACGGGGTGCGGACGGACTCGGGCCTGAGCGAGGGCACCGAGGTCGGCAGCCTGTACGACCCGATGCTGTCGAAGGTCATCGTCCACGCACCGGACCGTCCCACGGCCCTCCGCCGCCTCCGCGCGGCCCTGGCGGACACGGTCACCCTGGGCGTCCCCACGAACGCGGGCTTCCTGCGACGCCTGCTCGCCCACGAGTCGGTGAAGACCGGCGACCTGGACACGGGGCTGGTGGAGCGGGACGCGGAGAGCCTGGTCCCGACGGGTGTCCCGGACGAGGTGTACGCGGCGGCGGCGCTGCTGACCGCGTGGGGCGCCCGCTCGGCCGGTTCCCGGGGCGAGGCCTCGGCCGCCCCGGCGGGCGCCGGCTGGGCCGACCCCTTCGACGTCCGCAGCGGCTGGCGCCTCGGCGGCACGCCCGCCTGGACCGTGCTGCCCTTCCGTGTCCCCGGCCACGACCCGGTGACCGTCCGGGTGCGCGGCACGGCGTCCGGCGCCGAGCTGCTGCTCGGCGATCCGGAGGTTCCGGCCGCGGCGGTCACCGCCGCACTCGTCGGCAACCCCCCGGTCGGCGGGGAGCTCACCCTGGCCCTCGACGGGATCACCCACCGCCTCCACCTCGCCACCTCCCCCGAAGGGATCTGGCTCGGCCGCGACGGCGACTCCTGGCACGTCCTCGACCACGACCCCGTCCAGGCGGCCCTCACCGGCGCACGCCACGGCGGCGCCGACACCCTCGCCGCGCCCATGCCCGGCACCGTCACCGTCGTCAAGGTCGCGGTCGGGGACGAGGTCGAGGCCGGGCAGAGCCTGCTCGTCGTCGAGGCCATGAAGATGGAGCACGTCATCTCCGCCCCGCACGCCGGCACCGTGACCGAGCTGGACGTCACCCCCGGCTCCACCGTCGCCATGGACCAGATCCTCGCCGTGGTGACCCCCAGGGAGGAATCATGACCACGGGCCTGCCCATGCACGTGCCCGCCCCCGGGCTCCCCGCCCGGGTCCGGATCCACGAGGTCGGCCCCCGCGACGGGCTGCAGAACGAGAAGACCGTCGTCCCGACCGCCACGAAGGCCGAGTTCGTGCGGCGGCTCGCCGCCGCCGGGCTCTCCACCGTCGAGGCGACCAGCTTCGTCCACCCCAAGTGGGTGCCGCAGCTGGCGGACGCCGAGGAGCTGTTCCCGCTCCTCAAGGGCGTGCCGGCCCGGCTCCCGGTCCTCGTGCCCAACGAGCGTGGGCTCGACCGCGCCCTGGCCCTCGGCGCCCGCGAGATCGCCGTCTTCGCCTCCGCCACGGAGTCCTTCGCGAAGGCCAACCTCAACCGGACCGTCGACGAGGCCCTCGCCATGTTCGAGCCCGTCGTCACCCGCGCCATAGAGCAGGGCCTCCGCATCCGCGGCTACCTCTCGATGTGTTTCGGCGACCCCTGGGAAGGCGCCGTCCCCGTCGAGCAGGTCGTCCGCGTCACCAAGGCCCTTGCCGAGATGGGCTGCGACGAGCTGAGCCTCGGCGACACCATCGGCGTCGCCACGCCCGGTCACGTCACCCAGCTACTCCAGAGCCTCGACGAGGCCGGAGTGCCCACCTCCCGCCTCGCCGTGCACTTCCACGACACCTACGGCCAGGCGCTCTCCAACACCCTCGCCGCCCTCCAGCACGGCGTGACCACGGTCGACGCCTCCGCCGGCGGCCTCGGCGGCTGCCCGTACGCCAAGAGCGCCACGGGCAACCTCGCCACCGAAGACCTCGTGTGGATGCTCGACGGCCTCGGCATCGAGACCGGGGTCGACCTGGCCGCCCTCACCGCCACCAGCGTGTGGATGGCCGACCAACTGGGCCGACCGAGCCCTTCCCGTACCGTTCGCGCGCTCTCCCACAAGGAGTCCTAGCCATGTCCCTCGACCACCGGCTCTCCGAAGAGCACGAGGAACTCCGCCGCACCGTGGAGGAGTTCGCGCACGACGTCGTCGCGCCGAAGATCGGCGACTACTACGAGCGCCACGAGTTCCCGTACGAGATCGTCCGCGAGATGGGCCGCATGGGCCTGTTCGGCCTGCCCTTCCCGGAGGAGTACGGCGGCATGGGCGGCGACTACCTCGCCCTCGGCATCGCGCTCGAAGAGCTCGCCCGCGTCGACTCCTCCGTCGCCATCACCCTGGAGGCGGGTGTCTCGCTCGGCGCGATGCCGGTCTACCGCTTCGGCACCGAGGAGCAGAAGCAGGAGTGGCTTCCCCGGATGTGCTCGGGCGAGATCCTGGGCGCCTTCGGCCTGACCGAGCCCGGCGCGGGCAGCGACGCCGGCGGCACCCGCACCACCGCCGTCCGCGACGGCGACGACTGGGTCATCAACGGCTCGAAGTGCTTCATCACCAACTCCGGTACGGACATCACGGGTCTGGTCACCGTCACGGCCGTCACCGGCCGCAAGCCCGACGGCCGTCCGCTGATCTCCTCGATCATCGTCCCGTCCGGCACCCCGGGCTTCACGGTCGCCGCGCCGTACTCCAAGGTCGGCTGGAACGCCTCGGACACCCGCGAGCTGTCCTTCGACGACGTCCGTGTCCCCGCCGCCAACCTGCTCGGCGAAGAGGGCCGTGGGTACGCGCAGTTCCTCCGGATCCTCGACGAGGGCCGGATCGCGATCTCGGCCCTCGCGACCGGGCTCGCGCAGGGCTGTGTCGACGAGTCCGTGAAGTACGCGAAGGAACGTCACGCCTTCGGCCGGCCGATCGGCGACAACCAGGCCATCCAGTTCAAGATCGCGGACATGGAGATGCGGGCGCACATGGCCCGCATCGGCTGGCGCGACGCGGCCTCGCGGCTGGTGCTCGGCGAGCCGTTCAAGAAGGAGGCGGCGCTGGCGAAGCTGTACTCCTCCACGGTCGCGGTCGACAACGCCCGTGAGGCCACCCAGATCCACGGCGGCTACGGCTTCATGAACGAGTACCCGGTGGCCCGCATGTGGCGCGACTCCAAGATCCTGGAGATCGGCGAGGGCACGAGCGAGGTCCAGCGGATGCTGATCGCCCGCGAGTTGGGCCTCGTCTCCGCCTGAGCCCTTCCGCCCCAGGCACCGACGTCCGTCGAGCGCCCGTCGCCCCTACCGGGGGCGGCGGGCGCTCGACGGTTTCCGGCTCGCCCCTTCGTCGCGAATCACGGCATTACGAGGGCTCCTTGGTATTGCGACGCAAATTGGCGAATTGGCCGTACAAAAGGCCGGATTCATGACTTCGGGTCGCACCGGAACCGATTCTTTATCGAGATCACTACAACCTTTTCCGCGAGTGACGCACATCACGACGGCCACCCGGGGGTTCCCCAGCTTCTGCCCCATTTCTGAATTGGACGCGCCCGCCGAGCCCCGATTGCATAAGGAACTTGGACCGCAGGGGCGAGCCGCAAGGACCGGCCCTCCGCCGCGGAGTGCTTCCTGCGCCTGGAGTCCGACTCGGTGTACCGGGTGCGGACGACCGACCACGACAGTCCGTCGAAGGCCGGAAGCACGTCCTGGTCGGGATCAGCGCAGGAGAAGGGGATCGTGATGGCACAGCGCTCACGACAGTTCAGCAGACGTCAGATACTCGCCGCTTTCGCCGGGGTGGCAGCCGGTTGTGCGCTGCCGGAATGCACGGTCCTCACACGTCCCGCGTACGCGGCGACCGGGTCCGGAACCGACTCGGTGCCCGAGGGGTCCGGCCTGCCGGACACCGACCGCGGCAAGGTGGTCTGGGCGTACAGGACGGGCGGCCGTGCCGTCCGCACCGCCGCGGCCGCGGCCCTGGTGGGCAGTGCGGCCGACGTGAGGGCCTTCCTCGACGAGAAGCTGCCCTCGGCCCGGGCCGAGGACAACCGGTTCACGCTCACGCAGTCCCTGGTCATGGCGGGCAGGGCGACGCGCGAGAGCATCGGCGTGGCGTTGTCCGGCGGGACGGCGGCGGTCGAGGCCTTCCTCAAGGACGGTTTCCGGACGGCGGTGCGCGAGGACCTCGAGGTGGCCGTGACCACGGTCATGGCCCACGGTGGCCGTGCCGTGAAGCGTGAGGCTTCCGCCGCGCTGGAGGCCGATTCGGACTTCGCGCTGCGCGCCTTCCTCAGCGGTGGACAGTTCACCGCGCACGAGGAGGACGAGCGTGTGCAGGTGACCTCCATCCTCGTGACCGCTTCGCCGCAGGTGCGGGAGTACGCCTCGCGGGCCCTGGACGACGGATCGCCGAGGGCGATCCGGTGGTTCCTGGAGACGGGCCAGTACATCGCCCGGGCGCGGGACGAAGAGACGGCGACGATCCAGCAGCTGGTCAAGGTCGTGGAGGCGGAGGGCCGCCGCGCCGGCCGGAAGACCGACGAGGCCGTCGAGCTGTCCCAGCAGGCGATCAAGGCCTCCGAGAAGGCGAAGGAGGCGGCGCTGGAGGCCAAGGCCGAGGCCGAGGCCGCCGAACAGGACGTCCAGCGCTCGGCCAGGGCGGCGAACAAGGCCGCGCAGGCGGCCAAGGGCGCTGCCGCCGCCGCGGCGACCGCGGTGTCGGCCTCGCGGACGGCGCAGGCCGCCGCGCAGCGTTCGGTGGCGGCCGCGCAGGCCGCCGCTTCGGCTGCGGCGGCGGCAGGACGCGCCGCGGCCCGTGCGTACCGTGCCGCAATCGGCGCCTCCAAGGACGCGGCGATGGCGGACGCGGCCCGCGCGGCGGCGACGGCCGCCACGGCGATGGTCAAGCTCGTGCGCACCGTGGCCCTGAAGGCTGACCTCGCGGCCATGTCCGCCGACGCGGCCGATGCCGCCGGCGCGGCCGCCGCCAGCTCGGCCCTCAACGCGGCCGCCGCCGCGCGGGCCTCGGCCGACGCGGCCGTGGCCTCCGGCGCCGCACAGTCCGAGGCCGCCGCCGCGCAGCGGGAGGCCGCCGTGGCCGAGGCCGCCGCGGCCAGGGCGACGCAGGCCGCGGGCAGGTCGCGGACCCTGGCCGGGCAGGCGGCCACCGCCGCCCGCGCGTCGCGCGACGCGGCCAACAGCGCCGCCGACCACGCCGAGAAGGCGGCCGCGGCCGCTGTGGAGGCGGCGAACTTCGCCGGCCAGGCGGTCGACTACGCCAACCGCTCGACGACCGCCGCCAACGCGGCCGTCGAGGCGGCGAACAAGGCCGCCGACGCCGTCGACAAGGCACGTGCCGTCGAGCAGACGGCGCGTCAGGCCGAGCTCGCCAGGCTGGCCGAGGAGACCGAGGAGGCGATCGAGCGGGCGCGGCTCGAGGCGAGCGCCGAGACGGATCAGCTCGAACGGTTCAACCGGGAGCGGACGCAGGAAGCGCGCCTGTCCGCTGAGCTGCTCGCGCTCATCGGCTCCGCCGAGTCGGCGCTGGCGGGCGGCAGGACCGCGGAGGCGGTGGCGACCGGGCGCAAGGCGGCGGTCCAGCTCATCGAGCGGTCGGGCACGTGGACCCGGGAGGCCGCGGAGTTCGCGCTGGCCGGCTCGGACGAGGACGTCGTCCACTGGATCGACGCCGACCGCGTCCTCGCGCTGCGCCAGGACAACGTCGAGAACGTCGCGGCGACGGCGGCGATCTCGACGCAGGACGTGGCCACGGCGGCCGCGGCGGCGCTGAAGACCGAGGACCCCGCGAAGGTGAAGGCCTTCCTCGAGAGCGGGGCGGTCCAGGCGGCCAGGGAGGACAACCGGGTCGAGGTGACCACGCTCCTGGCCGACGCCACCACCGGTCCCGCGGTACGGCGTGCGGCCGAGGCCGCGCTGGAGAACGGCACCGCCGAGGCCCTGCACTCCTTCCTGCACATCGAGCGTTACGCGGCCGTCCGCGAGGACGACCGCGTGAAGGCCACCACCCTCCTGGCGAACGGAGGCCCGTACGTCAAGGCGGCCGCCCAGATCGCGCTCGAGGGCACCACGCACATGCTGCGCCAGTTCATCGGCACCACACAGCACGAGTTCGCGCGGCTCGACCACGACCACGCCACGCACATCAGCGCGATCCGTGCGGCGATCGCGGGCGCGGCCAAGGTCGCCAAGGAAGCGCAGGAGGACGCGGCACGGGCCTCCGAGGCGGCGGCCCTCGCACGCGACGCCGCCGACAAGGCGATCGAGTGGTCCAACGCCGCCAAGGGTTACGCGGCCGACGCCAAGCTGTCCGCCGATGAGGCACGCGCGAACGCCGCGGCCGCCGAAGACTCCGCGGCCGACGCCGCGCGATCCGCCGAGACCGCACGTCAGGCCGCAGCGGCGGCGCGCAACGCGAGCCGCGTGGCGCGCAACGCGGCGACGCGGGCCGTGCAGTCCGCCGGTGTCGCCGCGAACTACGCCGCGCAGGCCGCTTCCTCGTCGGCGGCTGCCCGCAAGGCATCGCTCGAGGCCGGGAAGGACGCCACCGCCGCCGCGCAGGCCGCGTTCGAGGCCAAGGTCCTCGTCATCCAGGCCGCGATACGCGAGGCGATCCAGAACGCGCAGGACAATGCGACCGTTCCCATCAACCCCGAGGAGAACGGCCTCCCGGAGGGCGCCGAGAGCTGCCTGACGCCGTTCGGTGACCCGATCGAGTCCGGCAACAGCACCAACCCGTGGGAGCTCGGCTGGAGTTGGCTCACCGGTAAGGGGCCCACGTCGCAGTGCTTCGGTCCGGGCGACGAGTTCACCAGCCTCTACCGTGACCACAACTTCACTAAGGAGGTCATCGCCTTCTTCGCTTCCCGCACTCAGGGCGGGAACTACGAGCTGGGCCACACATACATGTACGACTACACGCTCAGCGGCTTCGACGGTGCCGGCAAGTACCTGCAGGACTACGGGACGCTCTCCACGGCCGGGCTCACCGGAAACCTGGCGTACACGTTCCTCGGCTCGCACCAGGTCCGCATGACGCCCATCCGCACGAACGCCAACGGCTCCGTCGTCTGGCGCTACACCGCGTACAACGAATCGGACATCGAGTCCGCGACGCACCCTCCCGTCATCGGGTACACGGACTGGTGGAGCGACACCGTCGGCGCGTTCGTCGACAAGGTCGTCGGCGACTCCGGGCCGTTGTCGCCCAAGACGCAGGTCATCGAGTTCGACGTGACGCTCGGGCCGTGATGCGCAGGAAGACGAGAGGACGCGGGCTCGGCGCCGTCCTGGCCGCTTCCGCGGTACTGATCTCGGGGTGCATGGGCTCGGTGGACCCCGCCGAGCTGCCCGGCGTGTACCGCGACGACGCGACGGGCGGCGAGCTCCAGCTGGAGTCCGACGGGACGTTCTCCGCCACCGGTGTGTCGACGGACGGGTCCTCCGACCCGGCCGACTTCAGCGGCCGTTGGGAGTTCCGCGACAGCCAGGCGTCCAGCGACTTCATCTACCTGACGGTCGATGACGGTGGACTCGGCAGGACGTCCGGCGTCCAGCTCTACCCGAGCGGAGGGGAAGCGGTGGAGTTCCGTCCCGATCCGGACGGAAAGCCGTCCCTGAAGCTCACCAGAACGCCCGCACCGTAGATCCCGCGGCGCCAGGCACGACGCCCGGCGGCGGAGGCCGGGCCACGGAACATCCGTTCCGTGGCCCGGCCTCCGCCTTTTTCGGCCCCAATTGCCCGACACCGTCCACCGAATGGCACTCCGGGTGAGGAGATACCGATTCTTTACACGGATCACTACAACCAAATGCGCGAGTGACGCACATCACGAAGGCCGCCCGGGGGTTGCCCAGCTTCTGCCCCATTTCTGAATTGGACGCACCCGCCGAGCCCCGATTGCATAAGGAGCTTGAACCGCAGGGGACGGCGGGGAAATTCTCCTGCCGACTCTGACGACTGTCGACTTCTAGGACTGTGATGAAGCCACGCAGCACATTGGCGCGCATTCTGGGCACAGCGACCGCCGCCGGTGCCCTGGCATGGGCCGTATTGTCCGGGGGCCAGCCCTCCGAGACCACCGCCGGACCTGTCGCCGACGCGGCGCCCGGATATGCCGTCGAGGACTACAACTACCCGAAGGCCGACCAGATATTGGCCGAACAGGGCATTCTCCTCAAGCGCGGCGACGGCCACATCGTGCTCGCCGACTGCGCGAGCGAGGCGAACCTGCTGAGGTTCCTCGCCCGCGACCGCGCGGACGTGTGCTTCAAGGTCACCGCCGACGAGGGCTTCCTGACGTTGCAACTCCCGTCGGTGCACGGGGTGAAGACCGACGACTCCGGCAACACCCACCTCGCGATGACCGCCGAGGACGACCGCGTCGAGTACGACATCCCCGCGGAGACCTGGGAGGGCGTCGGTGAGTCCGTCGACGGCCGGGAGCACGTCCTGGTCGAGATCCGCACCTCCAAGTAGCCGCGCCGCCTTGTGATTGAGGTAACCACCCCCATGCATTCCCCCAGACGTCTCCGCCCGGCCGCGCTCGGCGCGGTCCTGGCCGCCGGGTCGCTCGCGCTGTGCGCGGTGCCCGCGTCCGCCGTCACCGGCACTCCGGTCGCCGACTCGGACACCACCTACGCCTACACGGCCAAGGTCGTCGTCGGTGCGCACGACCGCGGCTGCTCCGCCGTTCTCGTGGACACCGAGTGGCTGCTGACCGCCGCCAGTTGCTTCGCCGACAACCCGGCCGTCTCGCTCGCGGTCCCGGCCGGCGCCCCGCAGAAGACGACCACCGCCGTGATCGGCCGCGCCGACCTGGGCGGGACCCAGGGCGCCGAGCGCCGGATCGTCGAGCTCGTGCCGCGCACCGACCGCGATGTGGTCCTCGCCCGGTTGAACCGGCCCGTCACCAACGTGACGCCCATCGCCCTCGCGAGCGCCGCGCCCGCGGTCGGCGCGGAGCTGACCTTCGCCGGTTACGGCCGTACGAAGACCGAGTGGGCGCCGCAGAAGCTGCACACCGGCACGTACACCGTCGACTCGGCCGCCGCCACGTCGGCGAACGTGACCGGCAAGGACTCGGCCGCGTGCATGGGTGACTCGGGCGGCCCGGTGGTCGGCGCCGGCAAGCTCGTGGGCCTCAGCTCCCAGTCCGCGCAGGGCGGGTGCCACGGCACCGACGCCACGCAGACCAGCACCGCGGGCGTCATCGCGCGCGTGGACGACCTCGCCTCGTGGGTGAGCTCCAAGGTGGGCGCCACCCGCATCACCGACTTCAACGGCGACGGCGTCGAGGACATCGCGATCGCCGACCCGGCGGGCACCGTCGGCGGCAAGACCAACGCCGGTCTCGTGCGGATCTCCTACGGCGGCGGCAAGGGCATCGCCGAAATCAACCAGGACCTCGCGTGGGTCACCGGCGACGCCGAGCAGGGCGACTCGTTCGGCGACGCGATCGACACCGTCGACCACAACGAGGACGGCTACACCGACCTCGTCGTCGGCACCACCCTGGAGGACGTCGGCACCGTCGCCGACGCGGGCTTCGTCGACGTGCTCTACGGCGCTCCCGGCGGCCTGGGCACCGGCACACTGAAGGACACCCACTTCGAGCAGGGCGCGGGCGCCGGCGCGATCAAGGCGGCGGTCAACGAGACGGGCGACCGGATGGGCGACTCGCTCGCCGCGGGCACCACCGCCGCCGGCGAGCCGTACATCGTGATCGGCGTGCCCGGCGAGGCGCTCGGCACCATCGCCAAGGCCGGCGGGGCCTTCTACCTGCGCGGCGGCGTCAACGTCGCGATCCACCAGGACAAGGCGGACGTGCCCGGTGCCGCCGAGGCGAACGACGGCTTCGGTACCTCGGTCGCGGCCGACGCCAACCACATCGCCATCGGCGCGCCCAACGAGAACATCGGTGGCGACAACGCCGCGGGCAACCTGGCGGTCTTCAGCCACACGCTGCACGCCGATGGCCACCCGAAGCCGCTGTTCGGCCTGGACCAGGACCTCGAGAACGTCTCCGGCGGCGCCGAGGCGAACGACGACTTCGGCTGGTCGCTCAGCCTGACCGAGTACCGGCCCTCGGGTGCCGCCGCCGCCACCGACTCGATCCTGGCGATCGGTTCGCCCGGCGAGGCCGTGGTCGTGGGCACCGAGAACCGCACCGACGCCGGCCGTGTCGTCGTCGGCCGGGTCACCGCCGCGGGCGTATGGAGCGAGCTGCGCGAGCTCAAGCAGGGCACGGACGTCGACGACGTATCCGGTACGTCGGAGGTCGGCGACCGGATGGGCGAGACCCTGACCGCCGTCAACACCGCGCCCCGCGCGGTCGGCACCACCGCGACCATGCGGCTCGCGGTCGGTACCCCGGGTGAGGCCATCGGCACCACCGCCAACGCCGGTGCCGTCCACACCTTCTCGCTCGTCGCGGCGGCCGGCGCCAACGACCGCTGGCTCGAGGCCGGCGACGGCGACGGCATCCCCGGCACCCCGGGCGCCAACCAGTACCTGGGGCGCAACATGCACTACACCGGCACCAAGCTCTACGTCGGCATGCCGTACGGCCCCGGACTCGGCGCCCTGTACGCCCTGCCGATGTCCAACACGGTCAACGGCGGCACGGTCGCCGCGGTGACCGCGTACAAGCCCGGCACCGGCGGCTTCCCCTCCGTGGGCACCCGCTTCGGCGCCCAGGCGCGCTGACCCCTCGCGGGTAGGCGGCAGCAAGAGCCCCCCAAGGCCTCAGGGCCTTGGGGGGCTCGTTGCTGTGCCCATGTCGTGATGACGCCTGGGAGTTCCCCTCCAGACCGTGTGGCGATGGAGGAGAACGGCGAAGTGCGTGGCTCACACGCTTGTTGCCGTGAGCCGGGAAGCGCCACGGGGCCGTCGCCACGGGGCGGCGACGGCGGGCGGGCGGCGGGGCATCAGGGCCGGTGCCGTACGAAGGTCAGGTAGGCGAAGCCCTCGCCCTCCTGCGGCGCCCGGGTCCACGACCGGGTGGTGAAGGTGGGGAGCCTGCCCCGGGTCAGCGCGAAACGGGGCAGTGAGAGCCCCAGTTCGGTGTACAGGGCCTCCAGCACGCGCAGTTCGCGGTCCGTCTCGGAGTCCTCCGGGCGGCACAGCCGGGCGGGGTCCAGGGCCTCGGGTATCACGCCGGAGCGCTCGACCTCTGCGCCCCGCAGGGTGAACGCGTAACGCTCCTCGCCCCGTTCGGCCACCGAGAGGTGGAAGGCGGCGGGGCGGGCGTCCGGCGACGAGCTCCTCGGCTCGCGCCACACCACCACCGCGCGCCCGGCCGGCGAAGCGGCCTGCGCGGGCGACCGGAACAGGTCGCCCATGAGCCGGTGGGAGTGGCCGTCGAAGGCGAACGCCCACCCCTCGGCCGTGCGGCCTGCGGCGACCACCGCACGGTCCTCCCAGAGTTCCACGCCCTCCCGCTCATGCGGCTTCGGCGCCCGCCGGGACGCCTCACCCGGATCGGTGGGCACGCTCAGCTCGGCGCCTTCCTCGCCGATCAGGGCGGGCAGGCCGGTGGGATCGGTCGCCTCGACCCACACACAGCGGTAGGCGTCGAGCGGTCGCCCGTACATCGCGGGCCCGGTCAGCCAGGCGAGACCCGGCGGGTCGAGATCGGGCGCGGACTCGAGAGCGGGCCCCTTCTCCCCCGCCCTCGGTGTCGCGAGGATCTCCCGCCCCCGCTCCGGGGTGACCAGCGGACCCAGGACCGGATCGGCGAGCAGGCCGAGCGGAGCAACGAGCGAGGGCCCGGGAGCCTCCCACAACGGGAGCGCGTCCCGCAGCACCCGCCACGCGGCGTCGGTCGCACCCCAGCGGGCCGACTCCCGCGCCTCGGCGACGGCGCGGCCCCACGCACCGGCTGGCGCGTAGCGATGGCTGCCGTCCCGCAGCGCGCTCAGCACGCCCTCGGCGGTACTCCGGGGCACCCCACGGGCTTCCATCATGCCCAGCCAGTGGTCGTCCCCGCCCAGCCTCCCTTCACCACGGGCCGGCGTCATGGCATGCACGGGCAGAAGCTCCGGCAGGTACCGCGGATCGGCCACCAGGAGGCCGTAGTCCTGGGCGCCGCCCGGAGCCGACAGGTGCCGGAGCTGGTTGAAGAGGACGGCGCTCCCCGGCCGCCCGAAGGACCGGGCCTCCTCCAGCAGGGCCAGGGCCTCCTCGTACCGTCCGCGCAGGGTCAGCCGGTGGGCCTCCTCCACTCGGGCGTCCTGCGCACGCGTGGTCGCGTTCACGAAGTCGGGTCTGTCCACCCGGTCGGCGTGGAAGCCGCGGTACATGGCCTCCATGTACGCGCGGAACGACGGGTATCGGACCGGGAACTCCCCGCCCCAGCCCTTGTAGACGTAGAGCGCCCACTCGCCGTCCTGGTCGGTGTCACCCGGGTCGAGCAGGGCGTGCGACATGTCGGAGTCCGTCTCCAGCCGCAGCGCCCGCCGCCACATCCCGGCCAGCAGGACGTCCTCCTCGGTCGGATCGTCCCCCAGACCCTCCTCGTAGAGCGCCGTCATGTCGAAGGGATCCCCGAACCAGTCGATGTCCGCGGCGCCGCCGAGCTGATAGATCCCGGCCGGCTGATCCACGTGCCACCCGTCGCTGACCGCCAGGAACTCCCGGTACGAGGGCGGCAGACGCCGCCCCAGCCGCTCCTCGGCCGCGACGATGGCCGCCTCCTCCGCGGCGGGCCGGGCTGGGGAGCCGGGGCCCGTGCCGCCGTCCTCGCCCTCGTCGTCGTCGGCGTCCGCGCGCGGAACCCACTCCTGCTGCCAGCGCCCCAGGAACTCTTGCCAGTTGAAAGGCCCACCACTCATGCCCGCATGGTGGCACCCGGCACTGACACCGGCAGGCCGCACTCCGAGCGTCCGCCGGACGAGGGCGGCCGAACCAGAAGGGCTACCCGAGAAGACCTTCGGCCGTGGCGGTCACGAACGCGGAGAACGCAGCGGGGCTCGCCAGAAAGACGGGCCCTTCGGGGTTCTTGGAGTCCCGGACGGATACGTGAGCGGTGAGGTCGGCGACCTCGACGCAGTCGCCGCCGGTGGGGCCGCTGTGGGAGGACTTGCGCCAGGCGGCGGCGCCGAGGGGGGCGCACTCGATGCACTCGCCGCCGTCTGAACCGCTGTACGACGACTTACGCCACCGCAGAACCTGGTCGGCTCCCATACCGTTCCTCCATCACGCGGGTGATCAGAGCCGCCGAGTCCTCCCGGGAGAGGGCCGAGGCTTGCAGATGAGCGTATCCGACGAAACGTCCCCTGATCACTTGCGAATTGGCGGTCATGTGGCCGCCGCCGTAGACCGGTGCATAGAAGAGGTCAGGGTCACCGTCGAACCGCAGCAGAGTGAACGAGCCCATCATTCCGGCATGCTGGCCGACCGCGAACGGCAGCACCTGGATCTGGATCCATTCGCGCTGCATGCAACCCAACAACCGCTGGAGTTGGCCTCGCATCACCTCGCGCCCGCCGACCTCCAGCCGCAGCGCCGCCTCGTCCAGCACCACGCACAGCACCGGCGGATGCTCCCGCTCCAGGATGCGCTGGCGCTCCATCCGGGCCGCCACCATCTCGTCGAGCCTGTCCGGATGGTCCACGCTCAGCACCGCCCGCGCGTACTCCTCCGTCTGCAACAACTCGTACACCAACTGCGCCTGGTACGTCGAGATATAAGCCGCCCGCGCCTCCATCTCCGCATACTGCTGGAACCACGTAGGCAACTGGCTCTTCAGAACCAGCCCCACCAGCCGCGAGAACAGCCCGCCCGTCATCAGCGCCGCGTCCAGCCGTTCCGAGAACTCGCGCGTGGGGACCTTCTTCGCCGTCTCTATCTGGCCGATCAGCGACGCCGTGCAGTAGACGATGTCGCCCAACTGCTGCTGGTTCAGCCCCGCCTCCTCCCGCAACCGCCGGAGCTCCGCTCCGTAGTAGTCCAGCGGCGAGGCACTCGGATCCAGGCTGCGGATGTTGACCACGACGAGGTCACCCCCAAGCTCACGCATCACTGCGTTCGTTTCGGTTCGTAGCCGAGCGTAATCACCCCACCCCACCCTGATGGCATGAATCACGCAACTGACCTCTATCCGGCTGAACTTCGCGACAGCTACCGCATGGGCTTCACCGTCGGTGAGCACTCCGCCGGTCACATGCGCCGCATCCTGCGCACGTTCCTCGGCCGTTGGGCGCTCACCCATCTCGCCGACGCCGCCGAGCTCGCGCTCACCGAGCTCGTCGCCAACGTCGTACGGCACGTTCCCGGGCGGCGCTGCACGGTGCTGATCCTGCGGGAGCCGCACGGTCTCCGGGTGGAGGTCGCCGACGCGGTCTCGGGACCGCCGCTTCACGCCACGGCGGCCGAGCCGCTCGCGGAGGGCGGGCGCGGGCTCACGCTCGTCGAGGCCGTGACCGATCGCTGGGGCGTGGAACCGACCGCCGACGGCAAGACGGTGTGGTTCGAGTGCGACTCACGACATCCCCAGGACCTGGGACTGGACCTGGACCTGACCCCGGCTCCGGTCCAGGACCCGAACGCCCCTCATGCCCATGGCATGTGACGCAGGCCCCATGCCCCACCCCTCCAGATCAACATGAGGTTAGGCTAACCTACCTTCGACTCAGCCAGGCCGAACGCCGTCCCCGGCACGTACCGAAAGCGACTTCGCCATGCCCAGCAACGCCCGAGCCACCTCCCTCACTCGTCGCGGTCTGCTCGCCGCCGGCGGCGCCCTCGGGCTCGGCGCCGCGCTCGCCGCCTGCGGTACCGAGACCAAGGGCGGCAGCGACGCCGCCGGTGCCGCGGAGAAGGCCGGGCCGTGGAAGTTCACCGACGACCGCGGTACGGCCGTCGAGGCGAAGTCCACCCCGAAGAACATCGTCGCCTTCACCGGAATGGCCGCCGCCCTCAAGGACTTCGGCATCGAGGTCAAGGGCGTCTTCGGCCCGACCACGGTCAAGGACCCGAAGACGGGCGAGGAGACGCCGGACGTCCAGGCCGGGGACCTCGACGTCAAGAAGGTCAAGATCATCGGCAACGTCTGGGGCGAGTTCAAGATCGAGGAGTACCTCAAGCTCAACCCGGACCTTCTCATCACCGACATGTGGGAGAAGAACGACCTCTGGTACGTCCCGGCCGAGCAGAAGGACAAGATCCTCAAGGTCGCCCCGAGCGTGGCCCTGTGGGCCGCCGACAAGTCGATGCCGGCCGTCCTCCAGCGCCACGCCGACCTCGCCGCCTCCCTCGGCGCCGACGTGAAGACCAAGCAGATTCTGGCCGACAAGGCCCGCTTCGAGGCGGCCGCCGAGCGCGTCCGCCAGGCCGCCAAGGGCAAGAAGGACATCAAGGTCCTGATCGGCTCCGGCTCCCCCGACCTGTTCTACGTCTCCACCCCGGTCCGGCCGACCGACACGCTCTACTTCCAGGAGCTGGGCGTCAACATCATCACGCCCGACAAGCTGGACCAGGGCGGCTGGTTCGAGGGTCTGAGCTGGGAGAACGTCGACAAGTACAAGGCCGACGTCATCCTGCTCGACAACCGCACCTCGGCCCTGCAGCCGGAGGCCCTCAAGGCCAAGCCGACCTGGGCCGCGCTGCCCGCCGTCAAGGCCGGCCAGGTCTTCCCGCGCGTGACCGAGCCGATCTACTCGTACGCCAAGTGCGCCCCGCTCATGGAGGACCTGGCGAAGGCCCTGGAGAACGCGAAGAAGGTGGCCTGACCCCATGACGAGCGCCGAGACCGCCCCGTTCCAGTTCTTCAGCCTTCAGGTCGACCGGACGAGGCGGCTCGGCCCGTCCCTGGTCCGCGTCACCTTCACCGGCGAGGACCTGAAGTCGTTCGCCTCCGGCGGGCGCGACCAGTCGCTCTCCCTCTTCCTGCCGCACCCCGGCCAGGAGGCTCCCGTCCTGCCGCCGCTGGACAACCCCGACATGTACGCGATCCTCGGGGCCTGGCGCGCGATGCCGGACGACGAGCGGGCCGTGATGCGCTCGTACACGGTCCGCGAGCAGCGCACGGAGCCCGACGGACCGGGCGAGGTCGACATCGACTTCGCGCTCCATGAGGATGGCGGCCCCGCCTGCCGCTGGGCGCAGCAGGCCGAGCCCGGCGACCGGGTCGTCGTGCTCGGCCCGGCGACGGCCGCCAACACCGCCGTCCGCTTCCAGCTCCCGGACGACGCCGACTCCGTCCTCATCTGGGCGGACGAGACGGCCCTGCCGGCCGCCGCGGCGATCCTGGAGTGGCTGCCGGCCGAGACCCGCGCCCACGTCTATCTCGAAGTCCCCTGCTCCGGCGACCGCATGGAGCTGGCGACCCAGGCCGACGCCACCGTCACCTGGCTGATCCGTGAGGAGGGGGCGCCGTCCGCCGTGGACGCGGTGCGCGCCGCCGAGCTGCCGGGCGAGGCGCCGTACGTCTGGATCGCGGGCGAGTCCGGTTCGGTGAAGGAGCTGCGCCGTCACTTCGTGCGCGATCGCGAACTCGACCGCCGCCGGGTCACGTTCGTCGGTTACTGGCGCAAGGGGCTGTCCGAGGACGCCCTGCGCGAGACGCCCGAGGACGAA
The DNA here is from genome assembly GCF_055561875.1 of Streptomyces sp. NPDC022552. Classification (NCBI taxonomy): domain Bacteria; kingdom Bacillati; phylum Actinomycetota; class Actinomycetes; order Kitasatosporales; family Streptomycetaceae; genus Streptomyces; species Streptomyces sp. NPDC022552. Next base: position 85,506 of record NZ_JBVHGJ010000011.1, read on the forward strand.
TCGTGACGTAGGGGCGGCAACTCCCACTTCCCCGAGGGGCGGGGGGCGTTGCGATGCAAAGTTAGGTTAGGCTAACCTTACTTTCGCACCGCAACGCCCCTCGCCCCTTTTCCGTCCGGAGGACCATCCCCATGCGTTCGCACCTGCTCAACGACGCCACGGCGGAGAGCTACCGGCGCTCCGTCACCGAAGGAGTCGAGCGGGTGGCGGAGAAACTCGCCACGACGCGACGCCCGTTCAGCGGCGTCACCCCCGCGACGCTGGCGCCCACCATCGACGCCGTCGACCTCGACAAGCCGCTCGGCGACTCCTCCGCCGCCCTCGACGAGCTCGAGAGCGTCTACCTCCGCGACGCCGTCTACTTCCACCACCCGCGCTACCTGGGCCACCTCAACTGCCCGGTCGTGATCCCCGCCGTGCTCGGCGAGGCCGTCCTCTCGGCGGTCAACTCCTCGCTCGACACCTGGGACCAGAGCGCGGGCGGCACCCTGATCGAGCGCAAGCTCATCGACTGGACCACCGGCCGCATCGGCTTCGGACCCTCGGCCGACGGCGTGTTCACCAGCGGCGGTTCGCAGTCCAACCTCCAGGCCCTGCTCCTCGCCCGCCAGGAGGCCAAGACCACGGACCTGTCCAAGCTGCGCGTCTTCACGTCCGACTGCAGCCACTTCAGCGTCCAGAAGTCGGCCGGCCTCCTCGGCCTCGGCCCCGACGCCGTCATCTCCATCCCGGTGGACCGGAACAAGCGGATGCAGTCCGTCGTCCTCGCCGCCGAGCTGGAGGCCTGCCGCGCCGAGGGCCTGGTCCCGATGGCGATCGTCGCCACCGCCGGCACCACCGACTTCGGCTCCATCGACCCGCTGCCCGAGATCGCCGCCCTGGCCGACGAGTACGGCGCCTGGATGCACGTCGACGCCGCCTACGGCTGCGGACTGCTCGCCTCCCTCACCCGCCGCCACCTCCTGGACGGCATCGAGCGCGCCGACTCGGTGACGGTCGACTACCACAAGTCCTTCTTCCAGCCGGTGAGTTCCTCCGCCGTCCTGGTGCGCGACGGGGCCACCCTGCGCCACGCGACGTACCACGCGGAGTACCTCAACCCGCGCCGGACGGTCGCGGAGCAGATTCCCAACCAGGTGGACAAGTCCCTCCAGACCACCCGCCGCTTCGACGCCCTCAAGCTGTGGATGACCCTGCGCGTCATGGGCGCCGACGGCGTCGGCGAGCTCTTCGACGAGGTCTGCGACCTGGCCGAGGCGGGCTTCGACCTGCTCGCCGCCGACCCGCGCTACGACGTGGTCGTCGAGCCGCAGCTGTCCACGCTGGTCTACCGCTACATCCCCGAGAACGTCACCTCGCCCGCCGAGATCGACCGCGCCAACCTCTACGCCCGTAAGGCGCTCTTCGCCTCCGGCGAGGCCGTCGTCGCCGGGACCAAGGTCGACGGCCGCCAGTACCTGAAGTTCACCCTGCTCAACCCCGAGACGACCGTGGCCGACATCGCCGCCGTCCTCGATCTGATAGCCGGCCACGCCGAGCAGTACCTGGGAGAGACCCTTGTCCACGCCTGATACCCCCGACACGTACGACTTCATCGGCATCGGGCTCGGTCCGTTCAACCTCGGCCTCGCCTGCCTCACCGAGCCCATCGACGAACTGAACGGCCTCTTCCTGGAGTCCAAGCCCGACTTCGAGTGGCACTCCGGGATGTTCCTGGAGGGCGCGCACCTCCAGACCCCGTTCATGTCGGACCTCGTCACGATGGCCGACCCGACGTCCCCGTACTCCTTCCTCAGCTATCTGAAGGAGAAGGGGCGGCTCTACTCGTTCTACATCCGCGAGAACTTCTATCCGCTGCGGACCGAGTACAACGACTACTGCCGCTGGGCCGCGGACAAGATGCGGAGCATCCGCTTCTCCACGACCGTCTCCTCCGTCACGTACGACGAGGCCGGCGAGGAGTACGTGGTGACGACCGAGGCCGGAGAGACCTTCCGCGCCCGTCGGATCGTGCTCGGCACCGGCACCCCGCCGTACGTCCCCGACTCCTGCCAGGGCCTCGGCGGCGACCTGATCCACAACTCGCGCTACCTCCAGAACAAGGAGGCGCTCCAGAAGAAGAAGTCGATCACCCTGGTCGGCAGCGGCCAGAGCGCGGCGGAGATCTACTACGACCTCCTCTCCGAGATCGACGTCCACGGCTACCGGCTCAACTGGGTGACGCGCTCCCCGCGCTTCTTCCCGCTGGAGTACACCAAGCTCACGCTGGAGATGACCTCGCCGGAGTACGTGGACTACTTCCACGCGCTGCCCGAGCAGACCCGGTACCGCCTGGAGAACCAGCAGAAGAACCTGTTCAAGGGCATCGACGGCGAGCTGATCGACGCGATCTTCGACCTGCTCTACCAGAAGAACCTGGCCGGCCCGGTCCCCACGCGCCTGCTCACCAACTCGGCCCTGCACTCGGCCGCGTACGACGACACGAGCGGCACGTACACGCTGGGCTTCCACCAGGAGGAGCAGGAGAAGGACTTCACGGTGGAGACCGAGGGCCTGATCCTCGCCACCGGCTACAGGTACGCCGTCCCCGCCTTCCTCGAGCCGGTCAAGGACCGCCTCACGTGGGACGGACAGGGCCGCTTCGACGTGGCCCGCAACTACTCGATCGACACGACGGGCCGCGGCGTCTTCCTGCAGAACGCCTCCGTGCACACGCACTCCATCACCTCGCCCGACCTGGGCATGGGCGCGTACCGCAACGCGTACATCATCGGCGCGATGCTGGGCTACGACTACTACCCCGTCGAGAAGACCATCGCGTTCCAGGAGTTCGCAGTATGAGCATCCGCTTCCGCCCCCTCGATCCGCTCGCGGACGCGCAGCTGATCCACCCCTGGGTCACGCACCCCAAGGCCGCGTTCTGGATGATGCAGGACGCGAAACTGGAGGACGTCGAGCGCGAGTACATGGCGTTCGCCGCCAACCCGCACCACGAGGCCTTCATAGGCCTGGTGGACGAGCAGCCGGCGATCCTCATGGAGCGGTACGACCCCTCCCGGCTGGAACTGGTCGGGCTCTACGAGCCGCAGCCCGGCGACGTCGGCATGCACTTCCTGGTCGCGCCCACCGACACCCCCGTGCACGGCTTCACCCGCGCCGTGATCACCGCCGTGATGCGTGAGCTGTTCGCCGACCCGGCCACCGAGCGCGTCGTCGTCGAGCCGGACGTGGCCAACAAGGCCGTGCACGCGCTCAACGAGGCCGTCGGCTTCGTGCCCGAGCGGGAGATCCAGAAGCCGGAGAAGAAGGCCCTGCTGAGCTTCTGCACCCGCGCCCAGTTCGAGGCCGCCGTGGGAGTCGCCGCATGAACCCCGTCGCCCACCTCACCCCCGCCCGCTGGGCGGACGCCAACCGCGCGCTGATCCGCAAGGGCCTCGCCGAGTTCGCCCACGAGCGGCTGCTCGACCCGCAGGAGCTCGGGGAGAGCCACTACCGGGTCTTCAGTGACGACGGCTCGACCGAGTACCGCTTCACCGCCGACCGGTACGCCCTCGACCACTGGCACATCCACGCCGAGTCGATCAGCCGCCACCGCGGCGACGAGCACCTCCCGCTCGACGCCCTGATGTTCGTCACCGAGCTGCGCGGCTCGCTCGGCCTGAGCGACGAGATCCTGCCGGTCTACCTGGAGGAGATCTCCTCCACCCTGGCCGGTACGGCGTACAAGTCGACCAAGCCGCCGGTCACCGCCGCCGAGCTGGCGCGCGCGGACTTCCAGGCCATCGAGACCGGGATGACCGAGGGCCACCCCTGCTTCGTCGCCAACAACGGCCGGCTCGGCTTCGGCGTCGACGAGTACCGTGCGTACGCCCCGGAGGCCGCCGCCCCGATCCACCTGATCTGGCTGGCCGCGCGGCGCGACCGCACCACCTTCACGGCCGGTGCGGGCATCGACTACGACGCGTTCGTCCGGGCCGAGCTGGGCGACAAGGCGGTCGACGGCTTCGCGGGGATCCTCGCCGAGCGGGGCCTGGACCTGGCCGACTACCTGCTGATGCCGGCTCACCCCTGGCAGTGGTGGAACAAGCTCTCGGTCACCTTCGCCGCCGAGGTCGCCCAGGAGCGTCTGGTCTACCTGGGCGAGGGCGACGACGCCTATCTGGCGCAGCAGTCGATCCGTACGTTCTTCAACACGGCGGATCCGGCCAAGCACTACGTCAAGACGGCGCTCTCGGTCCTCAACATGGGCTTCATGCGGGGCCTCTCGGCCGCGTACATGGAGGCGACCCCGGCGATCAACGACTGGCTGGCCGGGCTGATCGAGTCCGACTCCGTCTTCACGGCGGCCCGCTTCTCGATCATCCGCGAGCGGGCGGCGGTCGGCTACCGGCACCTGGAGTACGAGGCCGCCACCGACCGCTACTCGCCCTACCGCAAGATGCTCGCCGCGCTCTGGCGCGAGTCCCCGGTGGCCTCCCTGGCGCCGGGTGAGCGGCTTGCGACGATGGCCTCGCTGCTCCATGTCGACCACGAGGGCGCGTCCTTCGCGGGCGCCCTGATCAAGGACTCGGGCCTGGCCCCGACGGAGTGGCTGCGCGGCTACCTGGACGCGTACCTGCTGCCGGTGCTGCACAGCTTCTACGCGTACGACCTGGTCTACATGCCGCACGGCGAGAACGTGATCCTGGTCCTCGACGAGCGGGGCGCGGTCGTCCGGGCGGTGTTCAAGGACATCGCCGAGGAGATCTGCGTGATGGACCCGGCCGCGGTCCTGCCACCGGCGGTGGAGCGGGTCCGGGCCGACGTCCCCGAGGACATGAAGCTGCTGTCGATCTTCACGGACGTCTTCGACTGCTTCTTCCGCTTCCTGGCGGCGACGCTGGCGGCGGAGGGCACGCTCGACGAGGAGGCGTTCTGGCGGACGGTCGCGGAGTGCGTGCGCGGCTACCAGGCGTCGAAGCCGGAGCTGGCGGAGAAGTTCGCGCAGTACGACATGTTCGCGGAGACGTTCGCGCTCTCCGCCCTCAACCGCCTGCAGCTGCGCAACAACAAGCAGATGGTGGACCTGTCGGACCCGTCGGCGGCGCTCCAGCTGATCGGCGACCTGGTGAACCCGATCGCGCGGTTCACCCACTGAGACCGGCGCGGGCCCCGGCGGAGTACGGTCCTCCGCCGGGGCCCGCGCTTTCGTCCCTACTCAGCCGCGGGCCACGGGACCTGCGGCGAGCGGTAGTAGTCGATACCGAGCGCCTCGAACCGCGGCCCCTGCGCCGCGAGCCGCGTCCTGTACGCCTCCCAGTCGTGCGTCGCCGCCGGGGACCAGCCCAGCTCGGCCACGCCCGGCAGACGCGGGAACGCCATCTGGTCGATGTGTGCGTTCTCGGAGACGGTCTCGGTCCAGAGCGGCGCCTCGACGCCCTTCACGGCCTCGGCGGGCGCGCCCGGAAGGTACGCGGCCGGGTTCCAGTCGTACGAGCGCTGTACCTCGACGTAGCCGGCCCAGGCCAGGCCGAGCTTGGTCTCCTTCGTGTACTTCATGTCGAGGTAGACCCGGTCCGCGGGCGAGAGGATCAGCCCGGTGCCGTTGCGTGCCGCCGCGGCGACCTGTTCCTTCTCCGCCGCGCCGGTCCGGTCGAGGCCCCAGTACTGCGCGAGCGCGCCCTCGGCCGGGGTGGCGCCGGTCAGCTGGTGCCAGCCGACGACGGTCTTGCCGTACTTCGCGACGATCGGCTGGACCTTCTCCATGAACGCCACGTAGTCCTCGTGGGTGGTGGAGTGCGCCTCGTCGCCGCCGATGTGGAGGTACTTCCCCGGGGTGAGCGCGGCGAGCTCCCGGACGACGTCGTCCACGAAGTCGTACGTGACGGGCTTCGGCACGCACAGGGAGCTGAAGCCGACGCTGGTGCCCGTGTAGAGCGGCGGGGCGACGCCGTCGCAGTTCAGCTCGGCGTAGGAGGCGAGGGCGGCGTTGGTGTGGCCGGGCAGGTCGATCTCGGGCACGACCTCCTGGTAGCGGGAGGCGGCGTACCGCACGATCTCCTTGTAGTCGTCCTTCGTGTAGTACCCGCCGGGTCCGCCGCCGACCTGGGTGGAGCCGCCGTAGGTGGCGAGGCGGGGCCAGGAGTCGATGGCGATGCGCCAGCCCTGGTCGTCGGAGAGGTGCAGATGCAGCTTGTTGACCTTGTAGAGGGCGAGCTGGTCGATGTACCGCTTGACCTGCTCGACGGTGAAGAAATGGCGCGAGACGTCGAGCATCGCGCCCCGGTAGGCGTAGCGCGGGGTGTCGTTGATGGTGCCGCCCGCGATCTGCCAGGGCCCGGGCTGCACGGTTCGCTTCTCGACGGACGCCGGGAGCTGCTGGCGCAGGGTCTGGACGCCGCGGAAGAGCCCGGCGGGGCGGTGGGCGGTGAGGGTGATGCCGGCGCGGCCGGACTGGAGGCGGTAGCCCTCGTCCCCGAGCGCCTCCTCGCCGTTGCTGAGGCGTAGCCGGATTCCGCCGCTCGCCCTGTCCTCGTCGACGACGCGCAGGGGGTGGCCGGTCGAGGGGCGCAGGAGGCCGGCGAGGTAGTCGGCGACGGCGCGGGACTCGCGGGAACGGTCGTCGATCCGGATGCGGGTGGCGGCGGTGATCGTGTACGGCTGTCCGCCGGGGGCCACGGAGGCGGGGGCGGGGACGATCTGGCCGAGCGGCCGGAGCGTGGGTTCGGCGGCGGAGTGGGCGGTGGGAGCGGCTCCGACGCAGGAGATGCCGGCCGCCGCAAGGAGCAGCAGGGCGCCGAGCACACGGGGAAGCGTTCTGCGCTGTCTCACAGGCATGGTCCCTTTCGGTGGACTTCGCGGCTGTGGGTATGCGTATCCGAACAGTCACCATGCGTACCGTGGACCACTTCCGTGGGTCAAGGTGTAGACCAATTTCCGCGCCAGATCGGTGATCATGAAGAGGTCTGCCCGAATTCGGGCAGAATTCTTGCGAAGTCCGGGGGGTACCCCTCAGTATTCACTGGTGCTCGAACGCCGCCCGTCGCATGACGACCTCATCGACCACCTGGTGCGCAGCACCGCGCTGCAGCGCGGTGAAGCAGCCCGGGTGGTGCTCGACGTGCTGGCGTACTTCGACGAGTCGACCGAGACGTTCGTCCGCCGCCGCCACCGCGAACTGCAGTCAGGCGGCGCCGTGAACGCCGAGATCTTCGAGCGCATCGCGGCAGAACTGCCGCACCGCGCCGTGGCGCCACCGGAGCTCTCTCTCCGGCAGCTGCGCCGCATCGTCTACGGCTGAGCACGCTCACCAACCTGGAGGGGTTACACCTTTATGTGTGGAATTGTCGGTTACATCGGAAAGCGTGACGTCGCCCCGCTGCTGCTGGAAGGCCTGCAGCGGCTGGAGTACCGGGGGTACGACTCCGCCGGCATCGTCATCACCAGCCCGAAGGCCTCCGGCCTGAAGATGGTGAAGGCCAAGGGCCGGGTCCGTGACCTCGAAGCCCGCGTCCCCAAGCGCTTCACCGGCACGACCGGCATCGCCCACACCCGCTGGGCCACCCACGGCGCGCCGAGCGACATCAACTCGCACCCGCACCTGGACCCCGAGAACAAGGTCGCGGTCGTCCACAACGGCATCGTCGACAACGCCCAGGAGCTCCGCGCCAAGCTGGAGGCCGACGGCGTCGTCTTCGCGTCGGAGACCGACACCGAGGTCATCACCCACCTGATCGCCCGCTCCCAGGCCACCACCCTGGAGGAGAAGGTCCGCGAGGCGCTCAAGGTCATCGAGGGCACCTACGGCATCGCCGTCATGCACGCCGAGTTCAACGACCGCATCGTGGTGGCCCGCAACGGCTCCCCGGTCGTCCTCGGCATCGGCGAGAAGGAGATGTTCGTCGCCTCCGACGTCGCCGCCCTGATCGCCCACACCCGCCAGGTCGTCACCCTCGACGACGGCGAGATGGCCACCCTCAAGGCCGACGACTTCCGTACGTACACGACCTCGGGCGCCTCGACGACGGCCACCCCGGAGACCGTGGAGTGGGAGGCCGCCTCCTACGACATGGGCGGCCACGACACGTACATGCACAAGGAGATCTCCGAGCAGCCCGACGCGGTCGACCGCGTGCTGCGCGGCCGGATCGACGACCGCTTCTCCACCGTCCACCTGGGCGGCCTCAACCTCGACGCCCGCGAGGCCCGCTCCATCCGCCGGATCAAGATCCTCGGCTGCGGCACCTCGTACCACGCCGGCCTCATCGGCGCGGGCCTGATCGAGTCCATGGCCCGTATCCCCGCCGACGCCGAGCCGGCCTCGGAGTTCCGCTACCGCAACCCGGTCGTGGACCCCGACACCCTGTACATCGCCGTCTCCCAGTCCGGTGAGACGTACGACGTGCTGGCCGCCGTGCAGGAGCTGAAGCGCAAGGGCGCCCGCGTCATCGGCGTCGTCAACGTGGTCGGCTCGGCCATCGCCCGCGAGGCCGACGGCGGCGTGTACGTGCACGCCGGCCCCGAGGTCTGCGTCGTCTCCACCAAGTGCTTCACCAACACGGTCACCGCCTTCGCGCTGATCGCCCTCCACCTCGGCCGCATCCGCGACCTGTCGGTCACCGACGGCAAGCGGATCATCGAGGGTCTGCGCAAGCTGCCCGCGCAGATCAGCGAGATCCTCGAGACCGAGGACGAGATCAAGAAGATCGCCGAGGCGTACGCCGGCGCCCAGTCGATGATGTTCATCGGCCGTGTGCGGGGCTACCCGGTCGCCCTGGAGGCCTCCCTGAAGCTCAAGGAGATCTCCTACATCCACGCCGAGGCGTACCCGGCCTCCGAGCTGAAGCACGGCCCGCTCGCCCTGATCGAGCCGGCCCTGCCGACGGTCGCGATCGTCCCCGACGACGACCTGCTGGAGAAGAACCGCGCCGCGCTGGAGGAGATCAAGGCCCGCAGCGGCCGCATCCTCGCGGTCGCGCACCAGGAGCAGGCCAAGGCCGACCACACGATCGTCGTCCCGAAGAACGAGGACGAGCTGGACCCGATCCTGATGGGCATCCCGCTCCAGCTCCTCGCCTACCACACGGCGCTCGCCATGGGCCGCGACATCGACAAGCCGCGCAACCTGGCCAAGTCCGTCACGGTCGAGTAGCAGCGTCCGGGCCTGTCCCCCGGAGCTCTCGACCACGGCCGGGAAAGCCCGTCCGCCCCATTCCGGACCTGTCCCCGGAAGGACGGACGCCCGGCCGGACACAGGAAGCGGTCCCCGCGCACCGAGTGCGCGGGGACCGCTTCCTGCTTTTCTTGGGGCTCGGCTCGCCAGGCGTCCGTGGGTGCCCTCAGCCGGCTGCCGGGGCTCCGCGGCGCGCGCGGCCGAGCGAGGTCGGCCAGTGCGCCACCGCCGCCGTCGCGCCGTACCAGGCCGCGAGGCCCGCCACCGCGGCGACCCAGCCGCCCGCCTTCGCCAGACCGCCGTTGTCGGCGAGGGCCCCTATGCCGAGCAGCAGCAGCGACACGAACAGCAGCCCGTACACGCCCTGGCCGAACAGACCGCTGCCCCCGGCCGCCATCGTCAGCGTGAGCGCCAGCAGCGCCCACAGCAGCAGGAAGAGACCGGCCGCCTCGGCCGAGCCGCTGTCGCCCACTCCGGTCCCCCAGGTGAACCAGAACGCGCCGAGAGCCGAATAGGCGGTGCCCTCACCGCCGTTGCCGGCGCGCAGGGCGAGCAGACCGACGAGGAAGAGCGTCACCCCGCCGACCCAGGTGGCGAGGGCAGCGGCGTCCGACGCCGCGACGTTGTCGATGACACCCGTGCTGCCGATGCCGAAGGCCAGCAGGGTCAGTCCGAGCGCGAGGTGGCCGAGAGTGGAGGTCGTGTTTCCCGCGGCGACTTCGTTGTCCACGGCGGGCTCCCTTCAGGTGGGCAGTTGTGCTGCGTGAGCTGCTTGTTCCGGTGACTTTTAACTACCCTTCACAAGCACACAAATCACCTGACGGCGGCAGAAAATATCGCCGTACCAAGGGAGTTGACGAAGCGTCGAGAGGACGGCCCCCAGGGGGCGACCGTCAGGGAGCGACGGTCACGGGATGACGATGACGGGCCGCTGTGCCCGCTTCGCCAGCCGGCCGGCCACCGAGCCGAAGATCCGGCCGACGATGCCGTGCGTCGAGCCGACCACGATCGCGTCGGCCGAATACTCCCGGCCGACCTCCTCCAGCTCGTGGCAGATGTCGCCGCCGCGCTCCACGAGGATCCAGGGGACCTCGGCCAGGTAGTCCGCGCAGGCCAGCTCCAGGCCGAGCACCTCGGTGCGGTGGTCCGGGACGTCGACGAAGACCGGCGGCTCACAGCCCGCCCAGACGGTGGTGGGCAGCCGGTTGGCGACATGCACGATGATCAGGCCGGAGCCGGAGCGCTTGGCCATGCCGATGGCGTACGCGAGGGCCCGCTCGCTGGAGGTCGAGCCGTCGAAGCCGACGACCACTCCGTGCCGGAAGGCGGGATCACAGGAGTGGCGTGGCTGTTCCACCGCGAGGGGGTCGACCGTGGAGTCGGCGACGCGCTTGCGGTCCGCGGGTTCGGGGAATTCGTGACCGGCCATCGGTGTCTCGGCGAAGAAGATCCTTGTGGGAAGGGACGGAGCGACGTACGGAGCGACGGTTGGCGGCGGAGCGGTGTCCGGGAATCATCTTCCCAAGCCCATACCCCCAAGGGTACGGCGACACCTCTCTCCTGCCCAGAGCGGTCCGAGGCCACACACGGCGCCCGCAGGGCGTTCCAGGGAGCATGCACGAGCCCGTCCCGTTATGGCAATGCCGGTTGTGTCCTACAGGTGTCCGGTACGGGGGCCAAACGGCCGCCACCGGCAGTGACCGGAACGTTCCGCTTCTCGTTCCCACAGGTCCAGTCACCGTCGCAGGGAGCCCCGCCCGTGCCCGCACCATCGGCCGCCGCCACCCCCGCCACCGCCACCCCCGCCGGCACCCGTGCCGGCACCCGCTCCACCGCCCACTCCCCCGGCCCCGCGGCCCCGCACCCCGCCGCGGACCCGGCGGGCGACGTCGTCCGCTGGGCCGTCTTCTGCTGCGTCCTCGTCCCGGTCGTCCTCGTGGTCTACGGCACGTCGCTGGGCGGGGCGGCGGGCACGGCGCTCGGTCTCGCCGCGGTGACGGCGGTCTGCCGGGTGCTGCTGCGCCGCGCGGAGCGCGGTCTGCGCGCCGAGGCCGCGGGACCCCGCGCGCGCCACTCGCACGGCGGCAGAAACCACCGCCAGAGGTGACGGACCCCCCGTGGAGCTGACGGGTTCGCACACTCACACCCGTATGATTTCAGCCAACTTCCTCGGGTCGGTGAGTCCTTGGCGAAATGCCCCCTCAACCCTGGTGCCACCAGGCATGAAAGGCTTCAGCTCGGCCCTCGCACCCTACGGGGACGGGCCACGCGGCCACGATGCACTTCCGTACGCGGCCCGCGAGTGGAACGCTTCGTGATCGAATGCTTCGCGCCAAGTTGCCTTGTCGACAATGCGCCGGTTGGAGAACGTGGCACGTCGGCACTACGGAACGCAGTAGATTCGATCATGGGTATCGAAGACTGGGGTCTCGTGCAAAACCGAGGGGAAACGTGCAGGAGCGACAGGACCAGGGAGACGCGAACACCGAGGGGGGCTTAGCGTCATGAGCCAGGACTCCGCCGTAACGGAGGCCGCACGGAAGTTGACCGGGCGCCGCCGCCGCGAAGTCGTCGCGGTGCTGCTGTTCAGCGGCGGCCCCATCTTCGAGAGCTCCATCCCGCTCTCCGTGTTCGGAATCGACCGGCAGGACGCGGGAGTACCCCGCTACCGCCTGCTGGTGTGCGCCGGTGAGGAAGGCCCGCTGCGGACCACAGGGGGCCTCGAACTGACCGCGCCGTACGGCCTCGACGCGATCAGTCGCGCCGGAACCGTCGTCGTACCGGCCTGGCGGTCGATCACCTCGCCGCCACCGCCGGAGGCGCTCGAAGCGCTGCGCCGGGCACACGAAGAGGGCGCGCGGATCGTCGGGCTGTGCACCGGCGCGTTCGTGCTCGCCGCGGCCGGACTGCTCGACGGCAGACCGGCCACCACACACTGGATGTACGCGCCGACGCTCGCCAAGCGCTATCCGTCGGTCCATGTGGACCCGCGGGAGCTCTTCGTCGACGACGGGGACGTACTGACCTCGGCCGGCACCGCGGCCGGTATCGACCTGTGTCTGCACATCGTGCGGACCGACCACGGCGCGGAGGCCGCGGGCGCCCTGGCGCGCCGCCTGGTCGTCCCGCCGCGGCGCAGCGGCGGCCAGGAGCGCTACCTCGACAGGTCTTTACCTGAGGAGATCGGCGCCGACCCGCTCGCGGAGGTCGTCGCCTGGGCCCTGGAGCACCTCCACGAGCAGTTCGACGTGGAGACGCTCGCGGCCCGCGCGTACATGTCACGGCGTACGTTCGACCGGCGTTTCCGCTCGCTGACGGGGTCCGCCCCGCTGCAGTGGCTGATCACCCAGCGGGTGCTGCAGGCGCAGCGGCTGCTCGAGACCTCCGACTACTCGGTCGACGAGGTCGCGGGACGCTGCGGCTTCCGTTCCCCGGTGGCACTGCGCGGCCACTTCCGCCGCCAGCTCGGCTCCTCGCCGGCCGCGTACCGCGCGGCCTACCGGGCCCGGCGCCCGCAGGCCGAGACGGCGACGACGGTGCTCGAGCCACTGGTGCCGCAGCAGGGCCCGCCGGTCGTCCGGCGGCCCGGCGGCCCGATGGAGCCGGGCAAGCCGCAGTCCGACATGTACGCCTCCGGTCGCGCGGCCCTGCCGGGCCAGCGCAGCGCCCCCTAGGGGCGGGCCGGACCGCGCGCCACAAGCCGCGCACGGAGAAAACCGACGGGCGCCCGGGGACACCTCTCCCGGGCGCCCGTCGGCGTCCCGCTCGACCCCGAGCCGTACGGCCGGTCCCGGTCCGAACCGGGAGCCACCCCCTAAGGTAGGACGCATGAACGATCGCATGGTGTGGATCGACTGCGAGATGACCGGGCTCTCGCTGACGGACGACGCACTCATCGAGGTGGCCGCACTGGTCACCGACTCGGAACTGAACGTACTCGGCGAAGGGGTGGACATCGTGATCCGCCCGCCGGACGCGGCGCTGGAGACCATGCCCGAGATCGTGCGCCAGATGCACACGTCCTCCGGCCTGCTCGACGCGCTGGCCGGCGGCACGACCCTCGCCGACGCCGAGGCCCAGGTCCTCGCCTACGTACGCGAGCACGTCAAGGAGCCCGGCAAGGCCCCGCTGTGCGGGAACTCGGTCTCCACCGACCGGGGCTTCCTCGCGCGGGACATGGCGGCGCTCGAGAGCCATCTGCACTACCGGATCGTCGATGTCTCCTCGGTCAAGGAGCTGGCCCGCCGCTGGTACCCGAGGGCGTACTTCAACAGTCCGGAGAAGAGCGGCAACCACCGCGCGCTCGCCGACATCCGCGAATCCATCGCCGAGCTGCGCTACTACCGCGAGGCGATCTTCGTCCCGCAGCCCGGCCCGGACTCGGACACGGCGAAGCAGATCGCGGCGCGCCACGTCCTGCCTCCGGAGTAGTCCGGAGCGATACGGAGCGGTCCGGAGCAGTCCGGAGCGCTCCGCTGTCGCCCCACCCCGTCCGAGCAGCCCTGCTCGCGCCCCTGACGCCCCTCTGACGCCGCCGCGGCGGCGCCGGGTCGAATACGGGCGCGAGCACCCTCTCGGACCCTGTAGACTTCTTCTCGGCCGGTCGGGGAAACCTTCGGGAAAACCGCCGGTCGTGGTGGGTATAGCTCAGCTGGTAGAGCACCTGGTTGTGGTCCAGGATGTCGCGGGTTCGAGTCCCGTTACTCACCCTGAAGGCAGAGGCCCCGGTTCATACGAACCGGGGCCTCTGTCGTTCTCCGGGCAGCAGACCCGGCGCGGCGCCACGGTGAGGCGGGCAACGACGGGCGCGCCCCGGCCGGTGGTGGGGTGGGCCCGGCCGGGGCGCGCGGTGTGGGGGGCTCAGTGGCTCACTTGTAGGCGGCGAACGCCTTGGTGAAGGCCAGCGGCTGCTGGAGGATCGAGGAGCAGGTGGCGTCCGCGTGGTTCACCGCGCCCGCCGCGCACTGCTTGTCCCGGGTCGAGGACCACATCGACAGCCAGCCGATGCCCTTGGACTTCGCGAAGTCCACCAGCTGGGTGGCGTCGTCGACCTTGAAGATCTCGGTGGTGACGTCGTTGACCCCGATCATCGGGGTGACGGCGACGGCCTTCCAGGCGGCGCTGTCGCCGAGCCCGAGGACGCCCTTGATCTGTGCCTGGGTCGCGGTCGCGGCCTGGATGGCGTACTCGCCCATGTCTCCGCTGTAGGCCGGCCCGTAGTCCATCGCCATGATGTTGACGGCATCGACGCGGACACCGTTCCTCCTGGCGTCGGCGAGCAGGTCCACGCCCGGCTGGGTCAGGCCCTCGGGCATGACCGGCAGGGTGAAGGAGACGTTCAGGCCGGGGTGGGACTTCTGGAGCTGGGCGATGGCCTGGGAGCGCCGGGTGTTGGCGGCGGTGTCCGGCAGGGCGGCACCCTCGATGTCGAAGTCGACCTTGGTGAGCTTGTACCGGTCGACGACCTTGCCGTAGGCGGCGGCCAGGTCGGCGGAGTTCGCGCAGTTCAGGGCCAGCTCGTGGCCGGCGGCGCCGCCGAAGGAGACCCGGACGTCGCCGCCCTTGGCCCGCAGGGCGCCGATCTGGGAGGCGACCCTGTCGTTGTCGAGGTCGGTGACTCCGCCCCACAGCGGGGCGCAGGCTCCGCCGGAGGTGATGAAGGCGAGGTTGAACTCCTTCACACCGGTGGCGTCGGCGGTGGCGAGCATGTCGTACGCCGGGTAGAGCGAGGTGTCGATGTAGGGCGCGTACTTCGCGGCCGCGCCCGGGGTACCGGTGGCGGTCGCCGTCGGGGTGGGCGTGGGGGCCGTCGTGGCGGGCCGGCTCGGGGTGGCCGTCGCGGTGGCGGTGGGGGTCGCCGACGCGGTCGGGGCGACGGTGGGGGTGGGCTGTCCGGTGGGCCGGCCGCTCGGGGTCGGGGTGACGCCGCCGACGGAGCAGGTGGCCTTGTTGATGAGGCAGTTCGTGGGGTCGCCGGCCTCTCCGGTCGCGGAGGTCACGAAGCCGACGGTGACGGACTGGCCGGGCGCGAGCTCCTTGTTCCAGCTCGCGGGCTTCACGGTGACGTGCCGGCCGGAGACGGTGTGCTCGCCGTTCCAGAGGGACCCGATGGTCGTTCCTGCGGGCAGGTCGAACTCCAGCGTCCAGCCCCCCGGCTGGACGCTGGAGGTCTCGTTGGTCACGACGTACTGCCCGGTGTAGCCACCGGTCCAGGAGCTCGTCCTGGTGTAGGCGGCGCCGACGGCCGCGGCCTGGGCGGTGCCGGTGAGCGCGAAGGCCGCGCCGCCGATCACCGCTGCCGCGACGACCGCGCCGATGACCTTGGTCCTGCCGCTCGCCCTGCGCCGGTGCGAACTGGTGCCCATCGCGTGCCTGCCTCTGTGTGCCGGGGGTGGGGTGGGGTGCGGCAGCACGCTAGCGAGCGAGAAACGGACAAATGGCCACGAGGAGGCCGGGGTTGAGGATTCTTAGGCTCCGCTTAAGGAAGGCATCGGGACGACGAAAGGTTGGACCCGGGGCCGCCCCCGCGGGCGCGCCTCTCAGGCGCCCCGCGCGGGCACCCCGCACGGCAGGCGCCGCGTCACCGGGCCCTCGTCGCGGCCGGCTTCTTGCGGCGCCCCCGCCGGTTGCCGCGGCCTGCCGCGTCGCCGAAGCGGCGGCCGTCCAGGCCGATCCAGATGCGGACCTCCGTACCTCCGAGCACCGAGTGTCCGATGCGGACGTCGCCGCCCGTGGACTCGGCCATCTGCCGCACGATGTCCAGGCCGAGACCGGTCGAGCCGTCGCGGTGGCCGCTGTTGCCGCGGGTCAGCGCGGCGGCCGGGTCGGCGATGCCGGGCCCCGCGTCGGAGACAAGCACGATGACGGCGTCGTCGCCGTTGTGGACGTCGACGGAGAACGCCGTCCCTTCCGGGGTGTGGCGGAAGACGTTGCCGAGCAACGCGTCGAGCGCGGCGACGAGTTCGGGCCGGGCGACCGGGATCCGTACCGGACGCTCGATGCCCGCGACCCGCACCTTGCGGCCCTCGTCCTCGGCGAGCGCGGACCAGAAGTCCATCCGTTCCCGGACGACCTCGGAGGCGTCGCAGCCGGCGCCCGGGGCGGGGCCCTGCGTCTGGGGCTTGGCCTCCCGCGCCGTGCGGATGATCGTGTCGACCTCGCGCTCCAGCTGTTCGACGGCGGTCCGGGTCTGCTCGGCGGCCGGCCCTGAGCCGAGCGAGGCGGCGTTGAGCCGGAGCACGGTCAGCGGGGTCCGCAGCCGGTGGGAGAGGTCGGCGGCCAGTTCACGCTCGTTGGCGAGGAGCTGGACGACCTGGTCGGCCATGGAGTTGAAGGCGACGGCGGCCGACTTGAGCTCCGGCGGCCCCTCCTCGGGGACCCGGGCGCCGAGCCTGCCCTCGCCCAGATCGTGGGCGGCGCGCGCGAGGCGCTGCGCGGGCTGGACCATGCGGACGCCGAGGCGGTCGGCGACGGCGACGGAGCCGACGATCAGGGCGATGCCGACGCCGGCCAGGACCAGCCAGGCGGTGGCGACGCCGTTGGTGACCTCGCCCTCGGGGACGAAGAGTTCGACGACGGCGACCTGCCCGGAGGAGAGCGCGGTGGGCTGGAGCAGCACCGAGCCGCCCTCCACCTCGGCGATCGACGCCCGCCCCAGTTCCCGGGTGGTCCGCAGGTCCTCCTCGTCGGCCCTGCGGGTGCCGATCTCCAGGGCCTCGGCGCCCGGCTCGCCGGCCGAGGCGGCGGCAGGGACGTGGACGGCCATCCGCCCGGCGGCCCCGTCCTCCGTAGTCGCGACGGCCCGGTCGAGCTTGTCGCGGTCGGTGGTGATGGCGAGGACGGGGGCGAGACCGGCGGCGCGCCGCTCGGCGTTGGAGAAGGCCCGGTCGCGCGCCATCTCCTTGACGACGAGTCCGAGCGGTACGGCGAAGGCGACGACGACCATGGCGGTGACGGCCAGCGACACCTTGACGAGTGCCCATCTCACGGCCGGCTCTCCCGCGGCGGCTCCAGCTTCACGCCCACCCCGCGCAGGGTGTGGAGATAGCGGGGACGGGCGGCCGTTTCGCCCAACTTCCGCCGCAGCCAGGACAAATGTACGTCGATGGTCTGGTCGTCCCCGTAGGACTGCTGCCACACCTCGGCGAGCAGCTCCTTGCGCGGGACGACGACACCCGGCCGTCCCGCGAGGAACGCCAGCAGGTCGAACTCCCGGCGGGTCAGGTCGAGCCGGGCCCCGTCGAGTTCCGCCTGGCGGCGCAGCGGGTCGATCGACAGTCCGCCGACCTGGATCACCCGCGACGGCGGGGCCTCCCCGGCGGCGGCGCGCGAGCGCCGGAGCACGGCGGCCATCCGCGCCGACAGGTGCTCCACGGAGAAGGGCTTGGTCAGATAGTCGTCCGCGCCGTCGTTGAGGAGCCGGACGATCTCCGCCTCGTCGTCCCGCGCGGTCGCGATGATCACCGGTACGTCGGTGATGCCGCGCAGCATCTTCAGCGCCTCGGACCCGTCCAGATCGGGCAGTCCGAGGTCCAGGATGACCACGTCGAAACGGAAATGGGCGACCTCGCGCAGCGCCTCCAGGGCCGTGCCGACGCTCCGTACGGTGTGGGAGGCCTCGGTCAGATGCCGGATGAGGGCGGAGCGCACGAACTGGTCGTCCTCGACCACGAGCACACTTGCCATGGGCCGCACCGTACGCCATACGGGTGAGGCCGAGGGAAGGTCCACCCTGCGGGACGGCCGGGACGGCTGTGGTGCAGTATGGCCCGGATGCGTAGAGGACTTGTTCACGCCATGGCGTGGTCGCTCGCCACGGGCGCGGCGGTCACACTCTCGTGGTGGGGTGTGCACACGGTGCTGGCGGGCACGGTCTACGACCCCCCGCGCGCACTGCCCATTCCGGCCGGGACCAGCAGCGACAGTGCGGCCGGCAAGGCCGGTGACACGCCCGTCTCCGCCACCCGGCGGCCGGAGCCCTCCTCCCCCACGCCGTCCGCCGGGTCCGGCACTGGCGGCACTCCCACGTCCTCCGCCTCCGCGGCACCCTCGCGCAGGCCGACCACTCCGAAGCCGCCCGCCTCCCGGCCGCCCCAGGGCGGGGGCAGCGTGAAGAGCTATGCCGTGGACGGCGGTCTGGTCGCCTTCGACCTCGGCGAGACCTCGGCGGAGCTGGTCTCCGCGACCCCGGCCTCGGGCTGGCAGATGCAGGTGTGGAAGCAGCCCACCTGGATCCGGGTCACGTTCACCAAGGACGGCCGCGAGCTGTCGGTCTTCTGCGTGTGGCACGACACCGCGCCCCGGGTGGAGATCGAGGACCGCTGAGGCCGCTCCCCCGTGAGCCGCGTCAGCGGAAGACGGACGGGGGCGGTACGGGCGAGGGCTTGGCGCTGGCGTCGGTGACCGGGGTCGCTCCCCCGGTGAAGTCGGCGAGCGTACGGCCGTGTTCGACGCGGCCGGGGTGCGGATCGGTCGCCACCCGGCGGGTCAGCTCGGCGACGGGCAGCTCGCGGTCGGAGGCGAGGAGCACCGCGTTGCCGAAGCGGCGGCCGCGCAGCACGGTCGGGTCGGCGGTCAGCGCGAGTTCGGGGAAGACGGTGGCGGCGGTCGCGACCTGGCCGCGCAGATGCGTCAGCGGCGGCCCGTCGGCGAGGTTCGCGGCGTAGAAACCGCCGGGCCTCAGGACCCGCCGGACCTCGGTGAGGAACTCGGTGCTGGTCAGATGCGCGGGGGTGCGCGCCCCGCTGAAGACATCGGCGATGATCAGGTCCGCCCAGCCGTCCTGCACCTTGGAGAGCCCGGCCCGGGCGTCGGTGGAGCGGACCCGGATGCGGGCGGTCGTGTCGAGGGGCAGCTCGCGGCGGACGAGCTGGACCAGCGGCCCGTCGAGCTCCACGATCTGCTGGGTGGAGCGGGGCCGGGTGGCGGCGATGTAGCGGGCGAGCGTGAAGGCGCCGCCACCGAGGTGGACGGCCTGGAGGGGCCGGTTCGGCGGGGCGACGAGGTCGGCGATGTGGCCGAGGCGCCGCTGGTACTCGAACGAGAGGTGGCCGGGGTCGTCGAGATCGACGTGCGACTGCGGGGCGCCGTCGATCAGCAGCGTCCAGCCGCGGGGCCGCTCCCGGTCGGGTATGAGCTCCGCGAGCCCGCCGTCGACGGTCTCGACGACGGCGACGGCGGCGGCCGCCTTCTCGCGCTGTCTGTTCCTTGCCACGTGCCCCATTATCGGCGTTCGCCGGACTCCTCCGCCCGACGAGCTCCAGGAGGTGCCCCGCTCCCCGCGGCGGCCCGCGGGGCAGGGGGCGCCGGCGCGCCGGACACCCCTAGTGGCAGCCGTCGGCCGCTTCGATCAGGCGGGCCGCCTGGCCGAGGGCCTCGCGCAGCACCATCGGGTCGGTGACCTCGCCCGTGTCGCCGGGCGGCAGGAGCCAGCCGGCCGGCCGGGGCGCGTCACCGGCCGGCTCGGGCAGCTCCGGCAGCTCGGGGATCCGCAGGCCACGCCCCGAGGTCTGCGTACAGGCGCTGCCCGGCATGTCCCAGCCCGCCGCCGTGCCGGGCGGCACCAGGAAGCCGAGGGTGTCGCAGGCCCCGTCGTGCAGCACGGGGCCGACGACCGGGGTCCCGCCCCGGCGGAGGATGTCCACGGCTTCCAGGCCCTGGCGCGCCGGCACGGTCACCAGGTCACAGGGCTCGGCGTGCGGGGCACTGGCGTCCGGGGTGGGTGCATGCCGTGCGGTCGACTGCGATCCGATCTCCAACAAGGGGACCCCTCCTCGCTCCTGAGAAGACACGTTCCGTCTCTCCACATGGTTCAACGCCCGTGCGCGTCAACGGCTACGGCGGCACGCCGCCGCAAAGGATGGCAGTTCATGGCAGATCGCGAGCGAGATATCCGATTTATGGCAAAACTCAGCGTGTGCGACCGGACACAGCAGGTACGTTCATGCCCGGCCGGAACACCGGCAGCACAGGAGAGGGCTCGGCCATGGCGGTGTCAGGGGCAGTTCCCAATCTCGCCTTCCGCCGACTCCGCGGACAGCACTCGCCGGCGGAGTTCGCCGCGGCGGTCCGGCGGGCGGCACGGGAGATCGGCGAGCGGGTCGCGTGCGACGCCCGCTACATCGGGCGCGTGGAGGCGGGCGAGATCCGCTGCCCCAACTACGCGTACGAGCGGGTGTTCCTGCACATGTTCCCCGGTCTCTCCCTGGCGGACCTGGGCTTCTCGGCGCGAGAGGCGGTCCGCGGCCGTCGGCCGGCCGTCTCGGCCGGGGCGACCCCACCCGCCATCACGACCCGGAACGATGAGGAGAGCGACGTGCTGCGTCGCGCATTCATGACGAGCGGCACCGCCACGGTGGCGGCCGCCTCGCTGGGACTCGGCGGCACCGCCGTCGCGATCCCCGCCCCTCGCGGGGCACACAGGATCGGCGAGGCCGAGGTCCGCGCCGTCGAGGACGCCGTACGGCAGATCCGGCTGCTCGACGACCGGCACGGCGCCGACGGCCTGTACAAGGCGGCGGCCCAGCCGCTCCGGGCGGCGTACGCCCTGCTCGACGCGGGCACGACGGCCCGCCGCTCCACCGAGGACCGGCTGCACGCCGGCGCCGGCGAGCTCGCGATCTCCGTCGGCTGGCTGGCACACGACTCCGGCCGCTTCGACGACGCCCGCTCGCACTACGCCGAGGCCCTCGCCACCGCGCGCGTGGCGGGCGATCCCGCACTGGAGGCGCACGCCTTCTGCAACACGTCGTTCCTGGCCAGGGACGCGGGACGGTACCGGGAGGCGGTCCGTGCCGCCGAGGCCGGTCTGCGGGCGGCGCAGCCGCTCTCCTCCGACCGACTGCTCTCCCTGCTCTGCCTGCGGGAGGCGGGGGCCTGGGCCGGACTGGGCGACCGGACCGCGTGCGAGCAGGCCCTCGGCCGTGCGCACACCCACTTCGCCCGTGGGCAGAGCGAGGGCGACCCGGAGTGGATGTCGTTCTTCGGGGAGCCGGAACTGGAGGCGCTGGAGGCGCACTGCTGGTCGGCGCTCGGCGACTGGGGCCGCGCGGCCCGCCACGCCCATCGCGCGACGGTCCTCCAGAACCCCCACTTCGCGCGCAACCTCGCCCTCTACCGCGCCCAGCTGGCCAACAACCTGGCCCACGCGGGCCGCCCCGACGAGGCGGCGGCGGAGGCACGCCGGGTGGTGGACTCGCTGGGCGACGTCCAGTCCTCCCGCATCCGCCGCATCCTGACGGACACGAGCCGAGTCCTCGCGACAACCCGCTGACTCGCCGGAGGGCCGGCCGGAGGGCTGGGCCGGAGAGCCGACCGGAGGACCGGCCGGGGCCCGACTCCGCGAGCCGGCCAGAGGCTCCTACTCCAGGTGGCCCGTGTCGTTCCAGCGGGACAGGGCCGGCTTGCCGTACATCCAGCCCAGGACCGACAGGCTCGTCGGGTCGAGGCCGATACGGGCGCCGAAGGAGACCTCCTCGCCCAGCCAGCGCGCCGCGAGCGTACGGAGGATGTGTCCGTGCGCGAAGACCAGCACGTCCCGGTCCTCCGACCGCGCCCACTCCACGACCTCGTCCGCGCGCGCCGTGACCTGCTCCAGGCTCTCGCCCTCCGGCACGGCGTCGCGCCACAGCAGCCAGCCCGGCTGCCGCTCCTGGATCTCGGCCGGGGTCAGCCCCTCGTAGGCGCCGTAGTCCCACTCCATCAGCGCGTCCCACTCCCGCGCCCGCTCGCCGAAGCCGGCGATCTCACAGGTCTCACGCGCACGTGCCAACGGGCTCGTGCGGACCTCCACGTCCGGCAGGCCGTTCCACTGCGCCCGGTGAAGCCGCTCACCGAGCAGCTTGGCGCCGCGCCGGCCCTCGTCGAGCAGCGGGATGTCCGTCCTGCCGGTGTGCCGGCCGCTCAGCGACCACTCGGTCTGGCCGTGCCGGGCGAGCAGGATGCGCGGTGCCATGAAGGCTCTCCAGGGGTTCACGTATCGGGTGCCCTTCCATCATCCCGCACGTGAATTCGCGGCGACGTCCGGGCGACGCCGGACCGCCGGTGACCGGCCCGCAGGGAGCTTCGGGGCGTCGTCGGGCGGGAACCGCGACCGAATGTCAGTGGCGGATGGGAGACTTCCGCGGGTGAGCGCATCCCTGGACAGCGGAGCTCCTCTCCCTCCGCAGACGACACGACGGCACGGGGCCTCCCCCGCTCCGGTGAAGCCGAGAGTGTGGGAGAAACTCGCCGAGCTGCGCGGCCCGGCCGTGGTGCCGCATCCGCTGGACGCGCGGGCGCTGGCGGCGCTGGCCGCCAACCCCGGCTGCCGGCGGCGCGCGCTGCTCGACGGCGCCGGGGTGGACAAGACCGCGCTCGCGGCGAAGCTCGGCTCGCCCGCCGCCTTCGGTCAGTCGCAGTTCGCGTTCATGCGGGGCAACGCCTTCGAGGCGAAGGTCAAGGCGGACGGCGGGCGCGAGCTGCTGCGGCTGCTCGGCATCGAGGATGCCGGGGCGGCCGAGGTCCCGGACCTGACGGCGGCCGGCCCCGAGGGCCGCGCCGCCCGCACCGCGCTCGCGCTGCGCGAGGCGACCGCCGCCGGCCGGTGGGCACTGCTCGACCACCCGATGCTGGCTCTGGAGGTGGCGGGCTCCCCCGCCTATCTGGAGCCGGACGCCGTGGTGGTGCACCCCGACGGCCGGTGGACGGTCGTGGAGATCAAGTCCTTCCCGATGATCGACGGTTCCGCCGACGCCTCCAAGGTGGGCGCGGCGGCCCGCCAGGCGGCGGTGTACGTCCTGGCCCTGGAGCGGGTCGCGGCGCTGACCGCCGGCGCCGAGGTGGCGCACAGCGTGCTCCTCGTCTGCCCGAAGGACTTCTCCAACCTGCCGACGGCCTCGGTCGTCGACGTACGCAAGCAGCTGTCGGTGACCCGGCGGCAGCTGGCGCGGCTCACCCGGATCGAGGACATCGCGGACGCGCTGCCGGAGGGCGTCACGTTCGACGTGGAGGCCTGTTCGACGGAGGAGCTCACGGCGGCGGTGGAGTCGGTTCCGCACGCGTACGCGCCGGAGTGCCTGTCCGCGTGCGAGCTGGCCTTCCACTGCCGGGAGCGGGCCAGGTCCGCGGGCGTGGTGGAGGCACTGGGGCGTTCGGTACGGGGCGAGTTGGGCGGCCTGACCACGATCGGGGCGGTCCTGGCGGCGGCCCGCGGCGAGGAGGGCGACGCGGGGGACCCCACGGTCGACGCGCTGCGCCGGGCGCAGGCCCTGCGCGCGGAGGCGCTGGCGGCAGCGTCCGCCCGCTCGGGCGAGGGGACGCTCGCATGCTGAACCACCACGACGAGCCACTGCGCGGCGCCGGGGGCCTTACGCACGGCGGGCGCCGCACACACGGCGGGCGACTCACGCACGGGTCTCCGATCGCGCCGCGCCGGCGTGAGCGGCCCGGCCGGAACGTCGGGCGCCCCGGCCCGGACCGCTCCCACGGAGGCCGCTCATGTCGCTGATCTCCACCCTCGCCCGGATGGAGGCCGTCGAGTCCGGGCGGGCCCAGCCGCTGGCCACGGTGCGGCACCGCCACGTGTCCGACCGGCCGCTCGTTCTCGTACCGCTGACCACGGCAGGTGAGGCCGGCGCCCCGCTCGGTGCGCTGGTCGGGACCGACCGCGAGGAGCCCCGGCTCCTGGTCGTCGCGCAGCCGCGCGACCGGGACCTGCGGTTCGCGTTCCTCGCCGACCTGGCCGAGGAAGTCCTGCCGTACATCGACTCGTTCACCGACGTCGTGGAGGCGGCGGAGCGGAACGAGACCGATCCGGAGACCGGGAAGAAGGTCAAGGTAGAGGTCGACCTCTGCGCGGACGCGCCGCAGTTGATCGTGCCGAGCCGGGCCGGAATCGAGTACGTACGGCTCCTGGGGCGGTCGATGCGGTTCCGGCGGACGGCGGAGCAGGACCCGGAGACGCCGTTCCCGGCGCCGCCGCGCGTGCCGCTGCTCGGCCGCTGGCTGACCCACTTCGGCGAGCGGGCCCGCGTGCCCGGCTCCTCGCTGCTGCTGTCGGCGACGGACCTGCTCAACCGGCACTGGGCGACCGGCCAGTCCTCGCTGGAGGACCAGCACCTCGGCGCACTGCTGGCCTGGGTCGACCCGGACGAGGGCGTCTCCGGGGCCGAGGCGGCCCTCCGCGCCGAGCTCGGCCGGGACCGGGAAGGGCAGCTGCTCTGCCCGCCCGCCGGTCCCGCGACCGACCCGGCCTTCGACAACCGGCTGCTCGCGCCCGCGATCGAGCGCTACGACCGGGCCCGGCAGGCGCTGGCCTCGGCCGAGGACGGCGCCACGGCCGACGACCGCCTGGGCGAACTGCACCGGGCCGAGCGGGAGATCCGCCGGCTGATCGTCTCCCAGCTGAAGCCGACCTGGGACACGGTCTGGCGCGCGCTCGACCTGCTGCGGGAGCTGCCGGAGGGGGCGCGGGTGGCGGACCGCTGGACCCGCGACCGCTGGTCGTTCACCGGTCACCGCGACCGGGTGACGGCCGGTGAGCCCCCGCAGCCCCGCCGCGACGACGCGGTCACGGCGGCGCAGAAGCTGGCCGCGCGCGAGTCCGCGCAGGGCCAACTGGAGGCGCAGGAGGCCCTCGACGACCCGCTGGTGCTCGCCGGGCGGCGGCTCGCGGGCGAGGCGTTCGTCGCCGAGGTGGCGGAGGTGACGATGGCCTGGTCGGAGTCGAAGCGCCCTTCGCCACGCCCGCTGCTCACGGTCCGCACGGACGACCGCCCGCACCTGGGCGCGGGCGTCAAGGTGTACCGCTCGCTCGAAGGCAAGCCGCAGACCGCCGAGTTCGTACGGCGCGAGGAGGACGGCTCGCTCGTGCTGCGGGTCACCGACCGGATGGGCCGCTCCAAGGAACCCGCGGAGGGCTCGGTTCCGGAGAAGGGCGAGCGGATCGCCTGGACGCTCTTCGAGCACGACCAGCGGGTCGGCGCGAAGCTGCCCGACCCGGAGGAGACGCCCTGGACGCACGGCGGGCCTCCGCGGTCAGACACCGCCGAACTGCCCGACGCCCTCACGCCGGAGGACCTGCTGTGAACCCCGACGTCTTCGACCCGTCCACGGAGGCCGCCCGGGCCACGGCCGGCATCCTGGCCGACACCCTGCACGGGAACGCCCGGGGCGTCGTCGTGGACTCGCCGCCCGGCGCGGGAAAGTCGACGCTGGTGGTGCGGGCCGCGCTCGAACTGGCCGAGGCAGGGCGGCCGCTGATGGTCGTCGCGCAGACGAACGCCCAGGTGGACGACCTGGTGCTGCGGCTCGCGGAGAAGCGTCCCGACCTGCCGGTGGGGCGGCTGCACTCCAACGACACCGATCCGTACGACAAGGCGCTCGACGACCTGGAGAACGTACGGAAGTCGTCGAAGGCGGGGGATCTGGCGGGGCTTCCGGTCACGATCTCGACGGCCGCGAAGTGGGCGCACGTGAAGAACGTCGAGCCGTGGGCGCACGCGATCGTGGACGAGGCCTACCAGATGCGCTCGGACGCGCTGCTGGCCGTGGCGGGGCTCTTCGAGCGGGCGCTGTTCGTGGGCGACCCGGGGCAGTTGGACCCGTTCTCGGTGGTGGGCGCGGAGCAGTGGGCGGGCCTGTCGTACGACCCCTCGGCCTCCGCCGTCTCGACCCTGCTCGCGCACAACCCGGACCTGCCGCAGCACCGGCTGCCGGTGTCCTGGCGGCTGCCGGCGTCGGCGGCGCCGCTGGTGTCCGACGCGTTCTACCCGTACACCCGGTTCCGCAGCGGCACGGACCACGGCGACCGCCGGCTGACCTTCGGGGTGCCGTCGGACGGCTCGGGCCCGGACCGGGTCCTGGACGAGGCCGCGGAGTCGGGGTGGGGCCTGCTGGAACTGCCCGCCCGGCACACCCCGCGCACGGATCCCGAGGCGGTCCGTGCCGTGGCACTGGTGGTGCGCCGACTCCTCGACCGGGGCGGGGCGGCCGTCTCCGAGCGGTCGCCCGATCCGGTCGCGCTGACGCCGGACCGGATCGCGGTCGGCACGGCCCACCGCGACCAGGCGGCGGCGGTCCGCGCGGCGCTGACGGAGCTGGGCGTCTCGGGCGTGACCGTGGACACGGCGAACCGCCTACAGGGCCGGGAGTACGACGTGACGGTCGTACTCCACCCCTTGTCGGGCCGCCCGGACGCCACGGCCTTCCACCTGGAGACGGGCCGCCTGTGCGTCCTGGCCTCCCGCCACCGCCATGCCTGCATCGTGGTCTGCCGCGCGGGCGTCGCCGACCTCCTGGACGACCACCCCTCCACGGAACCGGTCCAGCTGGGTGTGACGGTCAAGTTTCCCGACGGCTGGGAGGCGAACCACGCGGTCCTCTCGCACCTCGCCGAACACCGCGTGCCCTGGCAGCCGTAGGGCCGGCCGCCCCGGGCCGCCGCATGCCCCGGCAGCCCTGACGGGTCAGCCGGTCGAGGGGGTCAGATCGGTGGTCGCGGCCGCGTGGGTGAGGAGTTCGTCCACCGGCCATTGGTCGTCGGCGTGTTCGCCGTACTTCGCGGCGGCGATGCGGCCGTCCGGGGTGATGAGGAAGTCCGCGGGCAGTCCGAGCCGGCCGCCGCGCGGGTTGCGTACCGGAGGGCGTTCCCGGCCGCGCACCAGCTCCCACGTGCCGAGGAGCACGGCCCGGGCGATGGGCCACCACGCGCGCGGGGAGAGCAGCGACCGCGGCGAGGACTCGACGCCGAACTCCGCGTAGAGCCGCCTGTCGGGGTCGGCCACGACCGCGAACGGCAGTCCGTCCAGGTGCGGGTGGAGCTCTTCCGGGGGCGAGTGGAAGACCACGACCTCCCGGATCCCCGCCGCCTCGATCTCCGCGTGCCTGCGGACGAAGGACCGCAGGTGGAGGTGGCAGATCGGGCAGCCGGCGAAGCGGCGGAACTGCAGATGGACGAGGTGTCCGGGGTCCGGCACGGCGACCGGGGGACCGAGGACCGGGTCGAGCGTACGGGCGGGAACGGGCGTGCCGGGCTTGAGCATGGACGACCTCCACGTAGGCGTACGGCGTACACCTACCAGCGTAGGCGTATGGCGTACGCTGTCAATCCATGCCGCGCCCCCGCTCCCTCACCCCGGACCAGCTCGCCGCCGCCGCGCTCGCCGTCATCGATCGCGACGGGCTCGCCGGTCTGTCGATGCGCACCGTGGCCAAGGAACTCGGCATGAGCACGATGGGGCTCTACCGGTACGTGGCCGACCGCGACGAACTCGAAGGGCTCGTCGCCGAACGCGTCCTGAGCTCCGTCGATCCGACCCCGCCCGCGGCCGACACGCCCTGGCGCGCCCGGATCGAGGTCCTGGTCCGGCGACTGCGCGACAGCGTCGGCGCACACCCCGCCGCCGTCCCGCTCACCCTCACCCACCGGCACCGGCTGCCGGGACTGCTGCGCTGGTCGGAGTCGGTGCTCGGGCTGATGGCGGAGGGCGGCATCGACGGCGAGCGGCGCGTCGTCGCCCTGCGCGGCCTGATCTCGTACGTCGTCGGGGCGATCCAGCTCGAACACCTCGGGTCCCTCGCCGGCGCGGGGACGACCGCCATCGCCGAACTGCCGCAGGACCGCTTCCCGTACATGACGGAGGCAGCCCGTCATGCCGCGGGCATCGAGGCCGAACGGGAGTTCTTCGGCGGCCTCACGGTCTATCTGCGCGGCCTCGGCGACTGACCGGCCCCCGCCCTCTTGCGCGACGCGGGACAATGGAAGACGGCCCGGGTGTCCGGGCCGCGTGTGTGCGAGGAGGAGAAGGACGATGGCGGAATCCGCGGAGCGCAACGAGCAACGGCGGCTCCGGCCGGCACCGCTGATCTTCGAGCCCGCCGAGGCGACCGCCGACCCGGAGCACTTCTTCGACCTGGAGTCGATCGAGGACCCGCGTGAGCTGCTGGCGCGCGCGACCGAGCTGACGCTCGCGTTCCGCGCGGCGACGGACCGGGCCATCGAGTACCAGGCGATGGCGGCGGCCCAGCTCGCCGACCCGCGGCGCTTCGACCGCCTGACGGCTGCGGACGTCGCCGAGCGGGCGGAGTGGACGGAGGACTACGCACGCCGCATGATCGACTTCGGCCGCGATCTCCTCCGCACGACCAGCACCCAGACGGACGACTAGCTCCAACGGCGGAACACGGACCCGGCGGACGACGAGGCGCGACATCGGCCCGCCGGGGGAATGCCCGTTCCGCGGACGGCAAGGCCGGGGACGGCTCACCCCGCCGGACGAACCCCAGCCCCATGAACGACAGCGCACGCCGGACGCCCTGCCCCGGGGGTCAACCAGGTCCGGAGTCGCCCGGCCATGCGGACGACGACCCGCGAACGACTCACCCCGGCACACCCGGGGCGCATTGGAGCCCCAGGGGCGCCTTGGAGCTCGCGGGGCGCGGCGGCGTTCGCGGCGCGCCGGGGCCCGGGCCCATGCCCCGCGCCCCCCTTCGCGCCATGCGCCCCCGCCACCCGCGCCTGGCATATGCCGGGGCGAAAGATACTCCCCTCGCACCACCCTTGTCCGGGTTTCCGGCAACACGCGGAAACGGGATCGTCACTGCCGGTAGATCTGACGTCATGAGTGCATGGCTGCGAGACGAGACACCCCTGAGCCCCGCCCAGAGCGACACCGACGAGCGGCGGACCGACGACGTCTTCCGGTTCCTCCGGGACACCGACGACCGCCGCCATCACTCCGCGCACGTCACCGCCGACGGCGCCGACTGGCTCGCCTCCGCCACCGCGTACCCGCGCTCCACGCTCGCGCTCTGGGAGTCCCGCCCCGCCGCCCCCGCCGTCCTCCCCTGCGGGACGGTCTTCGACGTCGTGAACGTGGAACCGATCTTCGGGCGCCGGATGCTCGACCGGCTCTGGGCGGAGGGTCCGGGTTCCGGGCCCGTCGCCGTCCACCGCGGCCGGATGCTGCTCTTCGCCGCGCCCGGCACCGCCCAGCGTTTACCGGCCCTGCTGCACTGGGAGGAGTGGGGTGACACCGTCCCGCCGCCGCTCTGCCACGGCACCGGCGACGCCGTGACCATCCCCCCGCTGACACCGCAGAACCCGGCCGGCCCCCGCTGGGTCGTCGCCCCCGACACCCGTCACCCCTGGCTGCCGGGCCCCGAGGTCATGCTCTGGGCCTGCGTCCGGGCGGCCCGCACCACCTCCGCCGCCGACGTGCGGATATCGATTTTTCCTCCCGCCGATCAGGATGCTAAGGTCTACGACGTCAGCAGGCGCCGCTAGCTCAGTTGGTTAGAGCAGCTGACTCTTAATCAGCGGGTCCGGGGTTCGAGTCCCTGGCGGCGCACAGACGGAGAAAGCCCCTCGCGAGAGCGAGGGGCTTTTTCGTTGCGACGGCAGCGAGCGTGCGAGCGACGGCTAGAGCGACGGCGGAGGCACCGTCACCTTCACCGTCCACGCCCCCGTCGGCGTCCGGTCCGCGACCTCCACCCGCGTGCCGTCCCCCGGCACCGTGAACGTCTCGCCCACGCGCAGCGGCGCGTCCGCCAGCGGCGGGTACACCGAGCGGTCCCAGCAGGCCTCGGTCCGCGGATGGGTGTCCACGACCTCGATCGGCCCCTCGCCGGACGCCGCCTCGTTCCGTACGCGGTAGATCAGCACACCCTCCTTGCAGGTGTCCTGGTCGTTGCCGGTCGAGCCGCGCGCCTCGATCGCGAGCGCCGTGCCGGGACCCGTCCGTACGACCGCGAGCCGGTTGCCGAGCGTGCCGCCGGCCACCGGCGCCGCCGCCAGCGGCTCCAGGCTGAACAGGCGGGAGCCCGGCCCCTGTACGCATATCACCTGGCGCCGCTCAAGCCAGCCCAGCTTCCACTTGTGCCAGCCGAAGGGCTCGGGGGCGAGGCCGAACTGGCTGCCCATGACGTCCCAGTCCCCCACATGGGTGTCCCAGTCGCCCTTGCCGTCCATCGGCCGGTGGTAGAGGTCCGGCAGGTCGAAGACGTGCCCGGTCTCGTGGGCCAGCACGTTCCGGTCCGGCGGGTGCCGCTCGAAGACCGTGACGACCCGCTTGATCTCGTTGCCGTCGACCGTGACCGGATGCTCCAGGTTGACGACCTTGGTGGCGTCGGAGTCCACGCCCGGCGCGTCGGGGTCTGCGACCAGATAGACGATGTCGTACCGCGAGAAGTCGACCTTCCCGTCGGCCGCCTGGAGCGCGTCGCGCAGATACGCCGTCCGCTTCGCCGCGTCCCAGTCACGCCGTATGGCGTACGACGTCGAGTCCTTCGGCATCGCGGTCCACTCCGGCTGCGTGTCGGCGCGCAGCGCGAAGCGGCCGTACGAGGCGCGCCGGAAGAAGTCGCTGGTGCCGGGGAAGTGGTCGGCGGCCAGGTCAGCGGGTGCGGTCAGCGGGGTGGAGTCCGGGAACGACAGGAAGATCATGACCGCGTCGAGCGAGCGGACGGGCTGCGGGTACGCGCCGTTCCAGGTGTCCAGGCCGAGGGAGTGGTGTGCGGCGGTACGGGGCAGGGCGCACGGCCCCGCCGACGGGGCGCCCACCGCGGGGCCCGCGACGAGCCCGGTCGCGGCGAGTGCCACGAGCGAGGTGAAGGCCGCGGCGGAGGCGCGAAGCCGCGCGCGCTCCACTCCCCCGGGTGGCTGCTGACCCCTCACATGGACCTCCGGCTGCCGAATGCGGGACACCCCACCCACCTTGTGATGGTTTGCGGTATTTCGCACGTTTCCGCTGCCCCAGTCGGGTGAGCGCGCGACATGGCGACGACACGACACGAGCGCGCAACGGTTCACGGAACGTCACAATCGGTCAGGCCCCCTCCGTCCCGCGTCAGACCCGCGCAGAAACGATCGGCCTGATGATGCCGGGGGCAGGCTCACGGCCTCCGCTGGACCGGAGGGCGCCCATGAAGCTGGAATGGCCCTGGGGCCAGCCTCTATGATCGGCACACTTTCCTTGGCCGACCCATCCCGACCACGTCTCTTACGGCCCGACTGCACTACGGGAGCGAGCGGTGAGCGGAACCCCCGAAGGACCGGTGCACACCCAGCTCTCGCCCACACGGGAGCCCGCGCCTCCGATCACGGAGCGTCACGACGAGCTTCCGGTCGACGCAGAAGTCGCAGAAGCCGCAACACCCGGAGCACCCGCGGAGACCGCAAAGCCCGCAGCACCCGCAGAGCCCGCAGCACCCGCGGAGGCCGCCGCGCCCGCAACGCCCACCGCGCCCGCGGACGTCGCGGCGGTCGCCGAGCTCCGTGACCACCGCGCCGCCTTCCGCGTCGCCCAGCTCGCCATGGCCGTCGTCGACCAGGACGGGCTCGTCGTCTCCGCGAACGACGCCCTCGGCTCCCTCTTCGGCACCGAGGCCGGCGCCCTGCGCGAGCAGGCCGCCGCCGACCTCGTCGACCTCGCCTCCGACGGCCGCACCTGGCACGCGTACCGCGAGGTCCTGCGCGGCCGCCGCTCCCGCTTCCGCTGCACGCGCCGGCTCAAGCACCCCGACGGGCGCTCGCTGTGGGCCGAGGTCACCGTCGCTCCCGTGCCCGACAGCCCCCGAGTCCTGCTCTCCGTCGCGGACATCAGCGACCGGCGCGAGCTGCAGGCCCGTCTGCGCCACCTCCAGATGCACGACCCGGTCACCCGGCTGCCCAACCGCACGCTGTTCTTCGAGCGGCTCTCGGCGGCCCTGGAGGCGGCGGCCTGCCTGGACGAGGAGTCGGCGGAGTTCCACGTGCACCCGTCCCACCCGTCGTACGAGTCCTACGAGTCCTACGAATCACACCAGTCGTACAGGGATGGCGGAACAGGGCGGATCGGTCTCTGCTACCTCGATCTCGACGGCTTCAAGGCGGTCAACGACACGCTCGGACACCGGGTCGGCGACCGGCTTCTCGCCGCCGTGGCCGCCCGGCTGACGGAGTGTGCGGACAACGACGGGTACACCAGGAGCGGCGGACACCTGGTCGCGCGGCTCGGCGGCGACGAGTTCGCCATCCTCGTCGAGGACTCCACCGGCACGGAACAGCTCGCGGATCTGGCGCAGTCCGTCCTCTGCGCGCTCCAGCGGCCCTTCGACCTCGCCGGGCAGCGGCTCTCCGTCTCCGCCTCGATCGGAGTGGTGGAGCGCGGTGCCCGCGGGACGACAGCGACGGGTCTGATGCAGGCCGCCGACACCACGCTGTACTGGGCGAAGGCCGACGGCAAGGCGCGCTGGACGCTCTTCGACCCCGAGCGCAACGCCCACCGGATGACCCGGCAGGCGCTCTCCTCCACCCTCCGCCCGGCCGTGGAGCGCGGGGAGTTCGCGCTGGAGTACCAGCCGCTCGTCGGGCTCGCGGACGGCGCGGTGCACGGGGTGGAGGCGCTGGTGCGCTGGAACCATCCGCAGTTCGGCACGCTTCCGCCGAATCGGTTCGTCGGGATCGCAGAGGAGGACGGCTCGATCGTCGAGCTGGGGCGGTGGGTGCTGCGCACGGCGTGCACGCAGGCCCGGCAGTGGCAGAAGGACCATCCGCGCGAGCGGCCGCTGTTCGTGAGCGTCAATGTGGCCGTACGGCAGGTCTGGGACTCCGACCTGGTGGCGGACGTCGCGGGGATCCTGGCGGAGACCGGTCTCGCGCCGCATCTGCTCCAGTTGGAACTGACCGAGTCCGCGGTGATGGGCTCGGCGGGCCGCCCGCTCCAGGCGCTCCAGGCTCTGAGCGACATGGGTGTACGGATCGCCATCGACGACTTCGGCACGGGGTACTCGAACCTGGCGTATCTGAGCCGGCTCCCGGTGTCGGTCCTGAAGCTCGACGGATCGTTCGTCCGCGGCTTCCAGGACGAGGCGCACGCCAACCCGGCGGACGAGCTGATCGTGGAGGCCCTGGTGCAGTTGGCCCACCGGCTGGGTCTGACGGTCACCGCCGAGTGCGTGGAGACCTCGGGTCAGGCGACCCGGCTGCGGCGCATCGGCTGCGACACCGGGCAGGGCTGGCTGTACTCCCGCGCGGTGGCCGCGGACCGTATCGCGGAGTTGATCGGGACCTCGCCGCTCGCGGTCTGAGCCTCACCCGTCGACCGGCATGGAACTGCCCCCGGCCGGAGGGACGTTCCGGGCGGGGGCAGTGGTCATGTGGTGCTCAGCGGGGTACGGACGGGCACCCCACTGAGCGGTCGGGGGTGGCTAGCAGGCGCCCTGGTCCTTCCAGACGCCCCACTCGCCGGTCGTGCCCGGCGTCTCGTTCTGGGTCCACCACTGGGCGAGCCACTTGCGGCCGTTGTGGGAGACGACCGTGCCGCCGTTGTAGACCGTGCCGGCCACGTACGCCGGGACCGAGCCGCAGCCCGTGGGCGGGGTGGTCGGCGGAGTCGTGGGCGGGGTGGTCGGAGGCGTCGTGGGCGGGGTGGTGGGCGGCGTGGTCGGCGGGACGGTGGTGCCGCCGAGGGCGTCGCTGATCTGGTTCAGCAGCGTGATGTTGTTGTCCAGACCGAGGAGCGAGTACATCATCGCCCCGGCCAGGCCGCGCTGCTTGCCGTAGTCCACCCGGGCCTGGATGGACCTCTGGTTCAGGCCGGTGAAGAACTCGCCGTCCTTGTAGAAGTACGAGGACTTGGCCTGGTCGTCCCAGAAGGTGGTCGCCGCGTTGTCGACGATGCCGCCGAGCTCCTTGTAGTGGGCGATACCGGCCTGCTGGCTGAGCGGACGGGCGGCCGAGCCGCCGGTCGCGGACTGGGCGAGGCCGTTGGCGCTGCCGGCCGGGACGCCCTTCCAGCCGCGGTAGTAGAACTCGTAGCCGAGCGTCAGCTTGTTGGCGGGGAAGCCGCCGGCGATGCCGTAGGCCGGCTTGCCGTCGATCCAGGAGTCGATCGCGTTGTCGATCGAGTACTTCTCGGTGCCCGGCGCGATGGGGTCGGTCGGGTCGTTGGAGCCGGAGTGGAGCGGGGACTGGTGGTACGTCGGCCCGTCGCCGTCCCAGGCGCCGTGCATGTCGTACGTCATGATGTTCGCGTAGTCGAGGTACGCGCCGATCTTGTCCGTCTCGATGTGCTTGATCTTGTCCTGGCCGGCCGGGAGGGCCGCGGTCAGCATGTACTTCTTGCCGCCGTTGGCCGCGCCGTACTCGTCGAGCTGCTTGCGGAACTCGGCGAGGAGGAGAGTGAAGTTCTGCTTGTCCTCGGGGCCGTAGTGGTTGCCGAGGTGGCCGCCCTCGGAGCCGGGGTACTCCCAGTCGATGTCGATGCCGTCGAAGATGCCCGCGGCGGTACCGGCGCCGCCGAAGCCGCCCTCGACCGGGAGGTTGCCCTTGAGGTACTGGTCGATACAGGACGAGACGAGCTTCTTGCGGCTGGCGTCCGTCTTCGCGGCGTCGTGGAAGAACTTGGAGTAGGTCCAGCCACCGAGCGAGATGTTGATCTTCAGGTGGGGGTACTTCGCCTTCAGCTCCTTGAACTGGTTGAAGACGCCCACGATCGGCTGGTTCCACGTGTCGGCCACGCCGTCCACGCTGTCGGCCGCGCTGAAGGACTTCTGGTAGTCGGCGTACGAGTCGCCCGCACCGTCGCCCGCGTTGGGGTTGTTGTCGTCACCTGCGGCCTTGTTGGCCATGAAACAGGTGAGGTTGGTGGGGTGGATGTTGCCGAACGAGTAGTTGATGACGTCCAGTTTGCTCGCGATGCCCCGGGTGTCGAGGTGCTTGGGATAGAAGGCGTTCCCGTACACGCTCCACTGGTCGTAGTACGCGATGCGCACGTTGCCGTCGGCGGCTGCGGCGGTGGTCACGGTGTCGGCCGCCTGGGCGGAGCCGAGGCCGACGGTCGCGGCGAGCGCGCCTGCGGCGAGGGCCGTGCTCACGAGCGCGGCGATCAATGGCTTACGGGGGTGCACGTTCGGCCTCCGAGGGGGTGACGCGAGACGGGAGTTGGTGAAGTGATAGCCCGTGTGTGAACAGCACGTCAATGGTCTGAACCAGATCGAGGACTAGACCAATTAGCCGATGAAACCCCTTGTCAGAGCGGTGCAGCACAAAACCGAACCGCCCGCCACCACGGGTGACGAGCGGTTTAAGGTTCACTTAGGGGTGCCGGAGCCTGGTGTTCCGGACTGAACCAACCCCCGACTTTCTCAGCCGAGTTCGGGCAGGCGGTAGGCGTCCGCGATCAACTCGTAGCTGCGCAGCCGGACATCGCCGCCGTGCGCGTTGGCCGTGATCATCAGCTCGTCGGCGCCGGTGCGCTTGCGCAGATCGTCCAGACCTGTCCGGACCTCGTCCGCCGTCCCGTGGACGATGTTCGCGAGCCAGCTCTCGACGAAGTCCCGCTCCGTCGGACTGAAGGGGTACGCCTCCGCCTCCTCGGGCGTCGGGATCAGGCCGGGCCGGCCCATGCGCAGCCGCAGCATCGACAGCGCGCCGGTCATGACCTGACGGCGGGCCTCCTTCGGGTCGTCGGCGGCGAGCGCGGCCACACCGATGAGCGCGTAGGGCGCGTCGAGGACCTCCGAGGGCCGGAAGGAGTCCCGGTAGAGGTCGAGCGCGGGGATCGTGTTCTGGGCGGAGAAGTGGTGGGCGAAGGCGAAGGGCAGGCCGAGCATCCCGGCGAGGCGGGCACTGAAGCCGGAGGAGCCGAGCAGCCAGATCGGCGGGCGCCCGGAAGGCCCCTGGACCGGGCCGGGCACGGCATGGATCCGGGCGTACGGGTGCCCGTCCGGGAAGTCGTCGTCCAGGAACCGGGTCAGCTCGGCGAGCTGCTGCGGGAAGTCGTCCGCGCCCTCGTTCAGGGTCTGCGTCCGGCGCAGGGCCGCGGCCGTGGCACCGTCCGTGCCGGGGGCGCGGCCGAGGCCGAGGTCGACGCGGCCGGGGGCGAAGGCCTCCAGCGTGCCGAACTGCTCGGCGATCACCAGCGGGGCGTGGTTGGGCAGCATCACACCGCCCGAGCCGAGCCGGATGCGGCGGGTGTGGGCGGCGAGATGGGCCAGGATCACGGCGGGCGAGGACGAGGCGACGCCGGGCATGGAGTGGTGCTCGGCCACCCAGTGGCGGTGGTAGCCGCGCCGCTCGGCGAGCTTGCTGATCTCGACGCTGGTGGCCAGCGCCTGGCTCGCGGTCCGCCCGCTGCCGACGGTCACCAGGTCCAGTACGGACAGCGGTACGGGCGAGTCCCCGTGTGCCGTGCCCCGAATCGCGTCGCTCACCGTTGACGACCCTTCTGCCCATAGACGTACGTACGGGAAGTGAGAACAGGAGGCGGTCTCCGGTTATTCCGCGGGCCTTCTGCCGGATCAGGAGGAATGAGCCGTTCGGCTTCGGGTAGCCGCGCGCCCATGCCTCGAACTACGAACCAGATACGGCGGCGGTCGGTGCTGTGGGGGACCGCCGCCGCCGCCGGTGCGGCGGCGGTCGGCGCGTCCGGCTGCGCCCGTGTCGCCTCGGGCGACACGCTCGGCCGGCTCAGATCCCAGGGCACCGTCCGCCTCGGCATCGCGGGCGAGGTGCCGTACGGATACGTCGACGAGCAGGGCGCCTTCACCGGCGAGGCCCCCGAGCTCGCCCGGGTGATCTTCGGGCGGCTCGGCGTGCGTGACGTCCAGCCCGTGGCCACCGACTTCGCCTCTCTGATACCCGGGCTCGGCTCCCAGCAGTTCGACGCCGTCTCGGCCGGGATGTACATCAACAAGGACCGCTGCGCGCAGGTCCTCTTCGCCGATCCCGAGTACCAGATGCTCGACTCCTTCGTCGTCCCCAGGGGCAACCCGAAGAACCTCCGCTCGTACGACGACGTGGTGCGCTCCAAGGCGCGCTTCGCGACCGGCGGCGGATGGGCCCAGATCGCGCACGCGGTGGCCGCCGGGTACCCGGAGAAGGACATCGTGATCCTCCAGGACCAGGTCGCCGGCCTGAACGCGGTCGAGTCCGGCCGTGTCGACGTCTTCGCCGGCACCGCCCTGACCGCCCGCCTGGTGGTCCGCAAGTCCGCCAAGGCCGAGGCCATCGAGCCCTTCGCCGCCGTCGTCGACGGGAAGCGGAAGGTCGACGGCGGCGGCTTCGCCTTCCGCCCCACCGACACCGCCCTGCGGGACGCCTTCAACACCGAGCTGCACCGTATGAAGAAGAGCGGCGAACTCTTCCGGATCCTGCGGCGCTTCGGCTTCACCGAGGCCGAGATGACCACCTTGACCGCCGAGGAGCTGTGCCGATGACCGCGGGACTCTGGCAGAACTGGGTCCTGCCCGGCATCTGGATCACCCTCCAGCTCCTGGTCGCCTCCGCCGCGCTCGCCGCGCTGGTCGCGTTCGCCGTCGGGACCGCCCGCACCCACCGCTCCCCCGTGGTCCGCTTCCTGGCCGGTCTGTACACCGAGGTCTTCCGTGGCACGTCCGCGCTGATCCTCATGTTCTGGCTGTTCTTCGTGCTGCCGCCGCTGGCCGGCTGGCAGCTCGTGCCGATGTGGGCGGCGATTCTCGCGCTCGGCCTGTCCTACGGGGCGTACGGCGCCGAGATCGTGCGGGGCGCCCTGAACGCCGTACCGAAGGCGCAGCGCGAGGCGGGGGTCGCGCTCAGCCTCACGCCCTGGCAGCGGCTGCGGCTCGTCCTCCTCCCCCAGGCCGTGCCCGAGATGATCCCGTCCTTCTGCAATCTCCTCGTCGAGCTGCTCAAGGGCACCGCCCTGGTGTCGCTGCTCGGCGTCGGTGACGTGTCGTTCGCCGCCTATCTGGTGCGGCTCGCGACCCAGGAGAGTGGCGGGATCTACACCGTGACCCTGGTCGTGTACTTCGTGATCGCGCTGGTGATCACCCGCTCGATGAAGGCGCTGGAACGGCGCGCCAAGGCGAACCTGGGGGTGGTGGCCAAGTGAACTGGGACTGGTCCGCGGTGGCGGACTTCCTTCCGCGCTTCTGGGACGGCGTGCTCCTCACCCTCCAGGTGCTGGCGCTCGGCTCGCTGATCTCGTTCACGCTCGGCCTGGTCTGGGCGCTGGGCTTCCGGGCCCCCAGCCGGCTCGTGCGCTGGCCGGTGCACGCCGTCACCGAGTTCATCCGCACGACTCCCCTGCTCGTGCAGCTCTTCTTCCTCTTCTTCGTGCTGCCGGAGTGGGGCTTGAAGCTCTCCGCCCTGGCCACCGGCACGCTCGCGATCGGGCTGCACTACTCGACGTACACCGCGCAGGTCTACCGGGCCGGCATCGACGCCGTGCCGGTCGGGCAGTGGGAGGCGGCGAAGGCGCTCAGCCTGCCGCGCCACCGGACCTGGCTGACGGTGATCCTGCCGCAGGCCCTGCGCCGGATCACCCCCGCGCTCGGCAACTACGTCATCGCGATGCTGAAGGACACCCCGATCCTGGCCGGAATCGGTGTGCTGGAACTGCTCCAGCAGTCGCGGCTCGAGTCCGCGGCCACCTTCCAGTACACCGAGCCGCTCACGGTGGTCGGCGTGGCCTTTGTCCTGATCGCGTATCCCGCTTCTCTTCTCCTCCGCACTCTGGAGCGCCGCCTTGCCCACTGACCAGCTCATCCGATTCGAGAACGTCACCAAGCGCTTCGGGGACCAGACCGTCCTCGACGATCTCAGCTTCTCGGTCCGTCCGGGCAAGCACGTCACCCTGATCGGACCCTCCGGTTCCGGCAAGACGACGATCCTGCGGCTCCTGATGACCTTGGAGAAGCCCGACGCGGGGACCATCCGGGTCAACGGCGGAAAGCTGTACCCGGCGGACGAGAAGCACCGGCGCGAGGTGCGGCGGAAGATCGGGATGGTCTTCCAGCACTTCAACCTCTTCCCCCACATGTCTGTCCTGCGCAACATCACCGAGGCGCCGGTCCGGACGCTGGGGAAGAGCCGGGAGGAGGCCGAGGCGCGCGGGCGCGAGCTGCTCGACATGGTCGGCCTCGCCGACAAGTGCGAGGCCAGGCCCGCACAGTTGTCCGGTGGGCAGCAGCAGCGGGTCGCGATCGCGCGGGCGCTCGCCATGGAGCCGAAGGTGCTCCTGCTCGACGAGGTGACCTCCGCGCTCGACCCGGAGCTCGTCGCGGGCGTCCTGGACCTGCTCCGGGAGATCGCGGCGACGACGGACATCACCATGATCTGTGTGACGCACGAGATGAACTTCGCCCGTGACATCTCGGACGAGGTCCTGATGTTCGACGCGGGACAGGTGATCGAGTCCGGTTCTCCGGAAAAAATCTTCTCGGATCCCGAGCACGCGCGTACTCGCGAGTTTCTCGGCGCGGTGCTCTGACCTCAGACTCTCTTAAGGTGCTGTGACCTTGGCATATGCCAGGGTGGTGCGCCCCAGCGTATGAGGCTGGGGCGCCGCATCAATCTCGCCAACAGCCGCCCCGAAAAGGGAGCTTGACGGCTATCGTGGTACGGAAGCTTGCGGTCACAACCTGGTAGGGGGAAACCGTGGCGCTGAAGCCCGAGCCCACTGCGCCGTTCCACTCGGTGCAATACGCCCTGCGCGTCCTTGAGACGGTCTCACGGCACGGTGGCGGGGTGACGGACGTCCAGATCGCTCGTGAGACCGGTCTGCCCGTCGCCCATCTGTCGTCCCTGCTGCTGATGCTCCGCCGCGAGGGGTACGTCGAGCAGGTCGCCGACGGCGCCTATGTGATCGGCGATTCCCTGGTCCTGCTGGGCTCCGGGCTGACCCGGCGCGAGGCCCTGGAGGGCAAGCTCCAGGAGACGCTGACCGAGCTGCGCGACTCCGTCGGGGCGGCGGTCTACATCAGCCGGTACATCGACGGCGAGGTGAAGATCACCCAGTTCGCCGCGGGCCCCCGCACGCCCGCGGTCAACGAGTGGGTGGACTTCCGCTCCGCGGCCCACGCGAGCGCGGTCGGCAAGTGCCTGCTGACCCAGCTGGACCAGAACGGCCGCCGGGACCATCTCTCGCGCCACAAGATCGCCCGGCTGACCTCCCGGACGATCACCAACGAGAAGGTGCTCTTCTCCAAGCTGGACAGCCAGCCGCCGACCGTCCCGGTCCTCGACCTCCAGGAGTACGCGGTGGGCACGGTCTGCGCGGCGGTGCCGCTGACGGCCGGCGCGGCCGTGGGCTGCCTGGCACTCTCGCTGCCGATCGAGCACGCGCACCGGCTGCGCTCGGCGGCCGACACGCTGAACCGCAGGGCGGCTCCGGTGGTGCTGTCGCTGGCGATCTGACGGAGATCGGAGCCGATCAGGGCCGATCGGGGCTGTGATCCAGTCCTCAGGGGTGGCGGTCGGACCACCCCCGGGGACCATGTAGTATTTTCTCTGTCAGCAGGCGCCGCTAGCTCAGTTGGTTAGAGCAGCTGACTCTTAATCAGCGGGTCCGGGGTTCGAGTCCCTGGCGGCGCACAGACGGAAGAAGCCCCTCGCGGAAGCGGGGGGCTTCTTCGTGCGCCGCCGTCGTCTGCCGCCTTCGTGTCACGCCCGGAGGTAGGTGAGCACGGCCAGAACCCGACGGTGGGTCTCCTCCGCGGGCGGCAGGTCCAGCTTCCCCAGGATGTTCCCGATGTGCTTGCCGACGGCCGCCTCGGTGACGACCAGCCGGCGCGCGATCTCCCCGTTCGAATGCCCCTCGGCGACGAGCCCCAGGACCTCCCGCTCCCGCGGGGTCAGCGCCTCCAGCGGATCGCGGCGGCGGCGCAGCAGCTGCCGGACGACCTCGGGGTCCACGACCGTGCCGCCGTCGGCGACCCGGATGAGGGCGTCCAGGAACTCCTCGACCTGGCCGACCCGGTCCTTGAGGAGATAGCCGACGCCGGTGCCGTCGCCCGCGTCCAGGAGATCGGCGGCGTAGGTCCGCTGCACGTACTGGCTGAGGACGAGGACGGGCAGCCGCGGGCGCTCCGCCCGCAGCGCCACGGCGGCGCGCAGTCCCTCGTCCTGGAAGCCGGGCGGCATCCGCACGTCGGTGACGACGATGTCCGGATCGTGCTCGGCGACCGCCGCGCGCAGTGCGTCCGCGTCGCCGACGGCCGCCACCACCTCGTGCCCGAACCGGGCGAGGAGACCGATCAGGCCCTCGCGGAGGAGGACGCTGTCCTCGGCGAGGACGACGCGGAGAGCTCGGACAGCGGTCGGCACGGGATCTCCACTCCTAGAACGGTCGGCCCGCCCGGCGGGCTCATGATCGTCAGTGTGCCATCGAGGACGGCGAGCCGGTCGGCGAGTCCGGTGAGCCCGGAGCCGCGGACCGGGTCGGCCCCGCCGCGCCCGTCGTCCTCGACGACGAGACGGAGCCGCCGATCCCGGTGGCGGGCGGTGACACGGGCCTGGGTGGCGCCGCTGTGCTTGCCGATGTTGGCCAGGGCCTCGCAGACGGCGAAGTACCCGGCGCTCTCGACGGCGGTGGGCAGCCGGGGCAGGTCGATGTCGGTGTCGACGGGGACGGCGGAGCGGTCGGCGGCGTCGGCGAGGGCCGCGCCGAGGCCGTAGTCCGCGAGCACCTGCGGGTGGATGCCGTGGATGAGTTCGCGCAGCTCGGTCAGGACCCGGCCGGCCTCCGCGTGGGCCTCGGTGAGCCGGTCGGCGAGCGGGCCGGGCGGGGCGTCGAGCCGGGCGAGCCCGAGGGTCATGGTGAGGGCGACCAGGCGCTGTTGGGCGCCGTCGTGGAGATCGCGCTCGATCCGTCGCCGCTCGGCCTCGAAGGCGTCGACGAGCCGGGCCCTGGAGGCGGTGACCTCGCCGATCCGCTCGCGCAGTTCGGCCTCGCGGGGTGCGAGCAGGGCGCGGCTGAGCGCGGCCCGGGCGCCGGCGAGCGCGGCCAGCGGGTAGAGCAGGGCGACGAGAAGGACGGCCCCGAGGAGGGCGGCGGCGAACGCCTGCGGATAGGAGGTGACCAGGTACGCCTTGACGACCTTGGCCTCCTCGCCGTCGACGGCGAGCTGGAGAGGGGTGCTGATCAGGGCGGCGGGCAGTCCGAGGGCGACGGCGAGGACGATCAGGTCGAGCGGCCAGAGGACGGTGGCGTGCAGGACGGCGTACGCGAGCTCCCGCCAGGTGGCCTGCTCCCGGACGCGGACCCTGAGCCAGGCGGCCAGGCCGGGCGCGTCCGGGACGCGGTGCGGGTCGGCGGCGGGGTCGAGGTCGACGAGCCGGAGCCGGCGGCGTTCGATGCCGCCGAGGGCGACGCCGGTGAGGAGGAGCAGCGGGAGCCCGACGAGCACGAGCGAGAAGACGACGAGCAGCAGCAGGACGAGCAGCGCGGGCACGCCGGTGAGCACCCCGGTCGCCAGATACCCGGCGGACCGCCAGGGCCAGACGGTCCGCGGATACCGGGCCCGGGTGAGGGCCTGCCAGGGGGTTGGGGGCGACATGGGGTTCACCGTAGGCGGCGGTCGCGGGGCGGGGCCATCGGTCTGGTGGGTGTACGGAGGTAGGCCTGGCCCTACCCCGGCGGTGCGGGGCCTGGGACTACCCGGGGCCCGCGCCAGGGCCTCGGGGTGAGCGGTCGTGCGCGGCGTACGCGGCCCGGAGGCCGGCGAGGGTGTCCGGGGTCAGGGGCTCGTACGGGCTCCCCGCCGCCGGGCGCCACCAGACCGGGTCCTCGCAGAGGAAGGACTCCCGGCGCAGGGCCACGCGGTGGATCTTGTTCGTGGCGGTCAGCGGAAGCCTCGGGACGACCCGTACGAACCGCGGGGGCATCTTGGTGCCCAGGTCCGGCTGGGCGGCGAGGAACTCCTCGAAGGCGGCCGGGTCGAAGGCGGTGTCCTCGCGCAGGGCGATCGCCGTCATCACCTGGTCCCCGGCGACCGGGTCGGGTATCGCGTACACCGCGACGCCCGCCGCGCGCTCCCAGCGGGAGAGGATCTGCTCGATCACCGCCGCCGCGAGGTTCTCGCTGTCGACGCGCAGCCGGTCGTCGTCCCTCCCCGCGAACCAGAGGAAGCCGTCGGCGTCCCGGTAGAAGAGGTCACCGGTCCAGTACCAGCCTCCGCGCAGCCGGGCGGCCTCGGCCTCGGGGTTGCGCCAGTAGCCCTCGAAGGGGTTCCGGCCGCGGTTGACGAGTTCGCCGATCGCCGCGGAGGCGTTGAGGAGCCGGCCGTCGGGCGAGAGGACGGCGGGCGCGCACTCCTTGCCGGTCGCCGGGTCCACCACGGCCAGGTCGTCCCCCGGCGCGGCCCGCCCGATGGCGCCGGTCGGGGTGTCCGGGGTCCGCTGGATCGCCGCGCCGCCCTCCGAGGAGCCGTAGCCCTCCACGAGCCGGGCGCCGAACCGCGCCTCGAAGCGGGCCGCGTCCACGGCCCCCGCCTCCGTGCCGAAGCCGAGCCGCAGCCGGTGCGCGCGGTCGTCCGGGCGCGGTGGAGTGGCCAGCAGGTACTGGACCGCCCTGCCGACGTAGGTGAAGTAGGTCGCGCCGAACTCCTGGACGTCCGACAGGAAGCGGGAGGCCGAGAACCGGTCGCGCAGCGCCACGCCCGCCCCGGCGGCGAGGGCCGGTGCCCAGTCCGCGATGACGGCGTTGCCGTGGAACATCGGCATGCAGATGTAGTGGACGTCCTCGGGCCGTACGCCGAAGTGGTCGACGAGCGAGCGGCCCGCCGCGGCGAGCCGGCCCTGACTGCAGATCGCCGCCTTGGGGGCGCCCGTCGAGCCGGAGGTGAAGTAGAGGAGCATCCGGCTGTCGGGGCGTACCGGACGGGCCCTGGCCTCCCCCGGCTTCGCGCCCTCGAAGGGGCCGAGCAGGTCCTTGTAGGCGTCGGTGTCGGTCACGAGGACGCGTATGCCCGGCAGGGGGAGCCCGTCGAGCAGGGGAAGGTACGCGCGCTGGGTGACAAGGACACGGCAGTCGGTGTGGACGATGTCACGGGCCAGCTCGGCGCCGCGCCGGGTGGGGTTGATGCCCGCGACGGCGGCCCCGGCGAGGGCCGCCGCGCTCAGCCAGAGCGGGAATTCCGGCGTGTTGTCGAGCAGTACCCCGAGGTGCGGCTCGGCACCCCGGGGCAGCAGATCGACGAGAAGCGCCGCCCGTGCGGCGGCTCCGGCGGCGACCTGGTGATGGGTGAGGACCGTGTCCTCCGTCCTCAGCCCGACCCTGTGGTCGCCCCATTGCCGACGCACGAGCTCCGCCACGGTGGGTTCGGTCATGCACCGGACGGTAACTGACGCTACGTCAGAACTGAACATCCGAGCACGCGTAGAACGCGTTCCCGGTGTCCGCGATCGTCCAGACCGCCAGGATGAGATGCCGTCCGGACTTGCCCGCCGGGATGGCCCCGGAGTGCGAGAGCGTGGCCGGGGGCTGCGCGTTGTTGTAGGGGACGGTAAGAAACGGCTGGGGATCGAGCGAGGCCCTGGTGAGCTTCTGGCTGCCGTTCCAGCCGTTCTTGGTGATGTAGTACTTGAAGTCGGTGGTGCTGTGGCGGGCGGTGAACTGCCAGCGGAAGGTGTGGCTCTGGCCCGCGGTGAGCCGCGTGGTGGGCCAGGCGCCGCCCCGGGGGTCGTCGAGCTGGGAGAACCGGGAGTTCCCGCCGGCACAGATCGTGCCGTCGGCGGGTCCGGCGCCCGGGAAGCCCTTGAGGCCCTCGACCGA
Organism: Streptomyces sp. NPDC022552; assembly: GCF_055561875.1. Lineage (NCBI taxonomy): Bacteria > Bacillati > Actinomycetota > Actinomycetes > Kitasatosporales > Streptomycetaceae > Streptomyces > Streptomyces sp. NPDC022552. The sequence continues at coordinate 130,152 of NZ_JBVHGJ010000011.1, forward strand.
CTGCGGCTCCCACTGGATGTCGCCGCAGTTGGTCACGGTGCCGTTGGCGCAGAGCTTCTGACGACTGATCGGGGAGTCGGTGTACCCGTGGCTGCTGGCGCTGCTCGTGGCGAAGAGGGAGGCGCCGGCGACGCCGAGCGCCACCGCCGCCACGCCTATCTTTTTGCGCATGCTGTCGCTCCTGATGAACGTGGGGGAGTTCGATGAGCCGTGCTGCACGCGTGCGGGTGGTTCTTGTCGTGCGGGTGGTGCTGTGCGCGCGGTTGGTGAGCTGTTGCGCTTGTGCGGTAGTGCCTATTCCGGTCTAGACCAAGTACCAAGGTATTGACGGAAGTTGAGCATGTCCATACCAGTCACGCGCCTTCCGCGGGCCCGGTGCGGCCGGTGTAGAACGCCACTGTCAGGTCCTTGACCAGCGCCTTGCGCTCGTAGTCGTCCAGCTCGACGAGACCACGCGTGGTCAGCCGGTGGACCACGTCGTCCACGGCATCGATGACGGAGGTCAGCACACTGTCGCGGTGCTTGGCGTCGATCGCGGCGATCCGGCGGCGCTGCATCGCCGCCGCGATCTCGGGGGCGTACTCGATACGGGTCGGCTGCGCCGAGAACACGTCGATCCCCACCGGGGCGCACTCCGCCGAGATCATCCGGGTCAGGGCCTCGCCGACGGCCTCCGCGTCGCGCAGGGTCGGGGCGTCCTCGTGGAAGGCGTCGGCCGGGAGCTGGGACAGGACCCGGGCCATCGCCGCCTCGACCTGCTCGCGCAGGTACTCCTCGTGGCCGTCGACGCCGAGGGCGGCGCGGACGGTGTCGCGGATGCGCCAGACGACGAGGACGACGACGTTGAGCGCGGTGCCCTTGGCGTCGACCGCGGAGAGCGGCTCGCTGCGCCAGTGACGGAGGCGGATGTCCACGCGGCGGCGCAGGAGGAGGGGGCTGACCCAGACGAGGCCGGTACGGCGGACGGTGCCGCGGTAGTCGCCGAAGAGCGTGAGGACCCAGGCGTAGCCGACACGGCCGCGGCCGAGACCGCCGAGGGAGAAGAGGACGGCCAGCACCCCGAGGGCGAGCAGGGCCCACTGGCCGAGGTGGATGCCGTTGTACGGACGCGGGGGCAGCCGGAGCATCTGTGTGAGCTGGTCCGGCACTGCCCCGACCCACCACAGGATCGCGGCGCACCCGGTGAGCGAGAGCGCCCCGGCGACGACCCCGATCCACCCGGGGAGCACGGCCCCGGCCCGCTCGACGAGCTTGGGGTCGGCGGTGGGGGCGGGGCGGGAGGGCTCGGGTCGGGTGGGGGCGGGGATGACGGCCTTGGGGGCGGGGGCGGGGGCGACGGGAGCGACGGTGGCGGGCATGGCGACGGTGGCCGGCCCGCCGTCGTCGTCGGCGTCGGGCTCCTCGCGGAAGAGCAGGTGTACGGGGATGGATCCGGTGGTCTCGGCCCCGATCACGTTCTTCCGCCGCCCCCCGGGCCGCACGGCCACGCGGGTCTCGGCGACGACGGGCACGGCGAGAACCCCGACGTCGCCACGGACGATCCGCCGGGGATCGATCGGCGCCTGACCGGGACGGGCCGCGGACGCCTCCTCGGAGGCGGGTGCGCCGGGGGCGCCGGGTTCGGTGCGGGCGGGGGTGCCGGGGGCGGGGGTGCCGGGCGGGCGGAAGCCGGTCGCCGGAGCGCCGGGCGTGCGGGCTCCGTTCGCCGGAGTGCCCGAGGCGCCCGACGGACCGGCCGTACCGCCGGGGGAAGCCTTCCCAGCCGGGGCACCGGGGACGGCCCCCGCTCCCTCCGTACGGCTCCCTGTCGCGGAAGCACCCGAGGCGCCGGACGGATGAGGCGCCGCGCCGGAAGCACCCGCCACCGACAGGCGGTCGGCGGCGGGACCGGTCGCGCCGCCCGCCGCGCCCGGCGCCACCGGGCGGTCGGCAGAAGCCGTGGCACGGGAGGCGCCTGACGTCGGCGTGCCGCTCGTCGCAGCACCCGGGGCGCTCGACGGACCGGTCGCACCGGCGGAGGAGGCCTTGGTCCCGACACTGGCCGGGGTACCGGGGCCGACCGCAGCCCCCGGCGCGTCCATGTGGGAATCACCGGCAGCCGGCGTACGGGGCCCGGCGTCCGGGTCCGACGGAACGGCCGCGCCGCCCGCCGTATGCGGCGCCGCCGGTCGCCCGGTGGAAGCACTCGCGCCGGGGGCGGAGCCCTCCACGCCGTTCGGGGCGCCGGAAGCAGTCGTCGTACGCGGCGTGCCGTCCGATCCCCCGGGCGCACCCGGCGACGGCGGGCCGGCCGACGCACCCTCAGAAGCCTTCGCGGCAAGGGCGCCTGGGGCGCTCGACGGACCACCGGAAGCAACCGGCGCCGTGCCGAGGCCATCCCGCACGGCGTCCGGGCGGGGCTCCGAAGTGTCCGCGCTCGGGGCGGCAACCGCCCCAGGCGTGACCGAGCCGGGCTCGCCGGTCCCGGCCGTCGGTGCCGAACCACCCACAGGCGCAGTTCCAGGCGTGACCGGTCCTCCGGCGGCCGGCGCCGAACCGTCCAGAGGCGCTGCCCCCGGCGTGACCGGTCCTCCAGCGACCGGCCCCCCGGCGACCGGCACCGGTGCCGTCGCCGCACCGGCCGACGGTGCCGCACCCTGGGCGACCTGGGCTCCGGTGTCCGTCCCCGGTGCCGTCGCCGGACCGGCCGAAGCAGCCGTGCCCGTCGGGGCCGACCCCCCGACGCCGGGCGCCGGACCGGACGTGGCGGCCGCGCCCTGCGGGGCCGGGCCGCTCGTGCCGGCGGGCTCGGTGGCCGTGCCCGACGCCGCGCCGGCCTCGCCCGTCGCCTCCGGCGGGCGGGCCGACGGTCTCGGGCCGCGCGGCTCCGCCGTCAGGCGGCGTGCCGTGCGGGCCGCGTCACGGCTGGCCGCCGCGCCCGAGTCGGGATGTGGCGTCGATGCGGTCATGGAGTCCACCTCATGCTCTCGGGGTCATCGGAACAAGCGCCGCCAGGTCTCCGGGCCCGGATAGCCGTCGGCCGCGCCGCCGCGCCATCCCTGTGCCCGCTGGAACGCCTCGACATTGCGACGGTCCGCCTCGCTCCAGCGCGGACCGGGACCCGACAGGTAGTGCTTGCCGTAGCCCCGCTTCACCAGCTGTTTGCCCAGCTTCTCCACATATGCGTTGGATTGGCCCGGACGGAAGTAGCCACGCCCGGGGAACCCCGCCACATTCGCGCTCGAACCCCCCGAACCACTCGAACCGCCGATGCTCCGGCCCTTGCCCGTCACCAGCAGGCGCCAGGTGTGCGGCCCGGGCATACCGTCCGCCTCCTTGCCCTTCCAGCCCTGCGCCCGCTGGAACGCCGCCGTCGCCCGGCGGTCCGCCTCGCCCCAGCGCGGGCCCGGGCCCTGGCGGTAGTACGTCTTGGCGCCGCGCTCCAGGAGCAGCCGCCCGAGCCGGGTGACATGCGCGTTGTTCGCGCCGGGTCCGAACATCGCCGTACCCGGATACGCCGTCGCCGTCGCCGTCGAACCACCGGCGCCACCGGCAGCACCGGAGCCGGAGCCGGCGCTGACGCCGCTGATCACGCCCTTGTAGCGGTAGGCGACATAGCGGTCGGAGTTCTTCCAGTACGCCAGCGGTGTCGCCTGCCGCCTCGTGCGCGGCTTGGTCTGCTCGTACGCGATGTACGACGTGTGTGTGTAGTCCGTCCAGCCTCCGAAGACCGTGACGTGCGAGCCCTTCGTCGGATTGGCCGGGTTGTGGAAGAGCAGGATGTCGCCGGCCTGGAGCTCGCTGCGGTCGATCCGCACCCCGAAGCGGTCCAGGCTGCCGGTCCACTCGTTGGCGCGCAGGTTCCACACCATCGAGACGTAGCCCGAGCAGTCCTGGCGGTAGCCGTCGGACCAGTACCGCTCCATCGAGTACGGGACCTGGGCGTTCACCCATCGCTTGGCACGGTTGACGATCTGGGCGCGGGTGGTCTTCCGCAGGGACTGGGTGGTGATCTGACTGCTCGTCGGGGTCGCGTCGGGCGACGGCTGCGGGCCCGGCCCGGGCGGCGCTCCGTGCAGTGGCCCCGCGCTGCCCTGCGGCGTGTCGGGCCCCGGCGCGGCGGCGCCCCCCGACTCCTCCGCCACGCCCGCCGGAGTGAGGGGCATGGTGGAGTCGGGGTGCTGGGCGAGCGCGCTCGCTCCCCCGCCGCCGAGGACCACCCCCGCCGCGGTCACCAGAACCAGCGCGCGGCGCGCTCCGTGCGCCGCCGGGTGACCGCCTGCCCGGACGGGCAGGCCAAGGGCGAGATCGCGCCGCTGCTGGGCACAGCCCGCGCAGCCGCAGTCGGCCGCGGGCTCGAATTCTTCGAAGACCGGCACGCTCATGCGATTCCCCTCCACACTCGTCAAGATCTCTTGGCGCTGGTGCACGGGCGCCAGTGTCTCAACTGTCCGGACATATCGCATTTTGACGGATCGAAGGCCTGATACGACCATCCGACAGGCCGGAAGGACCGGCATTGGTCAGGAGCACCCTCGGACGTCGGGTAGAGTTATGCAGGTCAGCAGGCGCCGCTAGCTCAGTTGGTTAGAGCAGCTGACTCTTAATCAGCGGGTCCGGGGTTCGAGTCCCTGGCGGCGCACGCAGAGTCAAGGCCCCCTCACCGATGGTGAGGGGGCCTTGATCGTTCCCGGGTGCTCCCCCACCCCCAACCATCCGCCGCAGGTGCCGGGTTGGACCGTGCGCACGCCTCCCCGGACCGTACGGAACCGGTCGATCTCCACCTGTCCCCGAGGTTTTCCGGACCCCGGCCGGGTGCCCGTTCTAGAGTTGCGGAACCCGAACCTCCCGCGGCGGCGCCGGGCTTCTCCCGCAGCCCGTGCGCCCGCGGTCGAGGACCGGCCCGGCCGCCGGGCGCGTGGTCCGCCAGACGGACCCGACGATTCAGTTGCCCGTCGGCCGGGCCCGGGCCGAGCCCTCCCCCGACGGCGGCCACGCCCGGACGATCACGCCCGAACCGTCATGCTCCAGCCAACCCCGTCACGCCCCGGCCGCCCCCGTCGCCCCCGTGAGGTACGCGGACACGACCACGTTCGCCGTGTACGTACCGGACTCGCGGTCGAAGGTCCCGCCGCACGTGATCAGGCGCAGTTCCGCCCGGTCCGCCTCGCGCTGCCCGTACACCTTCCGCGCGTCGAAGCGCTCCCGGGGGAAGACCTGCACGTCGTCCACCGTGAACACGGCGACCGAGCCGTCCGTACGGGTCACCTTGACCGTGGCACCCGGGCGCGCCGAGCTCAGGCCGTAGAAGACGGCGGGCGTGGTCTGCGTGTCGACATGGCCGACGAAGAGCGCCGCGCCCTCCGCGCCGGGCCGGGTGCCGGTGCGGAACCAGCCGACCGAGTGGGGCATCTCGTACGGCGGCGGGTCCACCGCTCCCGTACCGTCCAGGCCGCGCCCGACGACCGGCGCCGCGATCCCGAGCGACGGGATCTCGACCCGTCGCGGCTCGGCGGGCTTCAGGGGCCGGTGTGCCGGGGGCAGGGCCGCACCGGCCGGGCGGCCGACCGCGGCTATGTCGCCGGCGGTGGGGGCGGAGGTGCCACCCGGCCCCTCGGTGATCTCGCGGCCCCAGAGCCAGAGTCCGAGCAACAGGACCGCCCAGGCCACTCCGGTCAGCATCCTCCCGTTGCCGGACCCGGCGGACCCGGCGGACACCTCAGTCGCCCGCCCTGCGGCGCCGCGCGCTGCGGACGGCGACGGCCACCGAGGCGATCCCGGCCAGCACGAGGCCGACCAGGGTGTACGGGGTGCCGAGACCGTTCGCGCTGGTGGTCTGGGCGACACCCGGGGCCACGGGGGGTACGGCCGGGCCCGCCACGGCCGCGCCGCCGCCACCGGCCCGGACCGGGGCGTACGGGCTCGGGTGGTGCGTGGGCTCGTGGGTCGGCTCGTACGTGGGCTCGTGGGTGGGACGGTGGGTGGGCTGCGGCTTGTGCTTCTCGACGTGGACCACGCCGACGTCACGGTGCTCACGGCCGTCGCAGGTCACGCTGACCTTGTAGGCGCCGCTCGCCAGTCCCGACCTGATCGTGGTGTCGCCGTGGAGGGCGTGGGCGCTTCCGTCACGGCCCGTGAGATCGGCGTCCGCCACGAAGGCCTTGGACGCGGCGGCGCCGGTGGTGCCCTTGCAGCCCTGGACGCGGACCTCGACATCGGCGCCGGGCTTGGCGGTGGACGGGGTGACGGTGGCCTTGACGCCGTCCCCGGCGAAGGCGGTACCGGCCGCGGGCGCCAGCACCAGGATGGCGGCCGCCCCTGCGGCACGGAGAGCAATGGGACCTGAACGCATCGTGACCTCCTGATACAGGCAGGGTCACCCGGTTCGGCCGCGCTCGCATCCGCAGGGGCCCGGTCGGGCGTCCGACCAGCGGCTTCTCAGCCCTACACCCGGTCCACGAGGTCGGCGATCGACTTGACGATCTTGGAGGGGCGGAAGGGGTAGCGGTCCACCTCCGCCTGCGACGTCAGACCGGTGAGGACCAGGAAGGTCTGCATCCCCGCTTCCAGACCCGCCAGGATGTCGGTGTCCATCCGGTCGCCGATCATGGCGCTGGTCTCGGAGTGGGCCCCGATGGCGTTCAGGCCGGTGCGCATCATCAGCGGGTTCGGCTTGCCCGCGAAGTACGGGTCCTTGCCCGTGGCCTTGGTGATCAGCGCGGCGACGGAGCCGGTGGCCGGCAGCGGGCCCTGGAGGGAGGGGCCGGTCTCGTCGGGGTTGGTGCAGATGAAGCGGGCGCCGGCGTTGATGAGCCGGACGGCCTTGGTCATGGCCTCGAAGGAGTACGTCCGGGTCTCGCCGAGGACCACGTAGTCCGGGTCGTGGTCGGTGAGGACGTAGCCGATGTCGTGCAGCGCGGTGGTCAGGCCGGCCTCGCCGATGACGTAGGCGGTGCCCCCGGGGCGCTGGTCGTCGAGGAACTTGGCGGTGGCGAGCGCCGAGGTCCAGATGTTCTCCACCGGCACCTCCAGGCCCATGCGGGCGAGGCGGGCGTGCAGGTCGCGGGCGGTGTAGATCGAGTTGTTCGTGAGGACCAGGAAGGGCTTCCCGGTCTCCCGCAGCTTCTTGATGAACGCATCGGCGCCGGGGATCGGGACACCCTCGTGGATGAGGACTCCGTCCATGTCGGTGAGCCAGGATTCGATCGGCTTGCGCTCTGCCATGTGCGGGGACTCCTGCCGTACAGAAATCGTGCGGTGTGCTGGGGGCGCCGCGACAGCGCTGTGGCGACGCCCCCAGCCTAGGCCCTGCCCGCCCGCGCCGGCCGGGCCCAGCCGGCGCGGGTGGGGAGGGGCTGAATCAAGAGGTCGTGACCTTGACCCCGTCGATCACCCAGTACCAGTTGTTGGACCCGGTGTAGCGGAACCGGAAGCTCACACTGGACGCTCCGGAGGGGACGGTCACGGTGAGCGACTGCGGCTGGGAGATCACGTCGGCGGTGTAGCTCTTGACGACGGTCGGCGTGCCGCCGTTGAAGACCGCCTGGACCTGGGCGGTCTGGCTGCCTTCCTGGCGGTAGAAGGTGGTGAAGTCCAGGGTCGCCCGCGTCCTGCCGGAGACGTTGTACGCGGGAGTGACCAGCGTCGAGTCGTACGTACCGGAGAAGGTCTTGTCGGACCACTCGTCGGAGTCGGCGACGGCGAAGACGCCACGGGAGCGGATGTTGAGCTCGCGGGACTGGTCGCGCTGGGTCCGGGACCAGAACTCGTCGGTGGCGAAGGCCCAGCCGCGCCACTCCGTCATGCCGCCGGTGCCCATGGCGTTGCTGATGACCGACCAGCCGCTCGGCGCGGTGTGGGTGAAGCCGAGGACTCCGGCCGGGATGCCGGTCTCGTCGACACGGCCCGAGAGGGACGGGTGCAGTGCGTCGAAGGGGTCGGTGGAGCGCTGCTGGATCGGCTTGCCGTCCAGGCCCCAGGCGGGGTCGGGGGCGATGCCGAGCTGGTGGAAGACGGTCGCGGCGACGTCGACGAGCCGGGTGTCGACGGGGCGGGCGCCCGCGGCGATGCCGGGGCCCTGGGCGAGGACGAACGTACGCCGCTCCTCGATGGCGGAGCCGCCGTGGCCGCCGCCGTCGGTGTGGCCGTGGTCGGTGGTGACGATGACCGTCCAGCGCTCGGTGGCGTAGGAGGGGCGGGCCTTGATCGCGGCGAGGAGGCGGCCGAGGTAGCCGTCCTGGACGTCGATGGCGTCCAGGTACTTCTGGCTGGCGGCGCCGTAGGAGTGGCCCATCTCGTCGGTCTCGCCGAAGTAGACGAAGAGGACGTCCGGGTTCTGGTTCCGGAGGATGTCCTCGGTGGCGTCCGTGATGATCTTGTCGTTGACGGCGTAGTCGTTGTTGTGGACCAGCTTGGCGTCGGCGCCGGGGGTGACCGTGCCGTGCGTGTCGAGCTCGGGCCAGTCGACGGCCGCGAAGAGCGAGAGGCCGGGGCGGACCTGGTTCAGCCGGGCAAGGAAGCCGGGGTACTTGGCGTAGTTCTTGCCGGCGAAGGTGTTGTCCCTCACCCCGTGCTTGTCGGGCCACACACCGGTCGAGACGGTCGACCAGCCAGGGCCGGAGGAGGTGGCGGCCATCGGGTTGGCGTAGAGCAGCGACAGGCCGTACGTGCCGTTCGCCATCAGGGACTTGAGGGTCGGGGCCTTGGCCGCGTCGATCCGGTCGTGGCGCAGGCCGTCCATGCCGACGACGAGCACCTTGTCCTTGCTGGTGCCGTTCGGGAGCGTGGGCGCGGCGGTGGCGGCGTGGGCGGCGGGCGCGGTGGCCGCGCCTGCGGCGGCAAGAGCCGCGGTCGCGCCGGCGGCGGCGAGCACGGTGCGGCGGGGGACGCCGGTGGACAGGGCCGTGGACATGCCGGTGATCGGCATCTGGATCCTCCGTAGAAGGGGGCGAGGAGGGTGCGAGGACACGCCAACGCCCCCGATTCCTCGGGGGCGTTGGTCCGTACCCGTTATCCTTCCGCTACATGCGAAGGGATTCCAGGGGCCGTGCGGTGAACTCTTGGAAGCCCGCGGTTAGCTTCCGGTGGCCGTCTTCCAGGCGTCGACGTACGTGGTCAGGTTCTTGTCGATGTCGGCCCAGTCCGGCTCGAAGATCTCGACGCCTTCGATCAGCTTGGCCAGCTCGATCGCGTTGGCGTCGGTCGCCTTGATGTCCTTACGGGCCGGGAAGCCTCCGCCGATCGAGCTGACCTCGCGCTGGGCCTGCTCGCCGAGCATGAAGTCGAGCAGCTTCTTGCCGTTCTCGGTGTGCGGGGCCTTGGCCACCAGACCTGCGGCGTACGGCAGGGCGAAGGTGGTCGGCTCGGCGCCGTCCTTGGCCGGGAACCAGATGCCGAGGTTCGGCATGGACTTCGACTGGGCGAAGTTCATCTGGACGTCGCCGTTGGCGACGAGGATCTCGCCCTTGTCGACCTTCGGGGCGAGCTTGGAGGTGGAGGAGGACGGGCCGACGTTGTTGGCCTGGAGCTTCTTCAGGTACTCCATCGCCGGCTCCTGGCCGCCGAAGTCGTTCATCGCCTTGATGACGACGGCCGTGCCGTCACCCGCGACGCCGGGGGTCGAGTACTGGAGCTTGTTCTCGTACGTCGCGTCGAGGAGCTCCTCCCAGGTCCTGGGGGCCTCCTTCAGCTGCTGCTTGTTGTAGACGAAGCCGAAGTAGTTGTTGACGACGGAGGTCCACTTGCCGTCGTCGGCCTTGTCGGCGCCGCTGACCTGCTCGGAGCCCTTCGGGGTGTACGCCTGGAGCAGCCCCTTGGAGTCGGCCTGCTGGATGAAGGGCGGCAGGGTCACGATGACATCGGCCTGCGTGTTGTTCTTCTCGCGGACGGCGCGCTGCACCATCTCGCCGGAACCGCCCTCGACGTACTTGACCTTGATGCCGGTCTCCTTCTCGAAGTCGGCGAAGACCTTGTCGTACCAGCCGTCGCCCTTCTCGCCCTTGAGGCCGTCCGCGCTGTAGACGGTGACGACCTTCTCGTCGGAGGCGGTGGAGGAACCGCCGCAGGCGGTGAGGCCGGCGGCGAGGGCGAGGCAGCCGGTGAGGGCGGCGATCGGCTTGATGATCGTGGACGAGGTACGCATAACGTCGTTCTCTCCTGGGTGACTCAGCGGTAGGACGCCTTGGTACGGATACGGGAGACGGCGAGCAGGACGAGCAGGGTCGTGACCATGAGGACCACGGCGAGCGCCGAGCCGGTGAAGAGGGAGCCGCGGTCGGTGGCGGTGAAGATCAGCACCGGCAGCGGCAGCCAGTCCGGCGGGTAGAGCATCATGGTGGCGCTCAACTCGCCCATGGACAGGGCGAAGCAGAGCCCGGCGGCCGCGTTGAGCGACGGCAGCAGGAGCGGCAGTTTCACCCGGAGCAGGACGTACGCGGGGCGGGCGCCGAGGCCGGCCGCCGCCTGCTCGTACATCGGGTCGAGACGGAGGATGGCCGCCGAGACCGACTGATGGGCGAACGCCGTGACAAGAACGGTGTGCGCGAGGATCACGATCCAGCGCGTGCCGTTCAGAAGCACGGGCGGCTGGGAGAAGGCGACCAGGACGGCCAGGCCGACGACGACCGAGGGCACGGCGACCGGCAGCATGAACAGCGCGTCGAGGAAGCGACGGCCGTTCTTCCGCAGGGAGTCGGCGGCGAGCGCCGCCCAGGTGCCGAGGGTCAGCGCGAGCAGGCTGGCGGTGACGGCGGTGACCAGGCTGGTGGTCAGCGCCTGGAGCGACTCGCCGCGCACGGCGGCCGTGTAGTGCTCCGCGGTCGGCCCGGAGGGAAAGGCCCCGGACCAGTTCGTGGAGAACGACGCGGCGACGATCACCAGGAGCGGGAGCGCGAAGAGCGGGACGAAGAGGACCGCGAAGAGGGTCCAGGCCGTCCACTTTCCGGTACGGCTATGCACCAGCACGACGACTCACCACCCGGTAGAGGCCGTAGAGGCCCACGGAGATCGCGACGTTGACGACGGCGACGACACAGGCGGCGGCGTAGTCCGATTCGAGGATGGCCTTGCCGTAGACGAGCATCGGGAGGGTCGTGACGCCCTTGGCGCCGGTGAAGAGGACGATCCCGAACTCGTTCAGGCACATGACCAGGACGAGACTTCCGCCGGCGGCGAGCGTGGGCAGCGCCTCGGGCAGGATCACCTGCCGGACGATCCGCAGCGGCTTCGCCCCGAGGGAGGAGGCGACCTCCAGCTGAGCGGTCTCCATCTGCGAGAACGCGGCGAGGAGCGGGCGCATCACGAAGGGCGTGAAGTACGTGATCTCGGCGAGGAGGACACCCCACGGCGTGGTCAGGAACTGGAAGGGCCCCGACTCGGCGCCCGTGACGTCCGTCCACAGCCCGTTGGCCACGCCGACCGTGCCGTACAGGAAGAGCAGCGCGAGGGTGATGAGGAAGGAGGGGAAGGAGAGGAAGACGTCGATGAACTTCGACACCGCCTTCCCCCCGGGGAACGGCACGAACGCGATGACGAGCGCGAGCACGAACCCGAGGACGAGGCACCCGACGGTGGCCCCGACGGCCAGCCACACGGTGGTGACGAGCGCGTCCCGGAAGGCCTGCGACCCGAAGACATCGGCGTAGGCACCGGGGGCGAGGGACTCCTGGACGACGAGAGCCAGGGGATACAGGAACACGAGCGCGAGCACGGCGACGGGAGGCAGGGCCCAGACCCAGGCGGGTACTTTCCGGGAAGCCATTGTGGGCATGCGTTCCGCCGGGGCGGAAGGAGTGGGCACGACACCGCGGTCCCGCTCGGCGGTCATGACCGGCGCGCCGGGGCTACCCATCGGACACCCCGGCCCCCAGCAGCACCCCGTCCTCGGGCGCGAAGTGCAGCGTGACCTCGTCCCCGAGCGCCGGCGTCTCCCGGAGTTCCCGCACGTCCGCCTTGAGGCGGTGCCCCTCCACATCCACGTACAGCCGGTGCGTCGACCCCCGCCACTGCACCTCGGCGATCCGCCCCCGCAGCGCGTTCGGGCCCTCGCCCAGGCCGACGAGGTGCGGCCGTACGCAGAGCGTGGCGCCCACGCCCGGGGCGACACCGTCCGTGGCGACCTTCAGCTCGGTGCCGCCGAACACCACCCCGCCCGCACCCACCGTCACCGGCAGCAGGTTCGCGTTGCCGACGAACGACGCCGTGAACTCCGTACGCGGACGGCGGTACAGGTCCTGCGGCGTGCCGCAGTCCTGGAGCCGGGCCTTGTCCATGACGGCGATCCGGTCGGCGAGGGTCAGCGCCTCGACCTGGTCGTGAGTGACGTACAGGATCGACACGTCGGGCAACTCCCGGTGCAGTCGCGCCAGTTCCGCGAGCATCCCGGAGCGCAGCTGCGCGTCGAGCGCGGACAGCGGCTCGTCGAGGAGCAGGACGTTCGGCCGGATGGCGAGCGCCCGCGCGATCGCGACACGCTGCTGCTGTCCGCCGGACAGCTCGCGCGGGTAGCGCTTGGCGTAGGCCGCCATCCCGGTCATCTCCAGGGCCTCGGCGACCCGCCCCGGTACCTCGGCCTTCGGCTCCTTCTGCGCCTTCAGGCCGAAGGCCACGTTGTCCTCGACCCGCATGTGCGGGAAGAGGGCGTACTGCTGGACGACCATCCCGATCCCCCGCCTGTGCGGCGGGAGGGCCGTGACGTCACGGTCGCCGATGAACACCCGGCCGGAGGCCGGCTGCACGAACCCGGCGACGGCACGCAGCGCGGTGGTCTTGCCGGAGCCGGAGGGCCCGAGGAGGGCCATGACCTCGCCGGGCTCGACGGTCAGGTCGAGGGAGTCGAGGACGGTGTTGCCGCCGTAGGCGACGGAGACGGAGTCGAAGCGGATCCCGCTACGGGTGTGCCCCCCACCGGCCGCCGCGGTGGCGCGCGCCGTCACCGGTCCGCCTCCGCCCGTGCTATCGCCGCCGGCAGATCCGCGACCGACGCGAGGACGTGCGTGGCGCCGTGCCCCTTGAGCGCGGCCTCGTCGTGCGCCCCCGTCAGCACGCCCGCCACGATCCCGGCGCCCGAGCGGACCCCGCTGAGCATGTCGTACGAGGTGTCGCCCGCGACCGCGATCTGCCGGACGTCGTCGACGACACCCGTGCGGAGGAAGGCGCCCAGGACCATGTCCGGGTACGGGCGCCCCCGGCCGCCCGCGTCCGCCGGGCAGAGGGTCAGCTCGACCAGGTCCCGCCAGCCGAGCGCGTCGAGGATGGAGTCCTGGGTGACGCGTGCGAAGCCTGTGGTCAGGACGACCGTCCTGCCCTCCGCCCTCAGCCGGTCGATGGCCTCGGCCGCGCCGGGGACCGGGGCGATCAGGCCGCCGGCGACCAGCTCGCCGTACGCCTCCTCGAAGGCGACGTTGGCCTGCTGGGCGCGGGTCTCGTCGCCGCCGAAGAGGTGGCGGAAGACGGAGATCTTGGATTCGCCCATGGTGGCGCGGACGTAGTCGATCATCGTGGCCGGGTCCTCGCCGAGGCGCTCGGCGGCGGCGCCGAACGCCCGCTCGACGAGGCCGCCGTCGGCGACGGTGGTACCGGCCATGTCCAGTACGACGAGGTTGTGCTTGTGGTTCTCGGTCATGGTGTTCACCAGCCCAGTTCGTCGGCGGTCGTCTCGGCGATGGCGGGCGAGCACGTCATGCCGCGTCCGCCGGGGCCCGTCACCAGCCACACGCCTTCGCGGACCTTCTGGCGGTGCACGACCCGGCTGGTGTCCGTGCACTGCGCGTACACGCCCGCCCAGCGCCGCCGGATCGTCGGGAGCGGGCGGCCGAGGAAGGACTCGACGACGCGGACGAGGTGCTCGTAGGGGTCTTCGAGGGTGTCGAAGGCGAAGGGGTGCTCGTACTCGTGGGTGTCGCCGATGGTCAGTCCGCCGTCGAGGCGCTGCACCATCAGGAGCTGCATCTTGTGCGCCGCAGCGGTCGGGTCCTGTGCCTGGCCCTCGTCCAGGGCGTCCAGGGCGTCCGACGCGTACGCCGGGTAGTAGCGGAAGGAGTCGGCGTCGGCGACGGACGTGGTCAGCGGCTCGCCGAGCGGGTCGGTCTGCATCATCTGCAGCCGGACCCGGCGGACCGGGATGTCGCCGGCGATCTCGCGGACGAGACCGCTGAGCGCGGCGCCGGTGGCGAGCACGACGGCGTCGCCGGTGTGGATCTCGCCGCGGTCGTCGCGGACGGCGGCGCTCGCCGTGCCCTCGGCGCCGGAGACGTCACGGACCTCGCGGTTCGGCAGGAAGGTGTACTTCCCGGAGGCCAGCAGCGCCTTGCGCAGGGCGAGTTGCGCGGTGCGGGGCTCGACGGCCGCGTCGCGCTCGCAGAACAGGGCGGCCTGGAACTCGCCGCGGAGGGCGGGGTTGACCTGCCGCGCCTCGTCGGCGGTGAGCAGCTTGTAGCCGCGGGCGGCCGCGTCGGGGCGGGCGAGGGCGGCCTCGGCGACGGCCAGCTCCAGGTCGTTGCGTACGGGGGTGAGCGAGCCGATGGCCCGGAAGCCCAGCTCCGGGACGCGGGCGCCGATGCCCTCCCAGAGTTCGCGGGCGCGCAGCGCGGTGTCCAGCTCCTCTCCGCCCGCGCGGCCGCTCACCCATATCTGGCCGAAGTTGCGGAGCGAGGCTCCGCGCGCCTCGGCCTCGCGCTCGATGTGTACGACCTCGTGGCCGCGTTCCACTGCGTGCCAGGCGTGCATGGTTCCCACCACGCCGGCTCCTACGACGATCACCTTCATGCCGTTCACGGTCCTGGCGGTGAATGACTCGGAGCGATCCGAACGGCAACGGGACGGTGAACGGGGTGACAAGGTTGGCCTAGACCCGTTACCTTTCCGTTATCGACGGAGCGACGGGTCGGCGGCCGGCCGGGTCAGCCCTGCTGCCCCAGGTGCGCGGTGAAGCTGAACCGGTCGCCGCGGTAGAGCGTGCGGACCCGCTCCAGCGGGCGGCCCGCGGTGTCCCGGGAGAGGCGGTGGATCAGCAGCATCGGGAGCGCGGGCGGGGTGCCGATGAGCAGGGCCTCGCGCGGGGTGGCGAGCACGGTCTCGATCCGCTCGTCGGCGTCGCCGAAGCCGATGCCGAGCTTCTCGCTGAGGTAGCGGTAGAAGGAGGAGTCGGGGTCGAACTCGCTGTCCAGACCCGGAACTCGGGCCACCGAGACGTACGTGCTCTCGAGCCCGACCCGCTCGTCGTCGGCGAGCAGTACGCGCTCCATGTGCCAGACGGGCTCGCCCCGCTCGACGCCGATCTCGGGCGCGAGCGCGTCGGGGCAGGAGAAGCGGTCGAGGGAGATGAGGCTACGACCGGGCCGGCGCCCCTGCCGCCGTACGCCTTCGGTGTAGCTGGCGAGCGAGAGCGGCTGCTCCAGCTTGGGCCCGGCGACCACGGTCCCGCGCCCCTGGCGGCGCAACCGTCCTTCGAGGAGCAGCTCGCGCAGGGCCTGACGGACCGTCTCGCGCGAGACCTCGTAACGGACGGCGAGGTCCCGCTCGGTGGGCAGCAGCCCGCCCTCGCCCAACTCGTCTATCAGTGAGGCGACTTTCGACTTCACCGCGTAGTACTTGGGGATGCGGCCGTGCTCGGGGATGCCGGAGCGGATGGGTGCGCCAGGTGCCTGGTCGTTCGGGTAGTCCACCGGGGGATGCTCGCAGATGGGAATGAACGGGAGGGTGTACGGAGAGTGACTCGCGGGTTCGGAGCGTCTAGGCCTGCCGCCGTCGCCCGCGCCGGGAGGCGGCGACGAGTGACGCGCCCGTGAGGAGCAGCGCGCCGGAGGCGGGGGCGAGGAGTGCGGTCGACTCGGGTCCCGTATGGGCGAGTTCGGGGCGCGCCGGTGCGGGCGGGAGGCCGGTGTCGCCGCCCTCAGGCGGGGTGGTCCGGCTGGGCGCGACCTCCGGATTCGCCTCCGGGTTTCCTTCGGAGTTCTCCTGGGGGTTCGCCTCGGAGTTCGTTTCGGAGTTCGCCTCGGAGTTCGCTTCCGTGCCCTCGGGCCCGATGGTCAGGCGGAAGTCGTCGGACTCCCCGACCCAGTCGCCGTCGGCCCCCTGGCGCTGCACGATCGCCGCGTTGGCCACGACCTCGTTGGGGGCGGTGTCCTCCCGGAACGCGAGCCTGAGGGGGACGGTGACCGTGCCGCCCGCGGGGACGGTGAAGCCGGAGAAGTCGGTCAACACTCCGACGTTCTCGTCCTCCTCGGTCGCCTCCAACGCCACCGGGCGCCAGATGCGGGCCTCGGAGTCGTAGAAGTCCAGCCGGATCTGCTCGGGCCTGAGCACCCGGTCGCGGTCGGCGAGGGCCAGGACGGGGTGGATGCTGCGGCAGGCCTCGGTGGTGGTGTTGGTGAGGTCGACCTCGAAGGTACGGAAGCCGGCGCCGGGGACGAACACGCCGGGGCGGCCCTGGATCCGGGTGTCGATCGGGAACTCGGGGTCGGTGACCTTGCCGCAGGTGGAGGGCTGCTGCTGATGCCGGGTCCCGCTTCCGGAGTCGGCACCGGGGCCGGGGGTGGGGCCTGGGCCGGAGTCCGCGGCGGGCTCGACGCCGGATCCGGCGTCGGGGCGGGACCTGGCCGCGGAGTCGGAGGCGGTATCGGCGTCGGCGTTCGTCCTGAGCCGGAAGCCGGAATCGGTATCAGCCCTGAGCCCGGCACCTGACCCGGGGTTCAGACCGGAACCGGGGTTCAAGCCGGGACCGGGGTTCAGGACGGACGCGGAGTCGGATCCGGCCTCGGCCTCGGAACCGGATCCGGGCCCGGGGTCCGGGCCGGGCTCCGCCGAGGACGGGCCCACGGCGAGCGCGAGGACGGCGGTTCCGGTCGTCGCCGCGGTCACACCGAGGGCGAGGGCGTTGCGCAGTCGCATGGGACGGGTGCCTTTGCTGCTCGCGGGCGTACGGGACGGCCGCGACGCTGCCAGGTGGGCGCGGCGGTTCCGGGAAGCGACGCGGCACGTGACCCCCGGGCGGCCCACCCGTTCCGCCCAATCAGCCTATTTTCCGAAGATCGGAGCGAGGATCAGCTGCGCGGCCCCCTCGGCGACGGCGTACGGGGAGGTGGCGCCGGAGACCGGAGTCCCGAGGCCCGCCCCGGCGAGGACCGCGCCGACGCCGCCGACGAAGGCCTCGGGCTCGGCGGCCACGACCCGGCCGCCGAGGACGACGCGGTCGATGTCGAGGAGCCGTACGAGATTCGCGGCGCCCGTACCGAGGACCCGCGCCGCCTCGGGCACGTCACCGCGCGCGACGGCCCCGAGGCAGAGGACCTCCAGACAGCCGCGGCCGCCGCAGTCGCAGGGCGGCCCGTCGAGCAGGACGGTCTGGTGCCCGAACTCCCCGGCCCCGGTCCTGGCCCCCCGGTGGAGGGCGCCGCCGAGCACGAGCCCGGAGCCGAGCCCCGTACCGAGGTGGAGGTACGCGAACGAGTCGGAGGCGGGGGCCCCGGGGTGGAGGGCAAGGCCGAGCGCGGCGGCGTTGGTGTCCTTGTCCAGGGCGACGGGCAGCCCGAGCCGGCGCGTGAGCTCGTCCCGTAGCGGAACGCCCTCCCACCCGGGACAGCCGGTGACGCGCCCGGGCGTGCCGGCGAGGTGGTCGAGCGGCCCGGGCATCGCGACCCCGACACCGAGGACGGCGGGGCCCGGGGAGGGCACCTCAGCGTTCCCGCCCGGGCGCGCCTCGCCCCGTACGACGCCGGCCTCCGGTACCGCGCCGGCCTCCCTCCCGACACCCGCCTCCCGTACGGCGCCGACCTCGTGCTCCACCGCGGCGAAGACGGCCTCCGCCCCCGCGCCCAGATCCAGCGGGGTCCGCCGCACCGCGACCCGTACGCCCGCCAGGTCCACCAGGACGGCGGTCAGTTCGTCACGGTCCAGGTGCACGCCCACCGCGTACGCCGCCGTGGGGACGAGCCGCAGGACGGTACGCGGCTTCCCGCCGGTCGAGGCGCGGTGACCGGCCTCCCGCGCCAGGCCCTCCACCCGCAGTCGCGCCGTGATCTTGCTGACCGCCTGCGGGGTGAGCCCGGTGCGCTCGGCCAGTTCGAGGCGGCTGATCCCGGCCTCCCCCGCCGTCCGCAGCAGATCGAGGACGAGCGCCGCGTTGTGGCTGCGCAGCGCCGGCAGATTGACGCCCGCCTCGTTCCTGGCGCTCCCGGCACCACTGACACTCCTGTTCACCACCCCATTGTCCCCGTCGCTTGCACTTTGGCAACACCGTTGCTTAAGTGGGTCCCATGACTGGCACCGACACCGCCCCCCTCCGCGTCGGACTCGTCGGCTACGGCCTCGCGGGCTCCGTCTTCCACGCCCCGCTGATCGCCGCCACCGAAGGCCTCGTCCTCGACACGGTCACGACCGGCAACCCGGTGCGCCAGGCACAGGCCCGTGCCGCGCACCCCGGCGTACGGGTCGCGGACTCCCCCGAGGAGCTGTGGGCGCGGGCGGACGAGCTCGATCTGGTCGTCGTCGCGTCCCCCAACAGGACGCACGTCCCGATCGCCACCGCCGCCCTCACCGCCGGGCTCCCGGTCGTCGTGGACAAGCCGGTCGCGGGCACGGCCGCCGAGGCGCGCGGGCTCGCCGCCCTCGCCGAGGAGCGGGGCCTGCTCCTGTCGGTCTTCCAGAACCGCCGCTGGGACAACGACTTCCTGACCCTGCGCCGGCTCCTCGCGGACGGCACCCTCGGTGAGGTCCAGCGCTTCGAGTCCCGGTTCGAGCGCTGGCGTCCGCAGCTCAAGGGCGGCTGGCGCGAGTCCGGCGCCCCGGAGGAGATCGGCGGTCTCCTCTTCGACCTCGGCAGCCATGTCGTCGACCAGGCGCTCGTGCTCTTCGGCCCGGCCGTGCGGGTGTACGCCGAGTCCGACGTCCGCCGCCCCGGCGCCGAGGCCGACGACGACACGTTCATCGCGATCACGCACGCGAACGGCGTGCGCTCGCATCTGTACGTGAGCGCCACCACCGCCCAACTCGGCCCCCGCTTCCGCGTCCTGGGTTCGAGCGCCGGCTTCGTGAAGTACGGCCTCGACCCCCAGGAGGCCGACCTGCGCGAGGGCCTGCTGCCGGAGCCCGGCACGCCGTGGGGCGTGGAGCCGGAGTCGCTGTGGGGCCGGCTCGGCGCCGGGGAGTCCCCGCTGACCGGCGGCGGGACCCCGGTCGAGACGGTGCCGGGCGACTACCCGGCGTACTACGCGGCCGTCGCCGCCGCCGTCCGCGGCACCGGTACGAACCCGGTCACCGCCCACGAGGCCGCTGCCGCCCTGGACGTACTGGAGGCGGCGAGGCGTTCCGCCCGCGAGGGAATCACGGTGACGCTGTGAGCGAGGCCGCCACGCTGGAGGCCCAGGAAGCCCGCCTGGTCCTGCCCCGCTTCACGTACGAGGACGCCTGGGCTCTCGGCTCCCTCCTCGTCGAGCTGGCGCGCGAGCGCCGGGCGCCGGTCGCGATCGACATCCGGCGCGGCGCGCAGCAGCTCTTCCACTGCGCGCTGCCGGGTTCGAGCGCGGACAACGACGCCTGGATCGACCGCAAGCGGCGGGTCGTCGAGCGGTACGGGGAGAGTTCGTACCTGGTCGGCGCCCGCTTCCGGGCCAAGGGGACGACGTTCGAGGAGTCCTCGCGTCTCGACCCCGACCGGTACGCCGCCCATGGCGGATCGTTCCCGGTCGCGGTCGAGGGCGCGGGGGTGATCGGCTCGGTGACGGTGTCGGGGCTGCCGCAGGCAGAGGACCACGCGATGGTCGTGGAGGCGCTGGGCCGACTGCTGGCCGACCTCACGGCCCCCACCGGCCTCACGGCGCCCACCGCCCCCACCGACCTCGCCGGCTGAGACGGAGGGGGCGACGACCGGACCCGACGACCGAGCCCTGACGACCGAGCCCTGACGATCCGGCCGCTACGCGTCCTTGAGCTCCTGGCGCTGGCGGCCGAGCCCGTCGATCTCCAGCTCCACCACATCGCCCGCCCGCAGGTACGGCTTCGGCTCGGGCTGGCCCATCGCGACGCCCGCCGGGGTGCCGGTGTTGATGATGTCGCCCGGGTACAGGGTCATGAACTGGCTCACGTACCGTACGACCTCCGCGACGCCGAAGATCTGGTCCGAGGTGTTGCCGTCCTGCTTCAGCTCGCCGTTGACCCAGAGCCTGAGCGAGAGCGCCTGCGGGTCCGGCACCTCGTCGGCGGTGACCAGCCACGGGCCGAGCGGGTTGAACGTCTCGCAGTTCTTGCCCTTGTCCCACGTGCCGCCGCGCTCGATCTGGAACTCGCGCTCCGAGACGTCGTGGGCGACGGCGTACCCGGCGACGTGCGCGAGGGCCTCCTCGTCGTTCTCCAGGTAGCGGGCGGTCCGGCCGATGACGATGGCGAGCTCGACCTCCCAGTCCGTCTTGGTGCTGCGGCGGGGTACGAGCACGGTGTCGTCGGGGCCGACGACCGTGTCGGCGGATTTGAGGAAGACGACCGGCTCGGCCGGGGTGGCCGCGCCGGTCTCGGCCGCGTGCCCGTGGTAGTTCAGCCCGATGCACACGACCTTGCCGATGCCGCCGACGGGCGGGCCGATCCGCAGCCCGGTCGCGTCGAGGGCGGGCAGCACGCCGGCGCCGACGGCGGCCCGGATCCGGTCGAGCGTGGACGCGTCGGCCAGCAGGCTGCCGTCGACGTCGCCGACCAGGGCCGACAGGTCGCGGAGCGTCCCGTCCTCGTCGAGCAGGGCGGGACGCTCGGCTCCCGCCGGACCGACTCGCAGCAGCTTCATGGTCTTCTCCCTGTGGTCGAGGTGGGCCCGGGGGCGGGCCCGGCAGAGCCCCGGCCGATGGAGTGCGGCCATCGGAGATATCGGAGGATTGGTCGATCCTCCAAGAGTCTCGACCAGTCGGCAAGACCCCGTTCACGGACTGGACCCTTACGCGCCGGTAGCAAGGACCTCCGCGGGGCGCTGCTCCCGGAAGAGGGCGGCACGCTCGACGACGGTCCAGGTGGTGCTGGTGACGACGTAGAGCGCGGCGGCGAGCGGCACGACGGCGACCGTGATCAGGGTGGCGAAGGAGAGCAGCGGCATCACCTTGTTCATCGTGTCCGCGCCGGGCGTAGCGGGCAGTCCGGTGTCGAGCGGCTGCGCGGCGAGCTGACGCTTCGTACGCCGGAAGTTGAAGGCCGCGACGGCGGCGACGATCGCGAAGAGGACGAGATAGACCTGGCCGGCGGGCCCGAAGACCCCGCCGGCCGCGAGGGCGTCGGCCCAGTGGTCGCCGAGCGGGGCGGCGAAGAGGGTGTGCCCGGCCATCCGGTCGCCGGCGAACAGGTGGTACATGAGGAAGAAGGCGGGCGCCTGGAGCAGGCTCGGCAGGCAGCCGGCGAAGGGCGAGACCTTCTCCTTCGCGTGCAGCTCCATGACGGCCTTCTTGAGCCGCTCGGGGTTCTTGGCGTGCTTGGCGCGCAGCTCGGCGAGTTGCGGGGCGATGCGGGTACGGGCCTTCTGACCGCGGGCGGCGGCCCGCGAGAGGGGATGGATCGCGAGCCGTACGACCATCGTGAACAGGATGATCGCGGCGGCGGTGGAGGCGGTGGCGAAGAGCGGCTGGAGCAGGTCGGCGAGCTGCTCGACCAGGGAAGCGAAAACGGACATGGGAGCCCTCCGAGGGGTCTCGTCGTGCCGGAATGGAGAACGTCGGCATGACGGATCCGCGCAGGGGGTCTGGTCTCGCTACGCGGCCGTCGGGAGGGGACGGCCGGGTGCCCGGGGCCTGCGGCGCCCGGAGGCGTCGGGATCGCGCTGGGGCAGGAAGGCGGTACGCCGTTCACGGTCGCGGAGGGCGGTGCGTACCCGCGTAGGGGGTACGGGCGGGGCCGCGGGGGCGCCGATGAGGGCGCACACGACGGTGGTCGCGGCGAGGGCGACGGCGGCGGAGACGCCGGAGCCGTCGGAGAGCAGCAGATCGCCGAGGGCGATGAGGGAGAACAGCGGGGCGAGCAGGCGCAGAACGAACTCCTTGCCGATCAAGCTGCCACTCCTCTCACTGGTCTCCTAGACGTTATACACGCTCGGCCGCTATGCCCGCTTGGCCCAGACGACAAGCCGGTAGGCGGAGCTGAACTCGGGGGTGCAGGTGGTCAGGGTGAGGTAGGCGCCGGGGTCGGAGTAGCCGTAGGAGGGCTTGACGAGGGAGCGGGGCACGGGCTGGATGACGCCGGTGTCGCGGGGTGCGGTCCTGGCGAGGACCTGATCGACGACGTACGTGTACTCCCGCTCCCGGGTCTGGATGCGGATGGTGTCGCCCTTGCGCAGCCGGTTGATGTACCGGAAGGGCTCGCCGTGGGTGTTGCGGTGGCCGGCGAGGGCGAAGTTGCCGGTCCGGCCGGGCCCGGCGGTGCCCGGGTAGTGCCCGACGTAGCCGCGGTCGAGGACGGACCGCTTGGAGACGCCGCGGGCGATGGGGGCGGTGAGGCCGATGCGGGGGATGCGGATGATGGCGTACGCGGAGGAGGCGGAGGCCTCGGGCGCCGGGCCGGGAGAGGCCGGGCCCTCACCGGGGGACGGTGCGTGGGACTCCACCCCGCGAGAGGGCTGGATCTCCACCACAGGCGCCTCAGGAGTGACGGGGGGTGATCCGGCCCACTCCCGCTCCAGGACGCGCACCTGCTCGCCGGCCTGGGCGCGGGCCTGCTGGTTGGTCCACCAGAGCTGGTGGACGACGAGGAGCAGGAGGACGACCCCGCAGGTGACGACGGCCTCGGCGCACACCCACAGCACACGCGCGGGCGTGCTCCGCACCCCGCGCGTCTGGACGACGACCGGCACCCTGCCACGCACCCTGTCCCGCACGCGGGGCACGATAAGCGCTGACGCGCCAACTCTCCAGGGCCGTACAGCAGTACGGTGTTCAGCATGCGCCCCGACACGCCTGCAGCCCACGCCACCGAAGCCGAGCGCCTGCTGCGCACCGCCGAGCTGTATCCCGAGGACCGCGAAGCCCTGCTCCTGCGGGCGGCGGCGCACCTGGAACTGGCGGGGGACCGCGCGGCGGCGACGGCCCTGTACGACTCGCTCCTGTCGGAGTCTCCGGAGGACCCCCACCTGATCCGCTCCCTCAAGGCGGCGAACCTGTGGGAGTACGGCCACGAGGCGGAGGCACGGGCGATCATCGAGGGCCTCCGCGCCTCGGCGCCGTCGGAGGCGGCGCCGTGGGAGATCGTCGTGGAGACCCTGGAGGTCCACGACGAGCTGGAGCTCGCGGAGGCGATCGCGACGGAGGCGGCAGGCCTCCTGGCCCCGGAGTCCTCACCCACGGACCTCCCGCACCCCACGCAGTCGCTCCTGGTGACCCGCCACCGGATCCGCCGGATGCTGGCGCTCCCCCACGACGACTGGGACACCCTGGCGGACACCCTCCACACGGCGGAGGTCCCCCTGGACGAGCTGCACGACCCGAAGCGCCTGTGGTCGCTGGGCTCGTCGGACCCGGCGGAACTCCAGGCGGAGATCACCCGCCTCCGCAGCGAACTGGGCTCCTACCGCACGGCCCTCTCCCGCCCCTTCCCGGTGGCGGTCCTCCACTGGCCGGAAGCGGAACTGGACGAGCTCCTCACCTCGTACCCGGAGCTGGAATCCGAGTACCCCACGTACCGCGCCCACCTCACGGACATCGAAGCCTCGCTCCGCGAACTGTCCGCAGCGGGCACCCCCAACCTGGGCATCGTCCCGGCCACGGTCCCCTCCTACGAAGCGTTCGCCGCCTCGGAATCCTCGGCCCCCTCGAACGCCGACCTGCTCCCCCAGTACGCCACGACCCTGGCCGCCCGCGGCCGCGCCACAGCCTGGCCACCGGCACGGGGGGCGGGCTGCTGGTGCGGGTCGGGGCGGACTTATGGGGAGTGCCACGGCTCGGAGTGACCCAGCCGGATATCCCCAAGTCGTGATCGAACTGTCTGTGACGCCTGATATCACTGGGAGGGTCTGAACGGGGAGGGGACGACAATGGGCGGTCCGATCGATGCCAACGAGCCGATCTCGGGACTCTACGAACAGCTCATCACCTTGCGCCTTGAGAATCAGCTCAAGGGGCTGGCAGACCAGGGCTGGCATGCGATCGATGACACCGTGGGCCCCGCTTCAGCGCCTCACGTCATCGCCCGGCATGTTGCGGACACAGCCCGGCGCATCCTTGAGCAGCTGCCCGCAGCGGAGCGGGTCCACGCGGCCAACCACATCCTCGAGTCGATGAGCAGTATCGAGGGCGCGCGCGAGTGGGTCGACCTCGTGTCCGACGGCCCCCGCCAGCTCCTCGCGATCGCAGAGCAAGAGGCCAAAGGGGTCTACCGGATCAGACCCGCGACGCCTCTCTCAGAGACCGCGCTCATCACCAACTCACCCGAAGACCCGAGCCTCGGCTTTGAACTCCGGGCCGAGCTCGCCACCGCTGACCGTGTTGATCTCCTGTGCGCCTTTGTGAAGTGGCACGGCCTTCGCGTCATCGAGCAGTCGCTCGAATCGGCCCACGCACGTGGGGTCCCCATCCGGGTCATCACCACGACCTATATCGGCGCCACGGAGCGACGGGCCCTCGACCGTCTTGTGCAGCGCTTCAACGCCCAGGTCAAGGTCAACTACGAGCTCCGCTCCACGCGTCTCCATGCCAAGGCCTGGCTGTTCCGCCGGAACAGCGGCTACGACACTGCGTACGTAGGCAGTTCCAACCTGTCCAAGGCCGCCCTTCTTGACGGACTGGAGTGGAACGTCCGCCTCTCGTCCGTCGCAACGCCCGATGTCCTCCGCAAGTTCGAAGCGACCTTCGACTCCTACTGGAGTGACTCGGCGTTCGAACCGTATGACCCCGAAACCGACTCCAAGCGCCTTGACGAAGCCCTCCATGTCGCCGGCCGCGGAACGAACAACACCACAGGCCGCCACATCACTCTCTCTGGCCTCGAAGTGCGCCCCTACCCTCACCAGCGGGACATGTTGGAGCGTCTCGAAGTGGAACGTGAGGTCCACGGCCGCCACCGCAACCTGTTGGTTGCGGCCACCGGCACCGGCAAGACCGTGATGGCGGCGCTCGACTACAAGCATCTGCGACAGAAGTACGGCCGCGACCTGAGGCTCCTCTTCGTCGCCCACCGGCAGGAGATCCTGCGCCAGTCGCTCCGCACGTACCAAGACGTGCTCGTGGATGCCAACTTCGGTGAAGAGCTGCACAGTGGCCTCGCCCCGGAACAGTGGAACCACGTCTTCGCCAGCGTCCAGTCGCTCAACACGCGCACGCTGGAGCGGCTTGCCCCCGATCACTTCGACGTCATCGTCATCGATGAGTTCCATCACGGTGTGTCGCCCACCTATCGGAAGATCATCGATCACTTCACGCCCGCCGAGCTGCTCGGTCTGACCGCCACGCCAGAGCGCATGGACGGGCGGAATGTTCAGGACGAGTTCTTCGACGGCCGCATCGCAGCGGAGATGCGACTCTGGGAGGCGTTGGAGAACGACCTCCTGAGTCCGTTCCACTATTTCGGTGTCACAGACAACACCGACATGAGCACCATCACCTGGAAGCGCGGCGCTTACGACGCCACCGCCCTTAGCAACCTGTTCACAGGCAACGACGCTCGCGCACGACTCGTCGTCCAGGCGGTGATGGACAAGGTCACTGACCCGGGCTCCATGCGCGCCCTGGGCTTCTGCGTCTCAGTGGCCCACGCCCGCTTCATGGCGGACTTCTTCCGCCGTGCTGGCCTCAACGCTGTGGCGCTGTCGGGGGACTCGCCACGAGACGAGCGCAGGGATGCCCTCGCTGCGTTGAGCTCCGGGAGCCTGCAAGTGATCTTCTCCGTCGACCTCTTCAATGAGGGCTTGGACATCCCGGACGTCGACACGCTTCTTCTGCTGCGCCCAACGTCCAGCGCCACTGTCTTCCTCCAGCAGTTGGGGCGCGGGCTTCGCCGCAGCGAAGGCAAGGCCGTGCTGACTGTTCTGGACTTCATCGGCCAGCACCGCAAGGAGTTCCGCTTCGAGGAGCAGTTCCGCGCGCTGACCAACCTCACGAGGAACCGTCTGCTCGCGAATATCGAGCATGACTTCCCCCAACTTCCTTCTGGCTGCCAGATCATCCTTGAGTCCAAGGCCAAGGAGCTGATCATCGACAACATCCGCAGCCAGCTCAGCGTCAACGTGACTCAGCTTGCCCGCGAGGTCGGCCAGTACGGCGAACCCCGTCTGGCGGACTACCTCAAAGAGAGCGGGCGCGAGCTCAAGGAGATCTACCGCGGCAACGGGAACTCCTGGACCGGCCTTCTTCGCCGGTCAGGCTTGCTCCCCCACTCTGGTCCGCAGAGCGAGGACGCCCTCCTCAAGCGCGTCTCCGCGTTCCTTCACGTCGACGATCCCCGGCGAGTGGACACCTACACGAGGCTGCTCGCCAACGACGCCCCCACCTACAGCGAGCTCAGCGAGATCGAGCGGGCTTACGCCCGCATGCTCTTCTTCTCGCTGTGGCCTCTGGGCGGCGGCTACTCCGACTACCAAGACGCGCTGGACGCTCTTCGCCCCCAGCACGCCTTCCGCGACGAGCTCCGCCAGGTCCTGGCGTATGCCCTCGACCGAACCGACCACATCCCGGTACCCCTCCTCGGCCCGCTCGCCAACCTCCCCTTGACGGTCCACGCCTCCTACAGCCGCGAGGAAATCCTGCCGGCTCTGGGCCAGTCCTTCATCGGCGGCTTCATGCCGGGCCACTTCCGGGAGGGGGTGAAGTGGTGCGAAGACATCCAGACGGACGCGCTGCTGATCACGTTGGAGAAGGACGAGAAGGACTTCTCCCCGCAGACCCGTTACCGGGACTACGCGCTGAACGAATCACACTTCCACTGGGAGTCGCAGAACCAAACGTCGGAAACTTCGCCGACAGGCATCCGATACAAGAACCACAAGACCTTCGGTAGCCATGTCCTCCTCTTCGTCCGCCGCCACAAGAAGACGGACATCGGCGGCCCCCAGCCTTGGATGCTCTGGGCCCGGCCGAGTACGTCGAGCACAAGGGAAGCAATCCCATGGGGATCACATGGAAACTCCGACATGAGCTCCCTGCGGACGTCTGGACCTACTCGACCATCGCCGCCGGCTAGCAGAGCAAGCCACTCCCACAAGCCGAATCGCATCAAGCAGCCCAAACATCCCTCGCGACGGAGCAGCCATCAATGGAATCCAGCGAAGCGCCCTCGAAGAAGCAGCTCTCCACACCCGACACGCCATCTATCAACGAACTAATGGCGGATATTCGGCGAGGTAGGCTCGCGATACCGGACTTCCAGCGAAGTTTCGTGTGGGATCCTTCGGACACCCAGAAGCTCCTCGTGTCCATCATCGCTCGATATCCGGCCGGAACCCTTCTCTTTTGGGAACAGAAGACACCTCAGATCAGGCGCCGCGGGTTCGAAGGGTTCGAAAATGCAACCCTACGGGACAACGCTGCGCTTGTTCTCGATGGCCAACAGAGAATGACGTCCATCTTCCGCGCGCTCAGCGGAGTCGGCTCACAAAAGTTCTACGTCGACCTTAACGCCCTCCAAGGGCTGCACTTCGACCACGACGGGCCGCTCGACGCGAGCCGGTTGGACGACGTCATCGTGTACCGCGAGGATAATGCACGCTCCGCCAGCAAGCGCCCCCCAGCAAGCGCGGCAGATGAGATCAAAATGGGATTGTTCCCTCTCGCTCTCATTGAATCAGACAGGATCGAAGAGTGGCTCGATGAGATGGAAGGAGCAGCCGACCTCTTCGAAGACTGGCGAGAGCGGCGACAGAAGCTTCGCGAGCTGATCCGCAACTATTTGCGCCCTATCGGGAACTACCGCTTCCCCGTTGTGGAGCTCCCCGAGAGCACGCCGCTCGACGCAGTATGTCGCATCTTCGAGACGTTGAACCGGACGGGTATCAAGCTAACTGTATTTGAGCTTTTGGCGGCCCGATTCTGGCCGGCCGGAGTAGACCTCAGAGAAATGTGGGAGACAGCCCGACAGAAGCACCCTATCCTCAGCGCCTTCGACGTCGACGCCTACTCCCTTCTACAGGCTGTTTCGCTCCTAGCCACAACACGGAGGGCGAATCCGTTCGGAAGGACCAGGAGAACAGCCTCAGCGCAACGAAGCGACGTCCTGGAACTCAAGCCCGAGGAGCTCGAGCTTCACTGGGAACGCGTAGCCCAGGGGGCAGCCAGGGCACTCACCTTCCTGCGGGACGAGTGTGGGGTCCTTGCCCCCAAGTGGCTTCCGTACTCGATGATGATCGTCCCTCTCGCGGCAGCATGGAACGACGTCGAAGAAAAGCGCGGCGCGGAGAACGGTGCAGCCCTCCTGAAAATCCGCCGGTTCTTCTGGTGCTCAGTATTCAGCCGGAATTACGACCAAGGAGGAAACAGTCAGGCTGGGCGAGACTTCACAGATCTGACCGCCTGGCTTTCCGGAGAAGAGGCGATTCCAGAGGCCGTTCGAGACTTCTCCTTCTCAGACGACGTCCTCGACTCTGCTCGAACAAACCTTCAGGCCCTCTATAAGGGAATCATGGCGCTAACCCTCAGCGCTGGCGCACGGGACTTCCATACCGGATCGATCCTGACGCCTGAGAAGATCCTTCAGGAAAACGTCGACGCTCACCATGTGTTCCCTAAGAAGTATCTTGAATCGAGCCATACCACGGCCAGCTCAGAGCTCATCCTGAACCGCGCATTGATCGACAAGAGAACCAATCAGAGCATCGGAAGTCGTGCGCCCTCGACGTACATCGCCACAATGAGCGAGGCAATGGGTGAGGAAGAGGTTTCCGGAATCCTCCAGTCCCACCTACTTCCTACAGGTGAGAGATCCCCTCTTTCTTCAGATGACTACGATCAATTCTTGAGCGACCGAAAGAAGCTCATATTGACGGAAATTCGACGCGCAACGGATGCCAGTTCGGAGCAATAGCCTGCTTGCGGTGCCACATTCGACAAGGACGAGGCACCTCTTGCGCAATTGGAGGAGTCCACAGGAAACCTGCGGACTCCTCCACCACCCGTTTCCAATTCTGAGGGCGATCGAGTACCGCCTCCGGGTCCTACGAGCGACTGTCGCGCGCCCTCATCACTCGCCCAGCTGATCAAGATGCTGCTCAAGGACTACGCAGGATGCCCAACGCCTCTCATGCGCCCCACCCGTTGAACCACCACTGGTTCACGCCCTCGCACAGCAACGGCTCAGGCGGCGAGTGCGTGGAGTGCACCGGGTGGTCGGCGCCCCGCTTGGCGGCCCTCAACGTAGAGAAGATGATCTTCACTTGGAATTCATGATTCCACCACATCTCTCTCATGAGCGTGGCAGCATCAGTGCCTTCTCCGTCTCCGGAAATGCCGTGGGGGCTTGTTGTGCGTGTGCGAGAGATGTGCCTCGGGCGTAGAGCGAGGGTTGGGACGGCCGCGGCGTTGGCTGTCGTGGTGCTCGCGGGGTGTGGGGGTGGCGGGGCCGGTGAGGGCGGGTCGGTGGACGCGGTGGCTGCCAGTGCCACGCCCACGCCGGGGATCGCCCTGAAGCTGGTTGATGATGTCGAGGACGCCGCGGCCTCGGAGATCGTCGTCGACGTGCTCGCCAACGACACCGCGACCGAGGCGGCGGGCGGTGGGGAGCAGTCGCTGGCCAGTGTGTGGGGCGGGAGCGAGTACGAGCTGACCGTCGACGCGCCGCCCGGCCATGGGACTGCCGCCGTCGAGGGGGACTCCATCACCTACACGCCGGCAGCGGGGTACGTGGGGGAGGACGAGTTCACCTATCGGGTCGAGCAGCGCTCCCCCGGCACAGCCAGTGGCACCGCGGTCGTGCGCATCACCGTCGCCGCGCCCGTCGTGACACCCAGCCCCACCCCGAGCCCCACCCCCACTCCCACCCCGAAGCCCACCCCGGCCCGTACCCAGAAGCCGGCGCCGCCCGTCGTCTCCTACCGGAACTGCGACGCCGCACGTGACGCGGGCGCGGCGCCCGTGCGGCGTGGTGATCCCGGGTACGGGAGCCACCTCGATCGCGACGGAGACGGAGTGGGGTGCGAGCCGTACTCCGGGGGCTCCGGGGGTTCCGGAGGCTCCGGTGGGTCCTCCACTGGAGGCAGCGGTGGCGGGAGTACGTACTACGCGAACTGCAGCGCCGCCCGGGACGCCGGCGCCGCGCCCGTGCGCCGCGGTGACCCCGGGTACGGGCGGCACCTCGACCGGGATGGGGACGGCGTCGGGTGTGAGGGGTGAAGTTAGGCTCGTACGCGTAGACGTCCCGTCGTCCGAAAGGCCGCCCTCATGCCCCGCATCCCCTCCCCCGCCATAGCCGCCGCCCGGCTCGTCGGTGGGTATGCCGTCGCTCGGTGGACCAAGAAGCGGCCCCTCGGGGGCGTCGTGCTGGCCGCCGCCGGGGGCCTTGCCGCACGGGAGTGGCAGCAGGTGGCCGGAGGGAAGGCCGCTGCCGCGCTGACCGGTGCGTATGTCGCCGCGTTCGCCGGGTCGCATCCGCTCGCCAAGAAGGTCGGCGCCTGGCCCGCCGTGTTCTCCGTCGCCGGGGCCATGGCCGGCGCCTCCTGGGCCGTCACCCGTAACAAGGGCTGAAGTCCGAAGGGCGTTGAACGCCCCGGGACTTCCGCCCGTATTACTCGGTGCCCTCCCCATGAGCGCTGGGCGGGTGGGTTCCCCTACCTCCCTACCCGCCCAGCGCACCCCCCGAGGTCCGGCCCTGCTACCCGCCCAGCGCGTGGCTCACCGTGTAGATCAGCAGGCCCGCCAGCGCGCCCACCACCGTGCCGTTGATGCGGATGAACTGGAGGTCCCGGCCGATGTTCGCCTCGATCTTCTTCGACGTCTGGTCCGCGTCCCAGCTCGCCACCGTGTCGCTGATCAGTGACGTGATCTCCGTCCGGTACGTCGTGACCACATAGGCCGCCGCGTCCTCCGCCCACCCCTCGACCTTCGTCTGCAGGCGCTTGTCCGTCACCAGCCGGCCGCCCAGGGAGATCAGGGACGCCCGCGCCCGCAGGCGGAGCTGGCTGTTCTCGTCCTCCGCCGCCGCGATGATGACGCCACGTACCGACGCCCACGCCGAGGCGATGATGTCCTGCACCTCCGGACGCGCCAGCAGCTCCCCCTTCAGGCGTTCCACCCGCGCACGCGTCTCCGTGTCCCCCTGGAGGTCGGCCGCGAAGTCCGTCAGGAAGCGGTCGATCGCGCCGCGCGCCGGGTGCCCCGGCATGTCCCGCATCTCCGTGACGAAGCGCAGCAGCTCCTTGTAGACCCGCTCGCCCACCTTGCGGTCCACGAAACGCGGCGTCCAGCCCGGCGCACCGCCCTGGACCGCGTCCATCACCGAGTCCCCGTGGAAGACCAGCCAGTCGTGCGCCCGCGCGCACACCAGGTCCACCGCCCGGTGGTGCGCCCCGTCCGTGACGATCTTCTCCAGGGTCTTGCCGATGCCCGGCGCGACCTCCACCGCCTCCGCCCGCCGCGTGATCGCCTCGCCGACCACCGCCTGGACGTCCGCGTCCCGCAGGACCGTCAGAGCGCCCCGCAGAGCCGTCGACAGTTCGCGCGTCACCCGGTCCGCGTGGTCCGGGTCCGCCAGCCACGCGCCCAGGCGGCCCGCGATGCCGAGCGCGTGCAGCCGTCCCCGTACGACATCCGCCGACAGGAAGTTCTCGCCGACGAAGGACCCCAGCGTGGTCCCCAGCTGGTCCTTCTTCGTCGGGATGATCGCCGTGTGCGGGATCGGCAGACCCAGCGGCCGCCGGAACAGCGCCGTCACCGCGAACCAGTCCGCCAGCGCACCCACCATGCCGGCCTCCGCCGCGGCCGCCACGTAGCCGGTCCAGGCCCCCCAGCCCGCGTTCTCCGCCCACGTCGCCAGCGCGTAGATGACCGCCACCAAGACCAGAAGGCCCGTGGCGAGGCTCTTCATGCGGCGCACGCCTCGGTGCCGCTCCGCGTCCGCCGCCGTGTACGAGAACGCGACCAGCGGTGTCTTCGTGTCGCTCATCACCCCACCTCCCTACATCAGGGACTTCCCGGGCGCACCTCAAGTTCCCGATCCCCGTACATCTTCGCGATCACGGCCTCGATGTCCGGTTCCCGCACCGACAGATCCACCAGCGGGTAGGCCCGTGCCACCGCCGCCACGAGCGGCGCCGCCGATGCCGAGGCGGGGAAGGCGAGGACCTGCCGCACCCCGCCGCCCTCCGACCGTACGAAGCGCGCCCCCGGCAGCTCGATCGGCGGCAGCTCCCGTTCCAGGTCCACCACCAGTTGACGCTCACCGGCCCCCACCTCGTGCAGCCCCGCCAGCTCCCCGTCGTACATCAGCCGCCCGTGGTCGATCACCATCACCCGCTTGCACAGCTGCTCGATGTCCGTCAGATCATGCGTCGTCAGCAGGACGGTCGTGCCCCGCGAGGCGTTGAGCTCGCGCAGGAACTCCCGTACCCGCGCCTTCGACACCACATCCAGGCCGATCGTCGGCTCGTCCAGGTACAGCACATCCGGGTCGTGCAGCAGCGCCGCCGCGATGTCGCCGCGCATCCGCTGGCCCAGCGACAGCTGCCGTACGGGTACGTCGAGCAGCTCACCCAGCTCCAGGAGCTCCACGCAGCGCGCGAGATTGGCGGCGAACCGGTCGTCCGGGATGCGGTACATCCGGTGCATCAGCCGGTACGAGTCCTTCAGCGGCAGGTCCCACCACAGCGTCGTCCGCTGGCCGAACACCACCCCGATCCGCTGCGCGAGCCGCGTCCGCTCCCGCGCCGGGTCGATGCCCGCGACCCGCAGCCGTCCCCCGCTCGGTGTGAGGATGCCCGTCAGCATCTTGATCGTCGTCGACTTCCCCGCGCCGTTCGGACCGATGTAGCCGACCATCTCGCCGCGCTCCACACCGAAGCCGATCCCGTCGACCGCCCGCACCTCACGCTTCTCGCGGCGCAGCAGCCCCGCCCGTCTGCGCACCGTGAAGACCTTCTCCACACCGTCCAGCTCGATGAAGGCCATGCCTCAGCTCCCTGTGCTTCGGTACGAACGGAGTCCGGCGCGCCACGCCCACCCCGCGAGGACACACGCCACCAGCGCCACCAGCGGCGACGCGAACGCCAGCGCGGACGGCACACCGGCCGGAGCGGGCCGCCCCAGCACGTACAGCGCCGGCAGCCAGTTCACGAACGCCAGCGGTACGACGTACACGACACCCCGCACCAGGTCCTGCGCGAAGATCGCCGGCGGGTACTGCAACAGCGTGTTCCCGCCGTACGTGAACGCGTTGGTCACCTCCGCCGCGTCCTGCGCCCAGAACAGCGCCGACGCCCCCACCACCATCACCGCCGCGAAGATCACCGCGCCGCTCACCAGCATCACCGGCAGGAGCAGCACCTTCACCGCCGTCCACTCCACGTCCAGGACGAGCAGCGCCCAGACCAGCACGAACAGACCCTGCGCCACCCGGCCGAGCCGCCGCAGCGCGAACTTGTCCGCCGCCACCTGCGCGAGCACCGGCGCCGGACGCATCAGGAACAGGTCGAGCGAGCCGTCCCGCACCCGCCTGCCCATCCGCTGGAGCGATCCCATCGTCAGGTCCGCGATCCCGAAGGACGTGCCGGCCGTCCCGTACAGGAACGCGACCTCGGCGAAGGAGAAGCCGCCCAGACCCTTCACCTGACCGAACATCAGCAGGATGACGACGAAGTCGAAGAACGTGACGCAGAAGGAGGTGACGAGGGTCAGGGCGAACGACGTGCGGTACGTCATCGTCGAACGGATCCACATCCCGGCGACCATCCGGTACGTACGCCAGGACATGCGCCAGGACGAGCGCCAGGACGTGGGCCACGGCTCCCCGGGCGTCGGCAGCGTCCCGTCCGAATCCCCGGAGTCCGTACGCCGGGAGTCCGTATCCCCGGAGTCCGTACGCCAGGACTCCGTGCTCCCGGAGTCCGTACCACCGGAGCGCGTACTCCCAGAGTCCGTATCCCCGGAGCCCCTACCCCCGGAGCCCGTACGCCCCGGGTCCTGGAGCTCGGACGTCTCACCCACCCTGCACCACCACCTTCCGCGTCGCCAGCGACTGCGCGACCCGGCCCGCGAGCAGCAGCACCGCCGCCCAGCACAGCTGGAAGCCGTACGCCCCGAGGAGCCCCCACCCCTCGTACCGCTCCAGGTACACGTCCGCCGGGATCTGGAGCAGCGACGCCCACGGCAGCACCCGCGCCACCTCGCCGAGCGCGCCCGGGAAGACGTTCAGCGGCAGCAGCATCCCGGAGAAGAACAGCCCGCCCAGCCACGCCACCTGCACCACCCCCTGACCGTCCATCAGCCAGAAGGCGGACATCGCGACCAGGTACCAGATCGCGAAACCGACCGTCGCCCCCAGCGCGATCGCCAGCAGGAACGCGAGCCAGGTCGACGGCCGCGACGGCAGACGGAAGTCGAAGGCGAGCGCCCCGACCGCCATCGGCGCCACACCGCGGCCGAGCAACTGATACGCGCACCGGCCCGCGTTGGCCGAGAACCACCAGGCCTGGAGGTCCGCCGGCCGGTACAGGTCGACGGCGATGTCACCCGTACGGATGCGCTCGATCAGCTCGTCCTCGAACCCGCCGCCCATCAGCCCGCACACGGTGATCAGCCCCTGGCCGATCCACACATAGGCGAGCGCGTCCGCCATGTCGTAGCCGCCCAGCTGGGGTCGCGCGTCCCACAGGGCCATATAGGTGTACGCCAGGATGAAGCCGAAGACGGTGTTGGTGAACACCCCCGCCGCCGTCGCCAACCGATACGTGGCATGGCGCCGGAAGCCACCCGCGGCCACCGTCGCATACAGCCGCAGCATGTCGCGTCGCCCCTCCTCCTGGCACCGAACCCACACCAAAGCGCCCGACCCTAGCGGCCCGCACTCCGCCACCGCGAGTCGTTTTCGAGTCGCATTCATCAGGTTCCGTCCTGATACGTGCACTATGGGGAAGGTCATGCCTCCTTCATCCGGTACGGGAGTTCCAGACATGCGCGACGACCAGCCAGCCCCTCCACACCGGCCCGGCTGGACGCCGAGGGACCCCACCGTCCCCGCCACACCCCCGCCGCCACCCGGGAAGCCCCGGCGCGCCCGGCGCTCACGCCCCCGGCGCATCCTGCGCGCGCTCCTGCACACCGCCCTCTTCGGCACCCTGCTGCTGGCCGCCGGATTCGTCGCCGGCTACCTCCTCGTCGATATCCCGCCCGCCAACGCCGCCGCGACCGCCCAGTCCAACGTGTACCTCTACCGCGACGGCACCCAGATCGTCCGCGACGGCGAGGTCAACCGCGAGAACGTACGCCTCGCGCACATCCCCCTCACCGTCCAGCAGGCCGTGCTCGCCGCCGAGGACCGCGACTTCTCCTCCGCGCGCGCCGTCGACCCCAAGGCCATGGTCCGCGCCGCCTGGAACACGCTCACCGGCAAGGGCCGCCAGTCCGGCTCCACCATCACCCAGCAGTACGTCAAGAACTACTACCTCGGCCAGGAACAGACCGTCACCCGCAAGGTGAAGGAGTTCTTCATCGCGATCAAACTCAACCGCGAGAAGAGCAAGGACGAGAT
The DNA here is from genome assembly GCF_055561875.1 of Streptomyces sp. NPDC022552. Classification (NCBI taxonomy): domain Bacteria; kingdom Bacillati; phylum Actinomycetota; class Actinomycetes; order Kitasatosporales; family Streptomycetaceae; genus Streptomyces; species Streptomyces sp. NPDC022552. The sequence continues at coordinate 165,744 of NZ_JBVHGJ010000011.1, forward strand.
CCTCGAGGGCTATCTGAACACCAGTTACTTCGGCCGCAACGCCTACGGCATCCAGGCCGCCGCCCGCGCCTACTACGGCAAGGAGGCCGCCGAACTCGACACCGCCGAAGGCGCGTACCTCGCCTCCCTCCTCAACGCCCCCAGCGCCTACGACGTCGCCACCCACCCCGAGAACCGGCCCCGCGCGCTCGCCCGCTGGAACTACGTCCTGGACGGCATGGTCAAGGAGAGGTGGCTCTCCCGCGCCGACCGCGCCGACGCCGTCTTCCCCACGCCCCAGACCGCGCGCCCCGCCACCGGGCTCTCCGGACAGCGCGGCTACATCGTCCAGGCCGTCGAGGAGTACCTCGCCTCCCACGGCGTCCTCGACGAGAACACCCTCGCCCGCGGCGGCTTCCGCATCACCACCACCCTGGAGAAGGACAAGCAGGACGCCTTCGTCACCGCCGTCGACGACAAGGTCATGTCCCGGCTCGACCCCGCGCGCAACCCCGTCGACCGCTTCGTACGGGTCGGCGGCGCGGCCATCGAGCCGTCGACCGGCCGCGTCGTCGCGATGTACGGCGGCGTCGACTACACCAGGCAGTACGTCAACAACGCCACCCGCCGCGACTACCAGGTCGGCTCCACCTTCAAGCCCTTCGTCCTCACCGCCGCGATCGAACACGCCTCGCTCACCCAGGACGGCGAGCCCATCACCCCGAACACCTACTACGACGGCGCCGACAAGCGCCCCGTGCAGGGCTGGCACGGCGCCCACTACGCCCCCGCCAACGAGGACGACGCCTCGTACGGCGACATCACCGTCCGGACCGCCACCGACAGCTCGGTCAACACCGTGTACGCGCAGATGGCCGTGGACGTCGGACCCGCGAGGGTCAAGGAGACCGCCGTCGCCCTCGGCCTGCCCGCCCGCACCCCCGACCTCAACGGCTCCCCCTCCATCGCGCTCGGCCCCGCCACCGCGAGCGCCCTCGACATGGCCGAGGCGTACGCCACCCTCGCCAACCACGGCCGCCACGGCACGTACACGCTCGTCGAACGGGTCACCAAGGACGGCCAGGACCTGAACCTGCCGTCGTCCGACACCCGGCAGGCCGTGAGCAGGGAGGCCGCCGACACGACGACGCACGTCCTGCGCAGCGTCGTGGAGAGCGGTACGGGAACGGCGGCCCTGACCGCGGGCCGCCCGGCCGCCGGCAAGACGGGCACCGCCGAGGACGACAAGGCCGCCTGGTTCGCGGGCTACACCCCGGACCTCGCGACGGTCGTCACGGTGATGGGCCAGGACCCCGACACGGGCGAGCAGAAGCCGCTGTACGGCGCGCTCGGGCAGAACCGGATCAACGGAGGCGGGACGCCGGCGGAGATCTGGGGGCACTTCACCCGGGAGGCGCTGGCGGGCACGGAGGCGCGGGAATTCGAACTCGAGCCGGGCGAGGGGGCGGAGGAGTGGCTGGCACCCCTGCGACCTCCTCAGCCGGACGGACCGGAGGGCCCGGACGGACCGGCCGAGGAGGGTTGGGAGGAGCGGGAGGATCAGGAGGAACCGGAGGAGGAGCAGCTGGGCCAGGCGGGACCGAAGGGCCCGCGGCAGCCGCGCCTTCCTGAGGCGCCCCAGCTGCCTCAGGTGCCTCAGACACCTCAAGCGCCTCAGCTACCGCGTCCGGAGAAGGAACCGCAGCCCCGCCTTGAGACGGTCCAGCCGGAGCAGCAGCCCCCGCGACCCGGGACGGGAACACCGGACCACCAGATCCTACGATCAGAGCCGGCCGCGCAGCCGGAGGAGCAGCTGCCGCGTCAGTGACCCGAGGTCGCCTTCAGCCCCACCACGGCCACCAGCAGCAGACAGACGAAGAAGATCCGCGCGGCGGTCGCCGGCTCACCGAGCACCACCATGCCGAGCACCGCCGCGCCGGCCGCGCCGATACCGACCCACACGCCGTACGCCGTACCGATCGGCAGCGTCCTGGCCGCGTGCGACAGCAGCAGCATCGAGGCGACGATCCCGGCGCCCGTGAAGACGCTCGGCCAGAGACGGGTGAACCCGTCCGTGTACTTCATGCCGATGGACCAGCCGACCTCGAGCAGACCGGCGACGATGAGAAGAACCCAGGCCATGACGACGAACACCTCCGCGAGACGGAACAACAGGAGTGCGTCGTCTTTGCGTACTGCCCGGTACGGCGCGTCTCGTCGGGTGTGTCCAAGGTAGCAAGGAAGAGACGAAAGGCCTGGTGACACCGGTCACCAGGCCTTCGCGCGGAGCGCTGTGCGGCGTCCTACAGGTACAGCCCGGTGGTGTCCTTCGAACCCTCGAACCGGTCCGCGGCCACCGCGTGCAGGTCGCGCTCCCGCATCAGGACGTACGCGACACCCCGCACCTCGACCTCGGCGCGGTCCTCCGGGTCGTACAGCACCCGGTCACCCGTCTCGACCGTACGGACGTTCTGGCCGACCGCGACGACCTCGGCCCAGGCCAGTCGGCGGCCGACGGCGGCGGTCGCCGGAATGAGGATGCCGCCGCCCGAGCGCCGCTCCCCCTCCGGGGTGTCGGTCCGGACCAGGACACGGTCGTGGAGCATCCGGATGGGCAGCTTGTCGTGGGTGTTGTCGCTCACGACTCGAACCTACCTGTCCGGGCGTGTCGTCCGTACCCGGGAGGGGTCATCCCTTGCGCTTGCGCGTCGTCATCGCGAGCAGCCCGACGAGGGCCACGGCGACCAGCGCCACCGGAACCACCCGCTCCAGACGCGGCGCGCCGTCGTCGCCGACGAACCGGGCCTTCACGTCGGACACGGTCCGGTTGACGGCGACGAACGCCCGCCCGGCGGTGTGGTCGACCGTGGAGGCGACCTTCGCCTTCGCGTCACCGATGATCGTCTTCGGGTGCATCCGGATGCCGATCTCGTCGAGAGTCTCGGCAAGCTGCTCGCGCCGGCGGACGATGTCCGCCTCGATCTGCGCAGGGGTCCTGGCCTCCGACACCGCGCTGCCTCCGTAGTCGTAATCGGTCGTTGACGGACAGTCTCTCAGTTTCTCCGCCCGCGGTCTGTCTCAGGCCCCCATTAGGCTCGGTCGTGTACGCGCAGACACCCCGAGGAGAGCCATGAGCGAGCGACTTCAGCCCGGCGACACCGCCCCCGCCTTCACCCTGCCCGACGCCGACGGCAACGAGGTCTCGCTCGCGGACCACAAGGGCCGCAAGGTCATCGTCTACTTCTACCCCGCGGCGCTCACTCCAGGCTGCACCAAGCAGGCGTGCGACTTCACGGACAACCTGGAGCTGCTGGCGGGCGCGGGCTACGACGTCATCGGCGTGTCGCCCGACAAGCCGGAGAAGCTGGCGAAATTCCGCGAGCAGGAGCACCTGAAGGTCACGCTCGTGGGCGACCCGTCGAAGGAGACCCTGGAGGCGTACGGCGCCTTCGGCGAGAAGAAGCTGTACGGCAAGACCGTGACGGGCGTGATCCGCTCGACGGTGATCGTCGACGAGGACGGCAAGGTCGAGCGAGCGCTGTACAACGTGAAGGCGACGGGCCACGTAGCCAAGATCATCAAGGACCTGGCCATCGAGGCCTGAGCCTGCGACACCCTGGGCGACACCGGCACCGGGGGCCCTGAGGGCTCCGGGTCCTGAGGGCTCCGGGTCCTGAGGGCTCCGGGTCCTGAGGGCTCCGAGCCTTGAGGTGCCCCCGCACCTGCCCCCCGCCCCGTGAGGCCTCCGTCGGGAACGTGACGGAGGCCTCAATTCCGGCGCGTTTCCGTTTGTGATCGGCCTGACCGCGCAGACGTCCTTCCTGGAACTGCCCCCCGAGAAAGGACGTACGGTCATGTCGGCGACCGATCGCACCGCCCCCGCGGCCGACCAGGAAGCCCGCAGACGGCATCCGCGGCTGTTCCGGGCCATCACGAGGCGGCAGCAGCCGCCCCTGCGACGGTCGGACATCACGGTGACCGACGACGCGGCCGTCAGGCGCGCCGTGAAGGCGGCCTCCCTGGGCAATGCCATGGAGTGGTTCGACTTCGGCGTCTACGCCTACCTCGCCGTCACGCTCGGCCACGTCTTCTTCCCCGCCGGGAACGAGACCGCGCAGCTGCTGTCGTCGTTCGCGACCTTCGCGGTCGCGTTCCTCGTGCGCCCCCTGGGCGGCATGGTGTTCGGCCCGATGGGTGACCGGATCGGCCGCAAGAAGGTCCTGGCCATGACCATGATCCTCATGGCGGTCGGCACGTTCGCGATCGGCCTGATCCCGTCGTACGCCTCGATCGGCTTCTGGGCACCGGTCCTGCTGGTCTTCTTCCGGATGCTCCAGGGCTTCTCCACGGGCGGGGAGTACGGCGGCGCGTCGACGTTCATCGCCGAGTACGCGCCGGACCGCCGGCGCGGCTTCTTCGGCAGCTTCCTGGAGTTCGGCACACTCGCGGGCTACGTCGGCGCGGCGGGCCTGGTCACGGCGCTCACCACCTGGCTCGGCTCCGACACGATGGAGGCGTGGGGCTGGCGCGTGCCGTTCCTGGTGGCGGGGCCGCTCGGCCTGGTCGGCCTCTATCTGCGGATGCGGCTCGACGAGACGCCCGCGTTCCGGAAGCTGGAGAGCGACACGGTGCGCGCCTCGGAGGCGGCGGACCCGGTGGAGACCTCCGCCAAGGGCGACCTCGCGAAGATCTTCCGGCAGCAGTGGCCGACGCTGATCCTGTGCATCGCCCTGGTGGGCGCGTACAACATCACCGACTACATGCTGCTGTCGTACATGCCGACGTACCTCTCCGACGAGCTCGGCTACAGCGAGACCCACGGCCTGCTGATCCTGCTGCTCGTGATGGTCTTCCTGATGCTGATCATCGCTCAGGTGGGGCGGCTCAACGACCGGTTCGGGCGCAAGCCGGTGCTGATGGCGGGCATGCTGGGCTTCCTCTTCCTGTCGCTGCCCGCGTTCCTGCTGATCCGCCAGGGCGGCGTCCTGGCGATCACGGCGGGCATGCTGATGCTCGGCCTGTCGCTGGTCTGCATGCTGGGCACGATGTCGGCGGCGCTCCCGGCGCTCTTCCCGACCGATGTGCGCTACGGCTCCCTGTCGGTCGGGTACAACCTGTCGGCCTCGCTCTTCGGCGGCACGACCCCGCTGGTCATCACGGCCCTGATCGGCGCGACCGGCAGCGGTCTGATGCCGGCGTACTACGCGATGGGCGCGGCGCTCGTCGGTGTGATCGCGGTGGCCTGCATGAAGGAGACCGCCCAGCGCCCGCTGGAGGGCTCACCCCCGTGCGTGGAGACCCCGGAGGAGGCGGCGGAACTGGTTCTCGCCCGGGCACCCGAGCCGAAGTTCTGACCCTGCACCCGTGAAGGACGGCCCGTACGCCCCGGAGGCGGTACGGGCCGTTCCGCATTTCGGACGGAATGCGGAGTGACCGTCCGATATTCGGCTCGTTACTCCGTACGAGATCCGTACAAGGAGGGGACACGTGGGGGCGAGCGCGTACACGAAGGAACGGCTTGCGAAGGCGGCGGGCACGTCACGGACGCTGACGGAGACGCTGGAGAAGCTGGGGGCGGACCCGAAGAGCGGCACGCGGAGGTACGTACGGGACCGGATGCGGAAGCTGGGGGTGGACACGGCGCACTTCGAGCGAGAGGGGGCGAAGTGGACGCGGGAAGTACTCGAGCCGGTGGTGGCGGTGTCGACGAGCGTGTACGAGGTGCTGCGCCACCTGGGACTGGACCCCGTGGGCGGCCATCACACGAACATCAGCCGCCGGATCAAGGCATACGGCTTAGACACCTCGCACTTTCAGCCGCCGCCCAAGGTGGGCAAGAGCATCCGACGAACCACCCCGAGGCCCTGCTGGTCGAACAGCTTCCGAGCCAAGCTCGGCGGGTACCAAGCAGTCGCCTGAAGGGTGCGCTCAGGTCGATGGGTGTCACGGAGCACTGCGCCCTCTGCGGGATCGAACCGACGTGGCTCGGACACCCCCTCCCGCTTGAGGTCGATCACATCGACGGCAATTGGCGCAACAACCGGATGGAAAACCTGCGGCTCCTCTGTCCCAACTGCCACTCGACGACAGACACGTACCGGGGACGAGCAAAGGGGCGCCGGGCATGAGCGAGGCAGTCCGCTACACACGGGAGCGGCTCATCGAGGCCGCCGCGAAATGCGGTGACATCGAGGAGGTCATCGCCTTCTTCGGCACGCGACCGTACGGGCGCCTGCGCCAATATCTGTGGCGCCGATTCGCGCACTGCGAAATCGACGTCTCGCATCTCCGTCGACGCGACTACCGCAGGGGTGGCCCCCGACCGTCGGCTGCCGAACTCGCTGGAGCCGTGGCTGGTTCAGTTTCCCTGGCGGAGACCGTGCGCCGCCTGGGTAGACCGGAGAGCTCAAGCCAGAAGGAGTGTCTGAAGCGGTGGATCGTCGAGGATGGCCTCTCGACGGCACACTTCCTGGGGCAAGCTCATCAGGCCGCCAAGCCTGGTACAAATCCACCGCGCAAGGCCGTGGACCTACTGGTGAAGCACGACGGCAAGCATCGAACTAAGACCGTTCACCTGCGTCGCGCCCTCTCCGAGATCGGTGTTCCGGAGCAGTGCTCAAGGTGCGGCACCGGACCTGCCTGGCTCGGCAAACCCATGACCCTCGAGGTCGACCACATCAACGGCGACTGGAGCGACGACCGCGCCGAGAACCTGCGACTCCTCTGTCCCAACTGTCACGCGATCACCAGCACCTGGTGCCGAGGAGGACGTCGACGCACCTCGCAAGCGAGCTGACGGTGACCGCTACCATGGCCGTGTACGCGGCCGTGTTGTAACTGGCAGCCAAGCGGCGCTTAGAACGCCGTGGGAGAAATCCCGTGTGGGTTCGAGTCCCACCGGCCGCACGCGTGGAGAGGGGCCGCCCAACACAGGGCGGCCCCTCTCGCTGTCAGCCCAGCAGCTCCCGTACCACGGGTACCAGCGCCCTGAACGCCTTGCCGCGGTGGCTGATCGCGTTCTTCTCCTGCGGGGACAGTTCCGCGCACGTCACCTCGTAGCCGGCCGGCTGGAGGATCGGGTCGTAGCCGAAGCCGTTCGTGCCGGCCGGGGTGTGGCGGAGGGTGCCCGGCATGCGGCCCTCGACGACGCGTTCCGTGCCGTCCGGGAGGGCCAGGGCCGCCGCGCAGGCGAAGTGGGCGGCTCGGTGGGGGGCGTCGATGTCGGCGAGCTGGGCCAGGAGCAGGTCCAGGTTGGCGCGGTCGTCGCCGTGGGCGCCGGACCAGCGGGCCGAGAAGATGCCGGGGGCGCCGTTCAGGACGTCGACGCAGAGGCCGGAGTCGTCGGCGACGGCCGGCAGGCCGGTGGCCTGGGCCAGGGCGTGGGCCTTGAGGAGGGCGTTCTCGGCGAAGGTGACGCCGGTCTCCTTGACGTCGGGGACCTCCGGGTACGCGTCCGCGCCGACGAGCTCGTGGGTGAGGCCTGCGTCGGCGAGGATCGCGTGGAGTTCGGTGATCTTTCCGGCGTTGCGGGTGGCGAGGATCAGACGGGTCATGCTCCCGATTATCCCGGGGTGCAGACCTTGCCGATCTCGGCGGCCGCGTCGGTGATCGGCTTGATGTCCGGGGTGGTGTCGCCGTTGTTGACGGCGCTCTTCACGGATTCGACGCCCTTGGTGAGGTCGTCCACGGCCTTGGAGAGGTCCGCGTTGTCCGTGGTGTCCTGGAGCTTGCCGAGCTCCGTGGAGATCTCGTTCAGGGCCTCGTTGAGCTGCGTCGGGTCGTTCGAGGCGTTGGAGACGGCCTGCGAGAGCTTGTCGACGCTGGTGGCTATCGCGTCGGCGGTGGCGACACAGTCCATCGCCTTGTCGAGTGCTCCGCAGCCGACGAGGGTGGTGGTGAGTACGGCTGCCGAGGCCATGGCGAGTGCGAGACGGCGCTTCAAGACGGGTCCTCCCCGAGGGATATGGGTGACGGGCGTACGGTCCTGCCGTACGCCCGTGTCCATGAAGACGCCCCTGGGGGCTAGAGAGTTCCTTCGAGCGCCTGGCGCTGGATCTCGGCGAGTTCGGCGCAGCCGCCGGAGGCGAGGTCGAGGAGGGCGTTGAGCTCCTTGCGGTCGAAGGGCTCGGCCTCGGCGGTGCCCTGGACCTCGACGAAGCGGCCGTCGCCGGTGCAGACGACGTTCATGTCGGTCTCGGCGCGGACGTCCTCCTCGTAGCAGAGGTCGAGGAGGGGGGTGCCGTCGACGATGCCGACGGAGACGGCGGCGACGGTGCCGGTGAGGGGCTTGCGTCCGGCCTTGACCAGCTTCTTGCCCTGGGCCCAGGCGACCGCGTCGGCGAGGGCGACGTACGCGCCGGTGATGGCGGCGGTGCGGGTGCCGCCGTCGGCCTGGAGGACGTCGCAGTCGAGGACGATGGTGTTCTCGCCGAGGGCCTTGTAGTCGATGACGGCGCGCAGGGAGCGTCCGATGAGGCGGGAGATCTCGTGCGTGCGGCCGCCGATCTTGCCGCGGACGGATTCGCGGTCGCCGCGGGTGTTGGTGGCGCGCGGGAGCATGGAGTACTCGCCGGTGACCCAGCCTTCGCCGCTGCCCTTGCGCCAGCGCGGGACGCCTTCGGTGACGGAGGCGGTGCAGAAGACCTTGGTGTCGCCGAAGGAGACGAGGACGGAGCCCTCGGCGTGCTTGCTCCATCCGCGTTCGATGGTGACGGGGCGGAGCTGTTCGGGGGTACGGCCGTCGATACGAGACATGGGTCGAGCGTAGCCGTACGCGAAGGGGGCCCGGTCCCCTGTCGGACCGGGCCCCCTTCGGCGCGAGGCCGGGTGGCTCAGCTGCTCACATCATGTCTTCGATGTCGGCGGCGATCGGGTCGGCGTCGGTGCCGATGACGACCTGGATCGCGGTGCCCATCTTCACGACGCCGTGGGCGCCGGCGGCCTTGAGGGCGGCCTCGTCGACCTTGCTGGGGTCGATGACCTCGGTGCGCAGGCGGGTGATGCAGCCCTCGACCTCTTCGATGTTGTCGATGCCGCCGAGCCCGGCGACGATCTTCTCAGCCTTGCTGGCCATGTGTTTCTCCCTGTCCGTTCCTGTTCGAAGAACGTGAGTCTCGGCGCACCGAAGGTCCGCTTGGTCACGGTAACCCACGGTTGGCCCAACTTCGCGGGCGAGCGCCCTCGTTCTGCCGAATGATGACGATCACCGGCGGCCTGCCCTCAGCGGGCTCCCGGGAGCCTATCGCAACTGGTCTACACCAGTCTCAACGCGAGTCGGGCCCGGCCTGTTCCGGGTCAGGGAGGACGCCGATGAGTACGGACAGCGCCGCGGGGGCGCCGCGGAAGTCGATGTGGGGCGGCTTCTTCCAGGGGCTGCAGAAGATGGGGCGCAGTCTCCAGCTCCCCATCGCCGTGCTCCCGGCGGCCGGCATCATCAACCGCCTCGGGCAGCCGGACGTCTTCGGGGCGGACGGGCTCGGGTGGGACAACGTCGCCAAGGTGATGGCGGGCGCCGGTGGCGCCCTGCTCGACGGCAACCTCGGACTGCCCCTCCTGTTCTGCATCGGTGTCGCGATCGGGATGGCGAAGAAGGCGGACGGCTCGACCGCGCTCGCGGCCACGGTGGGCTTCCTCGTCTACTTCAACATCCTGCGCCAGTTCCCCGAGACCTGCCCCGAGGGCACGGTGGACATCGACGGCGGCTGCCTCGCACCCGAGCAGGCCTTCAGCGGCTACACGTACCAGAACCCGGGCGTCTTCGGCGGCATCGTCATCGGCTTGCTCACGGCCTGGCTGTGGCAGCGCTACCACCGGAAGAAGCTCGTGGACTGGCTGGGCTTCTTCAACGGCCGCCGGCTCGTCCCGATCATCATGACCTTCGTCGCGATCGCCTTCGCCTCCCTGTGCCTGTGGGTCTGGCCGCCGATCGGCGACGCGCTGGAGAACTTCAGCGACTGGCTGGTGGGCCTCGGCGCCTGGGGTTCGGGCATCTTCGGTGTCGCCAACCGCGCGCTGCTCGTGATCGGCCTGCACCAGTTCCTGAACGTGCCCATCTGGTTCCAGTTCGGCACGTACGAGAGGCCGGACGGCACGACGGTTCACGGCGACATCCCCATGTTCCTGGCGGGCGACCCGGAGGCCGGCCAGTTCCTGACGGGCTTCTTCCCGATCATGATGTTCGCGCTCCCGGCGGCCGCCCTGGCGATCACCCACTGCGCCAAGCCGCGGCGGCGCAAGGAGGTGGGCGGCCTGATGCTGTCGGTCGCGCTGACCTCGTTCGTCACGGGCATCACGGAGCCGATCGAGTACTCGTTCCTCTTCGTCGCCCCGGTGCTGTACGCCATCCACGCGGCGCTCACGGGTGTGTCGATGGCCGTGACCTGGGCGCTCGGGGTGAAGGACGGGTTCAGCTTCTCGGCGGGCCTGATCGACTACGTCATCAACTGGAACCTGGCGACGAAACCGTGGCTGATCATTCCGATCGGTCTGGGTTTCGCCCTCGTCTACTACGTGATCTTCCGGTTCGCGATCACCAAGTTCGACCTCCAGACGCCGGGGCGTGAGCCGGACGAGCTGGAGGACGAGATGGACAGGGACACCACCAAGGCGTAGCGCGGCACCACCAAGGGCGTACGCGTCGGCGTGATTCGGGGCTTTCGCCCCGGTGTCGGGACGACGAAGGGCCCCCGGACCTCATGGTCCGGGGGCCCTTCGTCGTTCACGCCCAGCAATGGCCCGGGCACACAGAATTCGCAGGTTCCTTATCTAAGTCTCACGTGCTAAAACTGGTCTACACCACTCATTGGTGTAGACCACGCGGTCCAGTCCACCGCGTTCCACGAGACGTCGCCGTCACCCCCTTTTCATGTCCTCTGGCGGCGCCTTGCCTTACTGGAGGAAGTTGATGAGTACGGCCACCGCCCAGGCCGCCGCTCCCGCGAAGAAGCGCGGATCCGGCCTGTTCCAGGGCCTGCAGAAGGTCGGTCGCAGCCTGCAGCTGCCGATCGCCGTTCTGCCGGCCGCGGGTATCTTGCTCCGTCTCGGCCAGCCCGACGTCTTCGGCAAGGACGGCCTCGGATGGGACAAGGTCGCCTCCGTGTTCGCCACGGCCGGTGACGCAGTCTTCTCGAACCTGCCCCTGCTGTTCTGCATAGGCGTGGCCATCGGCTTCGCCAAGAAGGCCGACGGCTCCACCGCCCTGGCCGCCCTCGTGGGCTTCCTGGTCTACAACAACGTCCTCAAGGCGTTCCCGGTCACCGAGGCCGTCGTCAACACCACCGCCAACAAGGGTGTCGACGTCGCCGCGACGTACAACAACCCGGGCGTGCTCGGCGGCATCATCATGGGACTGATCTCCGCCGTCCTGTGGCAGAAGTTCCACCGCACCAAGCTGGTCGACTGGCTCGGCTTCTTCAACGGCCGCCGTCTCGTCCCGATCATCATGGCCTTCGTCGGCACCCTGGTCGGTGTCGTCTTCGGCCTGGTCTGGGAGCCCATCGGCAACGGCATCTCCAGCTTCGGCGAGTGGATGACCGGTCTCGGCTCCGTCGGCGCCGGCCTCTTCGGCCTCATCAACCGCGCGCTGATCCCGGTCGGCATGCACCAGTTCGTGAACACCGTCTCCTGGTTCCAGATCGGTGACTTCACCAACGCCGCAGGCGAGGTCGTCCACGGTGACCTCAACCGCTTCTTCGCCGGTGACCCGAGCGCCGGAATCTTCATGTCCGGCTTCTTCCCGATCATGATGTTCGGCCTCCCGGCCGCCGCGATCGCCATCGCCCACGCCGCTCGCCCCGAGCGCCGCAAGGCCGTGATGGGCATGATGGTCTCGCTCGCGCTGACCTCCTTCGTCACCGGTATCACGGAGCCGATCGAGTTCACCTTCATGTTCATCGCGCCGGTGCTGTACGTGATCCACGCGGTCCTGACCGCCATATCGATGGCCGTCACCTGGGCCTTCGGTGTCCACGCGGGCTTCACCTTCTCCGCAGGCGGCATCGACTACCTGCTGAACTGGAACCTCGCGACCAAGCCCTGGATGATCATCCCGATCGGCCTCGTCTTCGCGGCGATCTACTACGTCGTCTTCCGCTTCGCGATCACCAAGTTCAACCTCCCGACCCCGGGCCGCGAGCCCGACGAGGAGATCGAGGACCTCACCAAGGCGTGAGTCTCACCCGAACGACGGAAAGGCCCCGGAACCGAACCACGGTTCCGGGGCCTTTCCCGTACGTACGTCCGGAAGGCTGCCGGAGGAGCACGGGCGCCTCAGACCTCGTAGACCGCGCCCGCGTACGCCAGCTCCGACGGCCCGTCGTAGACCGCCCGCGCGTCCGCCAGGTTCTGCCGGCCGTCCGTCCACGGCGGGATGTGCGTGAGCACCAGCCGGCCCACCGAGGAGCGGGTCGCCTCCGCGCCCGCCTCGCGGCCGTTGAGGTGGAGGGCCGGGATGTCCTCCTTGCCGTGCGTGAAGGACGCCTCGCACAGGAAGAGGTCCGCACCGTCCGCGAGTTGGTGCAGGGACTCGCAGACCCCCGTGTCACCGGAGTACGTGAGCGTCCGGCCGCCGTGCTCGACCCTGATGCCGTACGCCTCCACCGGGTGGCACACCTTCTCCGTACGGACGGAGAACGGACCCAGCTCGAAGGCTTCGGACTTCAGCGTGCGGAAGTCGAAGACCTCGCTCATCGACTTGTCCGAGGGAGTGTCGGCGTACGCCGTGGTCAGGCGCTGTTCGGCGCCCTCCGGGGCGAAGACCGGGATCGCTTCGCAGCGGCCGCCGTCGTGGCGGTAGTAGCGGGCGACGAAGTATCCGCACATGTCGATGCAGTGGTCGGCGTGGAGGTGGCTGAGGAAGATGGCGTCGAGGTCGTACAGACCGATGTGGCGCTGCAGCTCGCCGAGGGCTCCATTGCCCATGTCGAGGAGCAGCCGGAAGCCGTCGGCCTCTACGAGGTAGCTCGAACAGGCCGAGTCCGCGGACGGGAACGACCCGGAGCAGCCGACGACGGTGAGCTTCATGGAGCGTGAACCTCCGAGGGCGGAGAGCGACGGGGGAGGTCTTGCGATGCGTCGAGCGTAAGGCGCGGTGCCCGCCGTCGCTCCTCCGTGGCGGCCCGTTGTGGGCGAACTCACGGGCTCTGTCACCGGTTCGGATGGACCTGGGGCGGGAGAGCGCGAGGTGCGGGCGACCGGTAGCGTCGTGCGGTATGGACACGTCCTGGTGGCCGGCGCTCGTCGCGGTCGTGGTGATCGCGCTGGTCGCGGCGGTGGCGGACGGCCGGAAGCGCTCGGCGCGGCGGCCCGACCGGCGGCCCGGTGGCCGGACGCGCCCGTCCGGTGGCCGTACCCGCCCGCCGGCGCGGCCACCCGTACGGCCGAGTGCGCCCGGGAAGGCGCCCGCGCGGCTCCCCCGGGCGGGCGAGATCTGGTGGGCCGATGTGCCCTACGAGGACGGGCCCGGGTCCAAGGACAGGCCGTGTCTGGTGCTCTCGCTGCGGGGCGACCGCGTCCTCGTCGCCAAGATCACGAGCAAGTACCACGACGAGCGGCCGGCCGTGATCGCGCTGCCGCCGGGCTCGGTGGGCGACGCGCAGGGGCGGCCGAGCTTCCTGGAGACGGACGAGCTGCGGGAGGTCCCGGTGTGGGAGTTCCGCCGCAGAGTGGGAGCGGCGGACCCGACCGTATGGGACCGGGTCCGCCATCTCGCCTGACGGTCATGCGGCGGTCTCGCAGGTGACGCTCACGCCCAGAGCTGGCCCTGGACCGTCTCGATCGCCTCTTCGGTCGTCGCCGCCGTGTAGAGGCCCGTCGAGAGGTACTTCCAGCCGCCGTCCGCCACGACGAAGGCGATGTCGGCGCTCTCGCCCGCCTTCAGCGCCTTCTGGCCGACGCCGATCGCCGCGTGGAGCGCCGCGCCCGTGGAGACGCCGGCGAAGATGCCCTCCTGCTGGAGGAGTTCCCGGGTGCGGGTGACCGCGTCGGCCGAGCCGACCGAGAAGCGGGTGGTGAGGACCGAGGCGTCGTACAGCTCGGGCACGAAGCCCTCGTCCAGGTTCCGCAGCCCGTACACGAGGTCGTCGTACCGCGGCTCCGCGGCGACGATCTTGACGTCGGGCTTGTGCTCGCGCAGGTAGCGGCCGACGCCCATGAGGGTGCCGGTGGTGCCCAGGCCCGCCACGAAGTGGGTGACGGAGGGCAGGTCCGCGAGGATCTCGGGGCCCGTGGTGGCGTAGTGGGCGCCCGCGTTGTCCGGGTTGCCGTACTGGTAGAGCATCACCCAGGAGGGGTTCTCCGTGGCGATCTCCTTGGCGACCCGTACGGCCGTGTTCGACCCGCCGGCGGCGGGGGACGAGATGATCTCGGCGCCCCACATGGCGAGCAGCTGGCGACGCTCCTCGCTGGTGTTCTCCGGCATGACGCAGACCATGCGGTAGCCCTTGAGCTTCGCCGCCATCGCCAGCGAGATCCCGGTGTTGCCGCTGGTCGGCTCCAGGATGGTGCAGCCGGGGGTGAGCCGGCCGTCCTTCTCGGCCTGCTCGATCATGTGGAGCGCGGGGCGGTCCTTGACCGAGCCGGTGGGGTTGCGGTCCTCCAGCTTGGCCCAGATGCGGACGTCGTCCGACGGGGAGAGCCGGGGCAGGCGGACCAGGGGCGTGTTGCCGACCGCCGCGAGCGGGGAGTCGTAACGCATGTGGATCAGACCATGCCGCCGGCCACGGCCGGCAGGATCGTGACGTTGTCGCCGTCGGTGAGCTTGGTGTCGATGCCGTCGAGGAAGCGGACGTCCTCGTCGTTGAGGTACACGTTGACGAAGCGGCGCAGCTGGCCGTTGTCCACGATGCGGGCCTCGATTCCGGCGTGGCGCGTCTCCAGGTCGGCGAAGAGCTCGGCGAGCGTCGCACCGCTGCCCTGGACGGCCTTCTCGCCGTCGGTGTAGGTGCGGAGGATGGTCGGGATGCGGACCTCGATGGCCATGGCGTGGGCTCCTGTTTCGGGAGTCGGGAGTGGCGTGGAAGGCGCGCGGCTGTCGGCCCCCGCGCGGGGTGGTGCTGGGGTGCGCCGCGGGCACACCCGCTCACATCGCGCTGGCGAAACGGCACAGGTCGACGTGCAGCCGCGCCACGAGCAGCGCGCTGCCCGGCGTCGTCACTTCGCTCACGTCGTGGGAAACCATGCGGTCATCGTATCGATTCCCGGTCCGGGTTTCGGAATGTGATCTCACATGACGGACGGTTCGCGCTCGACTGGCGGACCCGGCAGGTAGAAGACGGTCGGCGTACCGGTCCTCGGATGCGGGATGACCTCGGCTTCCACCCCGTACACCGCCCTGAACAGCGTCGGCGTCAGAACGTCCGCGGGCGCGCCTTCGGCGACCACGCGGCCGCGCTCCAGGACGTAGAGGCGGTCGCAGTAGGCGGCGGCGAGGTTGAGGTCGTGCAGCGCGAGCAGGTTGGTGGTGCCCAAGTCGCGTACGAGGCGCAGGACTTCGAGCTGGTAGCGGATGTCGAGGTGGTTGGTGGGCTCGTCCAGGACGAGCAGCGCCGGCTCCTGGACGAGGGCGCGGGCGACGAGGGCGCGCTGGCGTTCGCCGCCGGAGAGGGTGGGGTACGGCCGGTCGGCCAGCTCGGCGATGCCGACGCGGGCGAGGGCGGCGTCGGCGCGGGTCCGGTCGGAGGCGTCGTCGCCCTCCCAGAAGCGCTTGTGCGGGGAGCGGCCGAGGGCGACGAGTTCGCGGACGGTCAGCTCGAACTCGGTGGCGCCGTCCTGGGGGACGGTCGCGATCCGGCGGGCGCGCGCCTTGGGGCCGAGGGCGGCCAGGTCGTCGCCGTCGAGGAGGGCGCGGCCCGAGGTGGGGGTGAGGGTGCCGTAGACGCAGCGCAGGAGAGTGGTCTTGCCGCTGCCGTTGGGGCCGACGAGCCCGACGGTCTCGCCGGGACGGGCGGTGAGGTCGGCGTCGCGCAGCCGTGTCCCGTACGAGAGTCCCTGGAGGCGCAGTTCGGTCATACCGGGCTCCCTTCCGCGCGGCGGCGCATGAGCCAGAGGAAGAACGGGCCGCCGGTCAGGGCGGTGAGGACGCCGACGGGGATGTCCTGGGGCGCGGCGACGGTACGGGCGGCGAGGTCGGCCAGGACCAGGGCGAGCGCGCCGCCGAGCGCGGCGACCGGCAGGAGGCGGCGGTGCGGCGCGCCGACGGCCATCCGGGCGGCGTGCGGGACCATCAGGCCGACGAAGCCGACGGCTCCGCTGACGGAGACCATGACGGCGGTGACGAGGGAGGCCAGGACGAAGACGGCGGCGCGGAAGCGGGCGGTGTCGAGGCCGAGGACGGTCGCGCCCTCCTCGCCGACGAGGAGCAGGTCGAGGGGGCGGGCGAGGATGAGCAGGGCGGCGACGCCGAGGACGAGGACGGCGGCGGGCAGGGCGAGCACGTCCCAGCGGGCGCTGCCGAGGCCGCCGAGGGACCAGAACATCGCCTCCTGGAAGTGTTCGGGGCGGCCCGCGAGGACGAGGAGCAGGGTGGTCAGCGCGGCGAGGATGTACGAGACGGCGACACCGGCGAGGACGAGCCGGGAGCCGGTCATCGTGGAGCCGTGGCGGGCGAGCGTGTAGACGAGGACCAGGGCGAGCAGGGCGCCGGCGAAGGCTCCCGCGGGCATGGCGACGGTGGTCGTGATCCCGCCGCCGATGCCGAGGACCAGGACGAGGACGGCACCGGTGGACGCGCCGGAGGAGATCCCGAGGAGGAAGGGGTCGGCGAGCCGGTTGCGGACCAGGGCCTGGAGGACGGCGCCGACGACGGCGAGCCCGGCGCCGACGATCGCGCCGAGGAGCACGCGCGGGAGCCGGACGTCGAACACGATCGTGCGGTACGGGGAGGGGGCGGCGCGTCCGGTGAGGATCTCGACGACGTCGCCCACGGGGATCCGCACGGACCCGAGGGCGACCCCGGCGACGACGGCGACCGCGAGGGCGACGACGAGTCCGCCGAGAACGAGCAGGTACCGCCCGGACCCGGCCCGCCCGCCGGCCGTCGTGGCGACCGGGGCTGGAACCGCCGGAGCCGGAACCGCCGGGGCCGGGTCCCCGGGAGCCGGACCGGGCGCGGCCGCTCTCTTCGGTGTCGCGCCCGGTTCCGCTCCGGTGTCCGGGAGCGGGGTGGCCGTCATCGGGTCGGGTGGAGCTGGGTCGCGAGCTTCTCGATCGCCGCCGGGACGCGGACGCCGAGGACCGCGTCGGAGAGCGGCAGCACGGCGAAGCGGCGGTTCTTGACCGCCGGGACGTCCTTGAGGGCCGGGTCCTCCAGGAGGCGCTTCTTCTTCTGTTCCACGGTCGTGGAGCCGTAGTCGTAGATGACGATCACGTCCGGCTTGCGGGCGACGACCTGCTCCCACGTCGCGTCGCCGAAGGGCTTGTCGAGGTCGGCGAAGACGTTCCGTCCCCCCGCCCGGGTGATGAGCTCGTTGCCGATGCCCTTGCCTCCGGCGGTGAACGCCGTCTTGTCGCCGCTGTCGTAGACGAAGACCGAGACGGGGGCGACCCCGTCCACCTTCTTCTCGGTCGCCGCGACCGTCTTCCTCGCCTCGGCCGTCCAGCGTGTGCCGCGGTCGGGGACGCCGAAGGTCCGGGCCACCTCGTCGACCTCCCGGTAGAGGTCGGCGAGGGAGGAGGAGCCGGAGGGGCAGTACTCCATGTTGAGGCGGCTGTCGACCCCCGCGGCCTTCAGGTCGTCCCGGCTCCGTCCGGCCTTGGCGTCGAAGGCGCTGGAGTAACCGCCGTAGACGAAGTCGGGGTTCGCGGCGAGCAGGGCCTCCTTGGAGGGGTACTCCTTCGCGAGCACCGGCACCGCGTCGTACGCCTTCTTGTACGCGGGGAGGATCCGGTCGTCGAGGTAGGCCGTGCCGACGAGGGACTTCTCCAGGCCGAGGGCGAGCATGACCTCGGTGACGTGCTGGTTCATGGTGACGGCCCGCTGCGGCGGGGCCTGGTACGTCGTCTTCACACCGCAGTTGGCGACGGTGTACGGGAACCCCGGTGCGGCCTTGGCGGCGGGGGCGCCCTTCTCCGCGGGTGCCGCGCAGGCGGCGAGCAGCGGGACGAGGGCGGCGGCGGGCAGCAGGGTACGGCGGCGCCAGGTCATGGCGGACGAGCCTCCTCCGGGGATTTCCACGTCCCCAGTCGGTGGTGAGAGGCGGCAGGTCAGTTCCTGGCTTCCGGCCCCGGAGGGGCCGGACACAGTGGCGGGACCGTGCCGGATTCGCACCGGCTTCCTGGGTCCTGCCGCCCTGATGGTCGCGTCAGTGTCTCAGACGTCGTACTCCTCGACGACCTTCACGTCCTCCTCGGTCACGACGCCCTCGACGATCGTGTAGGAGCGGAACTGGAAGGGGCCCGCGCCGTCGGTGTCGGCGGTGGAGACCAGGACGTAGTGCGCGCCGGGCTCGTTGGCGTACGAGATGTCGGTACGGGACGGGTAGGCCTCGGTGGCGGTGTGCGAGTGGTAGATGATCACGGGCTCCTCGTCCCGGTCGTCCATCTCGCGGTAGAGCTTCAGGAGGTCGGCGGAGTCGAACTCGTAGAACGTGGGCGAGCGCGCGGCGTTCAGCATCGGGATGAACCGCTCCGGGCGGCCGCTGCCGACAGGACCCGCGACCACGCCGCAGGCCTCGTCGGGGTGGTCCGCGCGGGAGTGCTCCACGATCTGGTCGTACAGGGCCCGGGTGATGGTCAGCATGTCGGACAGGATAAGCAAAGGGGCCGTCCCGTACCGAGGAGTGGTACGGGACGGCCCGAATGCTGGACAGACCGGGTTACGAGCGCTTGGCGAAGGCCGCGCCCTCCGGGTTGCGGGACTTCAGGACCAGGTAGGCGACCGCGAGGACGAGGCCCCACAGCGGCGCGCAGTAGAGCGAGATCCGCGCGTCCTTGTCGATGCCCATCAGCACGATGACCATGCCGATGAAGGCGAGGGCGAAGAGGCTGCACCAGATGCCGCCCGGCGCCTTGAAGGACGACTGGGGCAGCTCGCCGCGGTCGGCCTTGAGGCGGAAGCGGACCTGGCAGACCAGGATCATGATCCAGGCCCACATGCCGGAGATGGTGGCGAAGGAGACGACGTAGTTGAACGCGTCGCCGGGCCACTGGTAGTTGATCCAGACGCCGACCATCATCAGCCCGGCGGAGAAGGACGTGCCGACCAGCGGCAGACCGTTCTTGGTGAGCTTGGTGAAGAACTTCGGGCCCTGGCCGTTGAGCGCGAGGTCGCGCAGCATGCGGCCGGTGGAGTACATGCCCGAGTTGCAGGAGGAGAGCGCGGCCGTCAGGACGACGAAGTTCACGATCGCGGCGCCGACGCCGAGGCCCATCTTCTCGAAGGCCGCGACGAACGGGGAGACGCCCGGCTGGAAGTGGGTCCACGGGACGACCGACAGGATCATGATCAGCGCGCCGACGTAGAAGACGGCGATACGCCACGGCACGGTGTTGATGGCCTTGGGCAGGACGGTCTTCGGGTCCTTGGACTCGCCCGCCGTGACGCCGACCAGCTCGACGGCGAGGAAGGCGAACATGACCATCTGCAGGGTCATCAGGGTGGAGCCGATGCCCTTGGGGAAGAAGCCGCCCTCGGACCAGAGCAGGGTCATCGAGGCGGTGTCACCGGCGTCGGAGAAGCCGATGGTGAGGATGCCGGCACAGATGAGGATCATGCCGACGATCGCGGTGACCTTGACCATCGAGAACCAGAACTCGAGCTCGCCGAAGAGCTTGACGGAGATCAGGTTCGCGAGGAACAGGACGACCGTGAAGATCAGGGCGAAGACCCATTGCGGCTGATCGAGGATGCCGTCGGTGTTCTTGGTCCAGTACTGCATGTACTCGGACGCGGCGGTCACTTCGGTGATGCCGGTGACGACCCAGAAGAGCCAGTACGTCCAGCCGGTCACGAAGCCCGCGAAGGGGCCGATGAACTCCCGTGCGTACTCCGAGAAGGAGCCGGACACGGGCCGGTACATGAGGAGCTCGCCGAGCGCCCGCATGATGAAGAAGATGACGAGGCCCGCGATGGCGTACGCGAGGATCAGGCTGGGCCCCGCCTTGGAGATGCCCTTGCCCGCGCCCAGGAAGAGGCCCGTGCCGATGGCGCCGCCGATCGCGATCATCTGGATCTGGCGGGCGCCGAGTGCCCGGTGATAACCCTCGCCGTCGGCGGAGTCCGCGGCCTCACTGCCGTCGTGCTGCTTGTCGACCTGCACTGAGGTCATGGTGGTGCGCCTTTCTCCATGCTGTTCCGCGCCGACTGCGTCTGGCTGCGGATCAGGTCCTGATCCCCCCGGATATGGATGGAGTGCTACCGGCGGTCAGCCGGTCAAAGCGCCCCCGGGAACAGGGGTGGCGTCCCCGGGTGGTCGTGAAGATTTATCACGGGGGAAACAGTGATCGAGGAGGGCAAATGTGGCGCAGACCACATGAAAAAGGGGGTAAAAGCCACTCAAGAGGACCAGTAAGAACAGTTTGGTGACGTATTCGTTATCCGGATTTGAGTGTCCGCTGAGCGAACGACGCCCTACCGGCCGGTATCGGGCCGCGGGACATCACTCCCCGGACATCAGCGTCTCGACGAGTGACTCCTGAAGGGCGCCCAGCCAGAGGTACGCCATCACCATCGGCTTGCGCGGGTCGGAGTCGGGCAGCCGGTACAGCTCCCCGCTCTCGTCCTCGTCAGTGACCTCAAGACGGGTCCCGATGGTCAGCCGCAGGTCGTTGAGCGCGCCGAGCCAGGCCCGGGACTCGTCGGCGGTGAGCTTGAGGACCACCTCGTCGTCGCCGGTCGCACTGAGCCCGTCGAGGCTGCGGATCACCGCGAGGGCGTCCTGGCGCTTGCGGGCGCGCAGGTCGTTCTCGGTGTAGCGGCGGAAGTCGGCGGCGGCCGCGCGCAGCTCCTCGTCCTCGTCCCCGTACGCGTCGGGGAAGAGTCGTTTGAGTGCGGGGTCGCTGGGGGCCTCGCTCGGGCCCTCGGCAAAGAGCGCGGCGAGGGGGTCCTCGCCCTCCACGGGCTCGTCACCCGGGCCGATCAGCTCCACGAGCTGGACGGCGAGGGAGCGCAGGATGGAGATCTCGACCTCGTCGAGCGCGACGGCGGCGCCACCGCCGGGCAGGGCCTCGAACCGTCCGGCCATCAGCCGCGGTCCTGGGTGAGGGTCGCCCACAGCCCGTAGCCGTGCATCGCCTGCACGTCCCGCTCCATCTCCTCGCGCGTCCCACTGGAGACCACCGCGCGGCCCTTGTTGTGCACGTCGAGCATCAGCTTGTGCGCCTTGTCCTTGGAGTAACCGAAGTACGCCTGGAAGACGTAGGTCACATAGCTCATCAGATTGACCGGATCGTTGTGGACGAGAGTCACCCACGGCACGTCGGGCTCGACGACGGCGAAGGTCTCTTCAGCCGATTCCGTGCGTTCGATCTCAATAGGCGCGACGCTCACTTACCCCATGCTGCCACCTCGGGAGGGGCGTCGCACAAACGGGTCAGCCCGCGCGCCGAGAAATCGTCAGAGTGACGATTTCTGCGATAGCATCGCTGACATGAACGCTGCGGACCTTGGGCTGCCGGTGGACGTGCCGTCGACCGCGCTCTTCACCGATCAGTACGAGCTGACCATGCTGCAGGCGGCCCTCAGGGCCGGCACCGCCGACCGGCGCTCCGTCTTCGAGGTCTTCACCCGTCGTCTGCCCGAGGGGCGGCGCTACGGCGTGGTAGCCGGTGTCGGACGCGTCCTGGACGCCGTCGAGAACTTCCGCTTCGACGGCGGTGTCATCGGCTTCCTGCGCGAGCAGGGCATCGTCGACGAGCCGACGCTCCGGTGGCTGGGCAACTACCGCTTCTCGGGCGACATCTGGGGCTACCCCGAGGGCGAGATGTACTTCCCCGGCTCCCCCATCCTGCGGGTCGAGGGCTCCTTCGCCGAGTGCGTGCTCCTGGAGACCGTGATCCTGTCGATCCTCAACCACGACTCGGCCATCGCGGCGGCGGCCTCCCGGATGTCGGGCGCGGCCGGCGGGCGGCGCCTGATCGAGATGGGTGCCCGGCGCACCCACGAGCTGGCGGCCGTCGCCTCGGCGCGGGCGGCCTACGTCGGCGGCTTCGACTCCACCTCGGACCTCGCGGCCGGGTTCCGCTACGGCATCCCGACCGTCGGCACCTCCGCGCACGCCTTCACGCTGCTGCACGACAGCGAGCGGGACGCGTTCCGGGCCCAGGTGGAGACGCTGGGCCGCGGTACGACGCTGCTCGTCGACACCTACGACGTGGCCGAGGCCGTCCGTACCGCCGTCGAGGTGGCCGGTCCGGAGCTCGGAGCCGTACGGATCGACTCCGGGGACCTGCTGCTCGTGGCGCACCGGGTCCGGGCGCAGCTCGACGAGCTGGGCGCGACGAACACCAAGATCGTGGTCACCTCGGACCTGGACGAGTACGCCATCGCCTCGCTGGCGGCGGCGCCGGTCGACGCCTACGGGGTGGGCACGCAGCTGGTCACCGGCAGCGGCCACCCGACCTGCTCGATGGTCTACAAGCTGGTCGCCCGGGCCCAGTCGGCGGACCCCAAGGCTCCGCTGACGGCGGTGGCGAAGAAGTCGGTCGGTGGCAAGGCCTCCGTCGGCGGCCGCAAGTGGGCGGCGCGGAGGACGGACGCGGA
This sequence comes from Streptomyces sp. NPDC022552, assembly GCF_055561875.1. Taxonomy (NCBI): domain Bacteria; kingdom Bacillati; phylum Actinomycetota; class Actinomycetes; order Kitasatosporales; family Streptomycetaceae; genus Streptomyces; species Streptomyces sp. NPDC022552. The sequence goes on from NZ_JBVHGJ010000011.1 coordinate 188,416, forward strand.
GGGCGTGGCGGAGGCGGAGGTGGTCGGCACCGGCCCGGTGCCCACCGAGCTCGCCGACCGTCAGCTGCTCGTGGAGCTGGTCAAGGGGGGCGACGTCGTGGGCCGGGAGCCGCTGGAGGCGGCGAGGGCACGGCACATCGCGGCGCGGGCCGGGCTGCCGATGTCGGCCATCCAGCTCTCGCGGGGCGAGCCGGTGCTGCCGACGGAATACGTGTAACACCGTGCCCGGGTCCGTGTAACACCCTGCGAGGCCCCCTCCCGAAGGGAGGGGGAAGTCTCTAGGCTCGATGCCATTCCCCGTTTCGACCCCCTCCGTTCCCTCCGCCGGCCCACCGAAGGACACCCGCCATGCACCGCGCATTGATCGTCGTGGACGTTCAGAACGACTTCTGCGAGGGCGGCAGCCTCGCGGTGGCGGGGGGAGCGGACGTCGCCGCCGCCATCACCGACCTGGTCGGCGAGGCGGCGGGCGCCGCGTACCAGCACGTGGTGGCCACCCGCGACCACCATGTCGCCCCGGGGGACCACTTCTCCGCCACGCCCGACTACGTGACCTCCTGGCCGGTGCACTGCGTCGCCGGCACGGAGGGCGTGGGCTTCCACCCGAACTTCGCGCCCGCGGTCGCCTCCGGGGCGATCGACGCGGTCTTCGACAAGGGGGCGTACGAGGCGGCGTACAGCGGCTTCGAGGGGCGCGACGAGAACGGCGTCACGCTCGCCGAGTGGCTGCGGTCGCACGACGTGACCGAGGTCGACGTGGTGGGCATCGCCACGGACCACTGCGTACGGGCGACGGCGCTGGACTCGGCGCGCGAGGGCTTCCGTACGCAGGTCCTCCTGGACCTCACGGCGGGCGTCGCGAAGGAGACGACCGAGCGGGCCCTGGAGGAGCTGCGCGGCGCCGGGGTCGAGCTCACGGGCAAGCCCGTGGTCTAGGCGCGCGCCCCAGGGTCCGCGCGCCCCGCCCCGGGGTCCGCGCGCCCCGTGACAGGGACGCGCGCCCCGTGGTCCGGACGCGCGCCCCGTGGTCCGGGCCCCGGGGTCCGTGGTCCGGGTCCCGGGGTCCGTCGCCTAGGAGGCCGTGGGCAGGGTCCGTATGGAGTGCCACAGCTCCTGGGTCGCGCTGGTCGTGGAGCGCCACAGGAGGCCGTCCGGGTGGTGCAGGACGGCGGTGATCTCGTCGGGGGTCGGGGGTTCCGCGTTGCCGCGGAGGTAGACCGCCCTCAGGCCCAGGTTCCGCAGCCGGGTCAGGGCGCGGGCGCGGTTGGCCGCGTGGACCAGGAAGCGGACCGTGGCCCCGTCGCCGGCCGGGCTCGGGAGCCCTATCGCGACGACGACGCTCCCGCCTGGCAACTTGCAGAAACCTCCACCGGGCATGCCGGAACCACTCCCCCTGTGAGCTTGCTGTCAATAAGAACTGGTCAGAGGCACCTAAACACGATCGGCCGCCGCCCGCTAGAGGGCGACGGCCGATCATGCTTTGACCTGCGACGATGCAGTTACTTCTGCGACGGACCCACCTGGACGGTGATCGTCTGGCCGTCCTTCGGCTCCTTGACGACCGCGATCTTGGTGTTGGTGTCAGTTACCTGGACACCGGCGCGCTCGGTCTGGGTGTACCAGTACGTGCCCCGCCGGTCGTCGAAGACCGGGACGCCGGGCTGCGACTTCACCCACGCCGGCACGCCCGCCTTGTGCAGCCGGATCGCGTCGGTGCGGTAGGTGCCGAACGTCGAGTCGTACGCCTGGACGCGGTTGCGCATCAGGGTGCCGTCGGCGTTCTTCAGCGGCGTCGGGTGCGCGTCGATCGGAAGGATCAGACCCTGGCCGGGGTGGACGGCCGTGTTGTTGTCCTTCTGCGACGTGTCCCACTGCCAGATGAGCAGACCGTTCTGGTACGGGTAGTGCTCGACCCAGCTGGCCTTGTCGCCCGTGAACCCGAAGTTGTACGGGCCGACCTTGAGGGTCGCGTCGTACGAGACGTACTGGCGGTTCTCCGCGAGGTAGTACTGCTCGTACTCCTTCGTGAAGCCCTTGCCGATCCGCGAGAAGCCCTTCGCCGTCCAGCCGTTGTCGCCGTTCTCGACGTTGTCCGAGAAGACGGTGGCACCGTCGGCGGTCAGCGTGATGGCGTCGGCCGCGAAGCCCTTGCCGCCGGCGCCGCCGTCCGTCTGGTAGCGGAAGCGGAGGTCGAACTTCTTGCCCGCGTAGGCGTCGAGCGGGAAGGCGAGCGACTTGTACGCGCCGGAGACGTCGGTCAGCGCCGGGGCGCCGCTCGCGTCGCGCGGCAGCGGCTTGCCGTCCACCGTGCCGTCCAGGGCGGTCCAGTTGGCGCCGCCGTCCGTGGACACCTCGGTGTAGAGGTAGTCGTAGTCCAGCTCGATGTCGTACCAGCCCTTGAGCTCCAGGCCGGCCTTCGACTTGCCGGTCAGGTCGACGGAGCGGGTCAGGGTGTTCTTGAGGTCGTCACCCATGTCGCTCCACCACTGCGTGGCACCCTCGGCGGGCGCGACGACATCGGTGGTGACCTTCTTCTTCGGCAGCTCGACGACGAGCGCCTGGGGGTTCTTGGTGTTGTACTCGGCCACGCCCAGCTTGTGGGTGGACTTCGTACCGCGCTGCTCGTTGGTCACCTTGGTGTAGTTGAGCCAGCCGAGCTGCAGCTTGTCCCAGGCGTTCATGTCGCCGGGCAGGTCACCGATGGAGTCCTTGCCCCGGCCGAGCCAGGAGCCGGAGGACATCAGGGACCAGAAGCCGGTCGAGTTCTCGGCGCCGGCCTTGCCCGAGGTGTCGTACAGGTCGGGCAGACCGAGGTCGTGACCGTACTCGTGGGCGAAGACGCCGAGGCCGCCGTTCTCGGGCTGCATCGTGTAGTCGCCGACCCAGATGCCGGTGGTGCCGACCTGCGTGCCGCCGGACTTGTTGTTCGCCGGGCCGGTCTTGCCCGCGTCCGTGCCGTACGCGTACCAGCGGTGCGCCCACAGGGCGTCGCCGCCCTGGACGCCGCCGCCCGCCGACTCGTCCTCGCCCGCGTGGACGATCTGGAAGTGGTCGATGTAGCCGTCGGCCTCGTTGAAGTTGCCGTCGGCGTCGAAGTCGTACCGGTCCCACTGGTCGTACTGCGCGATGTCGGCCTTGATCTGGGCGTCGGTACGGCCCTTGGCCTTCTGGTCCGCGGTCCACGCGGTGACACCGTCGCGGACGGCGTCCCAGACGTTGGCGCAGTTGCTGTTGCCGCAGTAGTTCGAGCCGTAACGGGCCTCGTTGTACTCGACCTTGACCCAGTCCGAGACACCACCCTCGACCGAGTAACGGCCCGAGGAGGTCTTCTCGTAGTACGTCTTCAGGGACTCCTTCGGCTGGCCCTTCTTGTCCTTGCCGGTGCCGAAGTAGAGGTCCTGGAAGTGCTGCTGGTTGTAGTCCTTCTGCCAGGCCGTCGAGTTGTCCTTCGAACGGTCCGGCTGGGCTATCTGGTTGTGCAGCGGGCCGGGCGTGCCACCGAACTTCGGCTTCGGCTCGGCCGTGTCGTCGTCCGCGCGGTCGACCAGGGTGGTGTTGTCCACCTTGTCGCCGAACTCGACGAGGATCGTGAAGATCTTGTCCGTCTTCTCACGGCCCAGCTCGACGTACTTCTTGCTGTCGAGCTTGACGACCTGGGAGCCCCCGCGGCGCTCGACCTTGCTCTCGCCGCTCAGCACCTGCTCCAGAGCGGCCTTGCGCTGCTGCTCCTGCTGCTTGCTGTACGGGCCCTCGAGGTCGTGGTCGACCGCCGTCTTGTCGACGCCGGCACCCGGGGCCGGGTCCTGGCGCTCGATCGAGGCCGGTGCGCCCGGACCCCTGTCGTCGGCGAATGCGAAGGTCGAGGCGCTGGCGGCGGTGGCCGCGAGCGCCACGACGACTGCGGACGCTCTGATCGCCCGTCGTCTGTTGGTCACTTGATGATTCCTCCCCGGCGCCCGCGACCGCGCGGACCGAGGGTGGGGTGTCCGCGGGCGGGGTCGCGCGTCACAAGTGACGACATTCGACCGGAGTTACGAGAGAAAAGACAGTCCTTGACTTGAACAGACCAACTGCACTATGCAGGAGTCGATTTCCGCTATCCGAACGGCAACCGGGCGCACCGGAGGTGGCCGTGGAGGGAATCGATGACTCCATGCGCCCCCCGTGCACCCACACCGTGGGTTAGGTCACGCTTACTACCCGTTTCGCTCGGGCATCCACCGTCGTAGAGTCGCTCGCGTGGGGTCCCCCGGCCCCCAGCCAGGGGAGCGATCTGCCGATGCTTCGAGGGACGGTACCCGTCATGCCGCGTCCGAACGCCGCACAGCTCGCCTACGGTTCGGCCACCGTCGTCTTCTCGACCGTCGCCCTGCTGCTGCTGTCCCGTACGACGACCCCGCTCGGGATCGCCGTCATCAGCGCCGCCGGGCTCCTTCTCGGGCTGCTGGTCGCGGTGACGATGCCCGCGCACCACAAGGCCGCCCCGGCACCCGTGCAGCCCCTCCCCCGGACGGACGAGATCCGGGTACCGGCCGTCCGCGTGGGTGCGGGAGCCGATACCCGGATCGGTACGTGACGCCGGCGTCGTAGCTACTGCGGGACCGACACCACCACGGTCTTGGCGGCCTTGTCGTGCAGACCCTGCTTGTAGGGCTTGTCGACCAGGATCAGGATGAGCAGCAGCAGCGGCCACAGGCAGGCGCAGCAGATCAGCGCGGGCAGCCACAGCACGACGGCGCGGATCAGCGAGGCGTTCATCGGCGGTGTGGAGCCGTCGTTGAGCATCGCGACGCGCAGCTTCAACCACTTCTTGCCGAGCGTCTGGCCGCCCTTCGCCACCATCAGGGTGTCGTAGCCGACGAACGCCACGATGGTGATGAGCTGGAAGACGAGACCGGTGCCGGTGCTGGTCGCGGTGATGGTGTCACCGAAGTCGTCCCCGTCGGTCGCCCGGTCGTAGACGTTGAACGGAATACCGATGACGGCGAGCGGGATGGCGACGATCAGCCAGTCGATGATCCGGGCCAGGATGCGCTTGCCGGAGTCGGCGAGCGGCGGCATCCCGGCCAGCGGATCCGCGCCCCCGTAGCCGCCTCCGTAGGGCTGCGAGCCGTACGGAGGGGGCGGGGGCGGCGTGTTGTCGTACGGCGACCCGGGTGGCGGGCCCCCGGGCGGCGGACCCCCCGGAGGCGGACCCTCGGGAGGAGGGCCGCCCGGCGGCGGCCCTTCGGGGGGTGGCGGCTGACTCCCGCTCCCGTACGGAGAGCCCGCCGACGGCGGCGTGGGCTCTTGCGGCTTCTTGAGGAACGGGTCGTCCTCGGGCGGCTGGCCGGGCGTCGGCTGGTCGTTGCTCATGGGGGCAGTGCATCCCGCGTGGCAGGTCCCCGCAAGGAATCGCCGACCGTTCGGGCGACCGCCGTCCGGGTCCCCGGCGGGCGGCGGCTAGCCGGCCACGAACGTGTGGGCCGCCTTGTCGTGCCAGCACTGGCGCCAGGGGCGGTCGAAGAGACACCACAGCACGTTCAGGATCCCGAGGACGAGGAGTCCGAGGACGCTGTAGACCAGCCAGCGGCGCAGGGCCGCGCCGAACGTCGGCGGCTCGTGCGCCTCGATGTCCCGCACCTGGAGCCCGCAGAGCTTCTTGCCGAGCGTGCGGCCCCACTTGGCCGTGGGCAACGCCTCGTACAGGACGCCGAGGACGAGGAGGGCGGCGAGCGCGATCCCGAAGTTGAGGGAGGTGGTGCCGTCAAGGAGCCAGACCTGGACGGTGGTGCCGGTCTGCTTGGCCGCCTCGATCTTGGCGTCGATGTGGTCGAGCGCCTGGGTCACGAAGGGGAAGGACGCCCCGCCGACGAGCGCGCCGAGGACGAGGGTGTCGATGAGCCGGGCGACGAGACGCTTGCCGAGACCGGCGGGGCGGGCGGCGGCCTGGGCGCGGGCGGCCTGGAGGAACGGGTCCTCGACGGGCGGCTTCCAGGGGAGGACCGGCTGCTCGTGCTCGGCTGCCTGCTGGGCGCGCGGGGCCTGGGGCGACTGCGGGTGTGCCTGCTGGGCCGCCGGTGCCGCGGCGGCCGAGGGCTGCGCGAGCTGGTGGACCTGCTGGGGCCAGGAGGGGGCGCCGCCGCCGGGGCCCGCGGTGACGGGGGCGGGAGCGGGCTGGGCGGCCTGGGAGGCGGCGGGGGTCTGCGCCTGGGGCTGTCCGGGCACGTGCGGAAGTGGCGCGCGGGAGGCCTGGGCGGGCTGCGCGCCGCCGCTCTGCGGGGTCCTGAGGGCCTGGGGACCCTGCGGTCCGAGCGCGTCCCGCGTGCCCTGCGGGGCCTCCGCGGCCTGAGAGTTCTGCGGGCTCTGCGGACTCTGGGCGTTCTGCGCGGGGGCGGGCGTGCCCTGCGGAGGGAGGGCACGGATCGTCATCGTGCCCTCCGGCACGGGAGCCTGCGCCTCCGCCTTCGCCTGCCGTACGCCGGGCAGCGCGCCGCCCGTCGGGTCGGCGGCCGACGCCGGGGTCACCGGCATCCCGCCCAACCGGGCCTGCGGGCCGGCCGGCTTCGGCTCAAGGTCCGCGGTGCGGGCGGCGGCCACACGGGGGTCCTGCGCCACGGCCGGACCGGCGCTCGCCGCGGACTCCGCCTCCGGCGCGCCCCAGGAGACCTTCCGGTCCCGGTCGCCGCCGAAGCCGGTCTGCCGCGACACGTCCGCCTGCCACGCCGAGGCGGGCTCGGGCGTGGTCTCGGCGGGCTCCTCGTCGAAGAAGACGGGTCCCGTCTCCTCCACGGCGGGCACGGGGGCCTGCGAGGAGGCCACGGGCGCGGGCGCGGGGTTCGGAGCCAGCGCCGGACCCGGGGGCATCGACGAGACCGGAGCGGCCGGCGGGATTTCACCCTCACGGGGGGCCGGCCGGCTCGTCCCGGGCACCCAGGCTCCCCCGTTCCAGTACCGGATGTATCCGGGGATGGACGGGTCCGGGTAGTACCCGGCCTGCGGTACCTCCCCGCCGGCTCCAGGAGGAGTAGCCACTGCCCCGACTCCGTTCCGTGACGACGCTTCAACGACCTCGGGCCCTAGGCCCAAGGAGGACAGTAACGAAGAACCACGCCACAAGAAGAAAGAGGCCGCGAGAAACCCGCCTTCGAGCGACATACCCACAGAACCCGCCACTGACCGTCACGCTCAGGCCGATGGTCTCCGGCCGAAGAGCCCCGCAGGAGGCCCTCGATGCCCTGTGGAAGCCTCCGCGGACCCCGGAGAAAATCTCCCGGAAAAACTTCTCCGAAGTCGCGTAATGGCGGGCCGCCGTCGCGCTCTCTCCCTGTGCGGGCCCGTCCGGGGCCCCGTGCCGGAGAGGACGTCAGCCATGCAGAACACCGAGAACACCGTCGTCGAGCGCGAGCTGGAGCTGAAGCTGGTGCTCTCCCCCGAGCGCTCCATCCCCGTCCCCGCGCGGCTCGCCTACCGGACCGACGACCCGTACGCCGTGCACATCACGTTCCACGTGGGCTCGGAGTACCCCGTCAACTGGACGTTCGCCCGCGAGTTGCTCGTCGAGGGTGTGTTCCGGCCCTGCGGCCACGGTGACGTCCGGATCTGGCCCACGAAGGTCGACGGCCGCGACGTCGTCCTGATGGCGCTCTCCTCCCCCGACGGCGACGCGCTGCTCGAAGCGCCCTCCGCGCAGGTGTCGGCATGGCTGGAGCGGACCCTGCGCGCCGTCCCGCCGGGCACCGAGTCGGAGCAGCTCGGCATCGACGACGGTCTCGCCGAGCTGCTGGCCACCACCTCGGTCGCCGACGACCTCTGGCTGCGCGACCCGTGGCCCTCGGACGAGTCGCAGGACGGTGAGGTGTGAACGGGGAAGCGACGAGGTCAGAACAGCTTTCCGGGGTTCAGGATCCCGAGCGGGTCGAAGGTCCGCTTGATGCCCCGTTGCATCTCCACCCCCACCGGCCCCAACTCCCGTGCCAGCCACTCCTTCTTCAGGGTGCCGACGCCGTGCTCGCCGGTGATCGTGCCCCCCAGCTCCAGACCGAGCGCCATGATCTCGTCGAAGGACTCCCGCGCCCGCCGCGACTCGTCCTCGTCCGCCTGGTCGAAGCAGACGACGGGGTGGGTGTTGCCGTCGCCCGCGTGCGCGCAGACGCCGATGGTCAGGTCGTACTTCTCCGCGATGGCGGCCGTGCCGTCGAGCATCGCGGCCAGCTTCGTCCGCGGCACGCAGACGTCGTCGATCATCGTCGCGGACTTGATCGTCTCCAGGGCCGTCAGGGAGAGCCGCCGCGCCTGGAGGAGGAGTTCGGACTCGGCCGCGTCCTCGGCCGGTACGACCTCGGTGGCCCCGGCCGCCGCGCACAGCGCGCCGACGGCCGCCAGATCGGCCGCGGGGTCCGGGGTGTCGAAGGCACACAGGAGCAGCGCCTCAGTGGTGGTGGGCAGCCCCATGTTCGCCAGCTTGTTGACGGCGCGGATGGTGGTGCCGTCCATCAGCTCCAGCAGAGACGGTGTATGGCCGCGCTCCATGATCGCGCAGACGGCCTCGCAGGCGGCCGCCGAAGAGGGGAACTCGGCGGCCAGCGCGAGCTGCTGCGGCGGCTGCGGGCGGAGCGCGAGGGTCGCGCCGACGATGATGCCGAGACTGCCCTCCGAGCCGACGAAGAGCCGGGTCAGGTCATATCCGGCGACACCCTTGGCGGTGCGCCGGCCGGTGGAGAGCAGCCGTCCGTCGGCGAGGACGACGTCGAGGCCGAGGACGTACTCCGCCGTCACCCCGTACTTCACACAGCACAGTCCGCCGGACGCGGTGCCGATGTTGCCGCCGATGGTGCACATCTCCCAGCTGGAGGGGTCCGGCGGGTAGTACAGACCGTGCTCGTTGACGGCACGCGACAGCACGGCGTTGACCACGCCGGGTTCCACGACGGCGATCCGGTCGACCGGGTTGATCTCCAGGATCCGGTCCATCTTGACCAGGGACAGCACGATGCAGCCCTCGGAGGCGTTGGCGGCGCCGGACAGACCGGTGCGCGCTCCCTGCGGGACGACCGGGACGCGCAGCGCGGTCGCGGTGCGCATCACGTGCTGGACCTGCTCGACGGTGCGCGGGAGCACGACGGCCGCGGGGGTACCGGCCGGGCAGAAACTCGCCATGTCGTTCGCGTAGGAGGCGGTGACGTCGGGGTCGGTGATCAGCGCCTCGGCGGGAAGGCCCGCGCGCAGCTCGTGGTGGAGCCGCGTCAGAAGATCGTCCATGCGTCCAGCCTGGCACCCGGGGCCATCGGTGTGAACCCGCCGGAGTGGGCGCTTCGTGTGCTCTTCGTACAGGCGCACAGTGAGCGGCATGAAGACGGAGAACGTGTCGAGGGCGGTCCTGGCCGCGGGGGTGGGTGCGGTGCTCGCGGCGACGGCGCTGCTGTACGCCCCCGATCTCGCACCCGGTCTGTTCGGCGACGGGAAGCCGCCCGCCCCCGGTCCCGCGGAGCGCGCGGTGCTCGCGGCGAACGCGGGGGCGCAGGCCTCGCTGACCGATCTGGGAGCGCTGATCGGCGACCGTGAGAAGTGGCTGAAGAAGCATCCGGAGGACGAGGAGTCCTGGGCCGTGCTCGGGGCGGCGTACACCGAGCGGGGCACGCGGCTCGGTGACACCACGTACTACCCGCGGGCCGAGCGTGCCCTGAAGCGCTCGCTGGAGGTACGGCCGGCCGCGCGCGGGAACCTCGACGCACAGCTGGGGCTCGGCGCCCTGGCCAACGCGCGGGGCGACTGGAGGACGGCGCGGACCTGGGGCGAGGCGGTCCGCGAGAAGTCCCCGAAGCGCTGGCCGGTGTACCCGGTGCTGATCGACGCGTACAACGGGCTCGGCGACTACAAGGCCGCCCAGCAGGCCCTGGCCTCCCTGGAGAAGCTGCACTCGGGCGCGGCGGTGAGCACGCGGGTGGCGCAGGGGTACCGCAACCGGGGCTGGCGCGAGGACGCGGCGGCCGCCGCGATCGACGCGGTGGCGCAGGCGGAGACCGGCGCGGAGAAGGCGGCGGCGTACGCGCGGCTCGGGGATCTGGCGTGGGAGCGGGGCGAGCCGCAGGAGGCGGTGACGCAGTACGGGTCGGCTCTGCGTCTCGTACGGGATCACGGTCCGTCGCTGGCGGGGCGGGCCCGGGCGCTCGCGGCGCTGGACCGTACGGACGAGGCGATGCTCGACCACCAGGCGGCGCTCGCGCGGCTGCCTCGGCCGGAGTACGTCCTGGAGGCGGGCGAACTCTACGAGTCGCTGGGCCTGGACGGTGAGGCGCACGCGCAGTACGAGCTGCTGCGGACGAGGCCCTGGGTCGACGGGGAGGTCGTCCTCGGCCTGTTCGAGGCGGACCACGGCGACCCGGCGGCGGCGGTGCGGCTGCTGAAGGCGGAGTGGGCGCGCGGGCACCGGTCGGTGCAGATGGCGGACGCGCTGGGATGGGCGCTCTTCCGGGCCGGGGAGCCGAAGGAGGCGCTGGACTACGCGAAGAGGGCGACGGACGAGGGGCTGCGCAGCGCGCTCTTCTCGTACCACCGGGGCGAGATCGAGCGGGCCGTGCAGGAGTACGGTCCGGCCCGGCGCCATCTGGCGGAGGCGCTGCGGATCAACCCGGACTTCTCGCCGCTGCTCGCCCCGAAGGCCCGGCAGTCGCTGCGGGAGCTGGGCGACCCGCCGGACGAACTCCCGGAGGAACTGCGGCCGGAGGCGGCGGAAGCGCCGGAAGCGCCGCAGGCGCCTGCGGCGGCTGCGGCCACGAACCCGGCCGAAGCGCCGCAGTCCAGGTAGCCCGTAACCGCCGAGGTGGTGGGCAACTGTTCCGCAGGGCTGGGGGCGCCCCCAGAGGCAGCTCTGGGAACCTCCACCGCCCCAGCGGGGCGAATGCCCGCACGGACCCGCGCCGGGCGCGCGTCGGCGCCAACCCCGCGGGCGCCGTGGCGTGCCCGGCGCCGGCCGGCCCCGGGCGTCGCCGGGGGGCTTCTCGCGGTGACGGGCCCGGGGCAGACACCCGCCCGGGCCCGTCGGTCTTCGCGGACTACAGGTTGCCGCGCTTCTCCTGCTCGCGCTCGATCGCCTCGAAGAGGGCCTTGAAGTTGCCCTTGCCGAAGCCCATGGAGCCGTGCCGCTCGATCATCTCGAAGAAGACGGTCGGACGGTCCTGGACCGGCTTGGTGAAGATCTGGAGCAGGTAGCCGTCCTCGTCGCGGTCGACGAGGATCTTCAGCTCGCGCAGGGTCTCGACGGGCACGCGGGTCTCGCCGGCCCACTCGCCGAGCGTGTCGTAGTACGAGTCGGGGGTGTCGAGGAACTGGACACCGGCGGCGCGCATGGAGCGGACGGTCGCGACGATGTCGTTGGTGGCCAGCGCGATGTGCTGGACGCCCGCGCCGCCGTAGAACTCCAGGTACTCGTCGATCTGCGACTTCTTCTTCGCGATCGCCGGCTCGTTGATCGGGAACTTCACCTTGAGGGTGCCGTCCGCGACGACCTTCGACATCAGGGCCGAGTACTCGGTCGCGATGTCGTCGCCCACGAACTCCTTCATGTTCGTGAAGCCCATGACCTTGTTGTAGAAGCCGACCCAGTCGTTCATCTTGCCGAGCTCGACGTTGCCGACGCAGTGGTCGATGGCCTGGAAGGTGCGCTTGGCCGGCGGCTCGACGATCGGGGCGGCGGCGACGAAGCCCGGCAGGTAGGGGCCGTCGTAGCCGGAGCGCTCGACGAGGGTGTGGCGGGTCTGGCCGTACGTCGCGATGGCGGCGAGGACGACGGTGCCGTTCTCGTCCTTCACCTCGTACGGCTCGGTGATGCCGGTGGCGCCGTGCTCGACGGCGTAGGCGTACGCGGCGCGCGCGTCGGGCACCTCGATCGCCAGGTCGACGACGCCGTCACCGTGCTCGGCGACGTGCTCGACGAGGAAGCGGCCCCAGTCGGTGGACGCCTTGATGACGGAGGTGAACACGAAGCGGGCGGCGCCGTTCGTCAAGACGTAACTGGCGGTCTCCCGGCTGCCGTTCTCCGGTCCGGAGTAGGCGACGAGCTTCATGCCGAAGGCCGTGGAGTAGTAGTGCGCGGCCTGCTTGGCGTTGCCGACGGCGAAGACGACCGCGTCCATGCCCTTCACGGGGAAGGGGTCGGCCTGCCGCGCCGTGGAAGGGGTGTGATCGATGGTCTCAGTCATAGCGGCAGAGTCCCGCCGATCGGCAAGCTGCGCAATAGTTCGCCGGGCAGCTGGTCAATGTGTACAGCCGCGAGCCAGTATGGGCGGAAGACTTGTACAGGATGACCATGAGGAGGCCGCTGTGGCGATCGATCATCTGGACGGCCGGCTGATCGTGCTGCTCGCGCGGGAACCGCGGATCGGGGTGCTCGAGGCCTCGCGCCGGCTGGGCGTGGCGCGCGGCACGGTGCAGGCGCGCCTGGACCGCCTTCAGGCGAACGGGGTGATCCGTGGCTTCGGCCCGCAGGTCGACCCGGCGGCGCTGGGCTATCCGGTGACCGCGTTCGCGACGCTGGAGATCAAGCAGGGGCAGGGGCCGGATGTGCGGGAGCATCTGGCGACCGTGCCCGAGGTGCTGGAACTGCACACGACGACGGGCCACGGCGACATGCTCTGCCGGCTGGTCGCCCGCTCCAACGCCGACCTCCAGCGGGTGATCGACCGGGTCGTCGGCTTCGAGGGGATCGTGCGGGCGTCCACGGCGATCGTGATGGAGAACCCCGTACCGCTGCGGGTCATCCCGCTGGTGGAACAGGCCGCGGAGGACGGTCCCGCGTAGCCCCACGACACCGTCCCCGAGTTCCAAAGAAGTGGTTGCAAAGAAGTCCTTGCAACCCTTCCTTTGCAACTCTATTCTCGTGCCATGCCCGAGCCCGAGAAGCCCCGGAGCCGCACACTCGACCCGCGCTCGCTGCGCGGGCTCGCCCACCCGCTCCGGATCCAGCTGCTGCGCGCCCTGCGCCACCACGGCCCCGCCACCGCCTCCCAACTGGGCAAGCGGCTCGGCGAGTCCAGCGGGGCGACCAGCTACCACCTCCGCCAGCTCGCCGCACACGGCTTCGTCGAGGACGACCCGACGCGGGGCAAGGGCCGGGAGCGGTGGTGGAAGGCGTCCCAGCAGGGCACGAGCTTCGACGAGTCGCTGTACCGGAACGAGGACCCCGAGGTGCAGGGCGCGGTGGAGGTCTACCTCCACGAGATCGCGACCATCCACACCAAGGAGCTGAACACCTACCTCGGCACCCGGCACGAATGGGACGAGAGCTGGCTCGGCGCCTCCGACATGAGCGACTTCAGCCTGCGTCTACCTCCCGAGCGACTGCGCGAACTCAACGCGAAGATCCATGAGTTGATCAACTCCTACAGCGAGGAAGCCGACCCCGACGCACCGGGCGCCGCCCGCGTACGGATGCACCTGCACGCGTTCCCCCAGTACGAGCACTGAGAAAGGGATCACGAAGCCATGCACCCCGACATCCACCTCCAGCTCCACCACCTCGACGCGGCCGAACTCCGCCGGGCCGCCGCCGGCTTCCTCCCCCGCACGCCGGTCCGTTCCCAACTGGGGTGGGCACTGGTGACGTTGGGGCTGCGCCTCGCCGTTCCGGCCGCGCCCGTAACCGCCCGGCGGATCACGCCGGCCGTATGAGCACGTCGGGGGGACGTGCTCCACTGGCCACCGTCCTGGCCGCCAACGCCATCTCCATCACCGGCAACGCGCTCACCCTCATCGGCGTCCCGTGGTTCGCGCTCGACACCACGGGCAGCCCCGGCAAGGCGGGCCTGGTCGCGTTCTGCGCGGCCCTCCCCGTCGTCGTCTCCGCGATCGTCGGCGGCCCGGTCATCGACCGGATCGGGCGCCGCCGGATCAGCGTCGCCTCCGACCTCGTCTGCGCCCTCGCGATGGCCGCGATCCCGCTCCTGCACCGCGCGGGCGTGCTGGAGTTCTGGATGCTGTGCGCGCTGATGGCCGTGACCGGCCTCTTCCACGCGCCCGGCGAGACCGCCCGCTCCGTCCTCGTTCCCGACCTGGCCCGCCACGCGGGGACCCCCCTGTCCCGCGCGGCGAGCCTCTTCGACGCCGTCTCGCGCGGCGCCCGGATGACCGGAGCCGCCCTCGCCGGCGTCCTCATCGCCGTCCTCGGCGCGGACACCGTGCTGCTGCTCGACTCCGCCACCTTCGGGCTCTCCGCCCTGCTGATCCTCATCGGTCTGCGGGGCGTGCCGGCCGCCGCGCCCCTGCCCGATCCGGCACCCTTCTCGCTGTCCGGCTACCGGGCCGAGCTGCGCGAGGGGTACACCTTCGTGCTCCGCTCCCGGCTGCTGCTCGGTGTCGTCGTGATGGTGATGGCCACCAACGGCCTCAGCCAGGGCTGGAGTTCCGTCCTGCTGCCGGTCCACGCCCGGGAGAATCTCGGCGGCTCAGCGGCCCTCGGTCTGCTCGTCGCCGTCTTCGGCGGCTCAGCACTGCTCGGAGCGCTGCTCTACGGGATGTTCGGCCACCGCTTCCCGCGCCGGGCCGTCCTCACGGCCGGCTTCGTGCTCTGCGGCGCGCCGCCGTACGCGGTGGCCGCCTTCACCGACACCACGGCGCCGCTGCTCGTCACCATGGCGGCCGGAGGGCTGGGGGCCGGTGTGCTCAACCCGATCCTGACGACGGTGCTGTACGAGATCATCCCGGACAGGCTGCGCAGCCGGGTCTCCGGCGTGACCACGGCCGGGGTGCTCCTGGCAACCCCGCTCGGCGGCCTCGCCGCGGGACAGCTCGTCGAGCGGACCGGCCTGGTGACGGCGCTGCTCGCGCTCGGCGGGGTCTACCTCCTGGCCACGCTCGCCCCGGTGGTCTTCCCCGCCTGGCGCGAGATGGACACCGCCCCGAAGGACGTCAGCAGCTCGGAACCTTCGCGTCCTGCCCCTGCTCCAGCGCCCGGAGCGACGCCACGGCGTCGGTGAGCGTCGATACGGGGATCAGCCGCATCCCCTTCGGCAGCTCGGCCTGCGCGTCGGAGCACTCCGCCTCCGGCACGAGGAAGACGCTCGCCCCGTCCCGCGCGGCGGCCTGGGTCTTCAGCGACACCCCGCCGACGGCGCCCACCGTGCCGTCCGGCTCGATCGTGCCCGTACCGGCGACGGTCCTGCCGCCGGTGAGGTCGCCGTCGGCGCCGTCACCGGCGAGCTTGTCGACGATCCCGAGGGAGAACAGGAACCCGGCGCTCGGCCCGCCGACGTCGGCGAGGTGGAGCGTGACCTTGACGTCCTTCGGGTCGAGCTTCAGATAGTCGAGGGCGGCCAGGGTGGCGGCGTCCTGCGACTCCTTCATCTGCCCGAGGTTGTGCTTCTCCACCTCGTCGTCCGACTTGCCCGGCGGGTAGACGGAGTCGCGCGGCAGCACGGCCTGGTCGGTGCGGAACCAGGCGTCGGCGACGTCGGCGAAGTCGTTGTCGACGCTCGGCCCGGTGGCCACGATCGTCGTCATCAGCAGCTTGCCCTCGGTGTCCCGGACGGGCGCCCCGCTGATCGTGATCACCTGACGCCCGTCGACGGCCCCGAGCACATCGGCGGTCGAACCGGGCGAGGCGATCGCGTACGGCAACGGCGCGAGCCCGACGGCGGCGAAGAGCGCGGCGACGGGCAGGGCGCAGAGGGCGAGCGCACGGTTACGCGTGAGACTGGTGAGCACGCACCCAATCTACTGGGCGCCCGCCGGCACCCGACGGCCGAAGAACCCCCGCACCTGGTGACGCACGGCACGCACGGCCGCCCCCGACCCGATCGCCCCGACCAGCCGGACCCGGTCGGCGGCGGTCATCAGCCCCGCGCACTGGAGCTGGGGCACGAGGGCCGCGTAGTCGGTGAACACCCCGTGCGCGGCGTCGTCGAGCTGCCGTCGCCGGGTGCGGCCCCCGGGGTGGGCGAGCATCGCGCCCCAGGAGCGGTCGATCCGCGCATCGCGGAAACCGTCGGTGCCGAGCAGGAGCAGCGGCCGGTCGACGCCGTACCGGGCCACGGGGAGGAGCGCGCCGTCGACCTGGTCCAGGTACCCCTCCAGGTTCACGGCGGCGGCGATCCTGCGGTCGTCGTACAGAGCCTGAGCGGCGGCGGTGCCGCCGGCGGAGTGCCCGTAGACCCCGACCCGCCCGAGGTCGAGCGCCCGGCCGAGGGGCCCTTCCAGGGCTTCGAGGCGGTCGAGGACGAGACGGAGATCGGCGAGCCGGGTCTCGGTCATCGTGCGGAACTGCTCGGCGTCGGGCGGGCGGAGGAAGACGGTCGGGCGCACCGTGTCGCGGCCCGGCCGCTCGGTGGGGAACTCCACCTGACTCGCGTCCCCCGGGTGGTCGACGGTGACGACGACCCAGCCGTGACTCGCCAGCTCCTCGGCGAGGTACGTCCCCATGGTGCGGGCCTCGCCGCCACCGGGACTGTAGAGCAGTACGGGCCATCGGCCGGGGAGGACGGGCGCTCCGGTGTGGGAGTGCGTGAGGGTGGCCGCCCAGTCGACGCCGGTCGCGGGCAGCCCGTGGATCTCGGGTGCGAGGAAGGCGAAGAGCCCGGCGGCGCCGGGGGTTATCTGCGGTGCGCGCGGATATCCGCGGACGGTACGGGCGGGGTGGAGGACGGTGACCATGACCTCCCGTACACCGATCGCGGGCACCCAGGGGTCGTTGCGGGACGGGTCGACGAGGTGGAGGACGGTGGCGCCGATCCGGTACGGGCCGGTGGGCGCGGGCAGGCGAAGGGCAGGGGCGGTGGCGGGGGTGGCGGACGCGGCGCGGGCGGTGCTCGGCGCGAGGGCGAGTGCGGCGGCGAGGAGGCCCGCTGTGGTGACGGTCCGTCGGGTCATGGGGGCAGAAGTCATGGCCACAGGCTGGCGCCGGGGCGGTGCTCCGGACGAAGGTTGAGGCTGTGATCGAAAGGCTTGCGGGGGCGAGCGGAACGAGGGGGCGGGGTCGATGCGGGTCCGATTCACGGCGGAGGACTTCACCCGGGTACGGTTCGCCGCCCGGCCGGCCCCGCTGCCGGAGCTGAACGCGGCCTTCATGATGCTGCTCGTCGGCGGCGGCGAGCTGCTCCACGGCCGCTGGCGCCGACGGGTGCTGGGGGCCTTGCCGGACGCCGTGGCACCGCTCGCGGACCTCGTCCCGGCGGGTGATCCTCCCCGCTTCCTCGACGTGCTCGGCGAGACGCCAGCGGAGGGCCTGGACCTGGTGGAGGCGGCCCCGGCTGAGCTGGTGCGGGCGGAACTGGAGCGGATCCACGCCGGGCGGCGGGCCCCGCGGTGGGTCCGCGAGCTCCACGCGGGTGAGAAGGGCGCGCGGCGCGTTCTGCGCCGCGCCCAGCAGGCGGCCTTCGAGACGGTCGTGGCACCGGTGTGGCCGCTGGTGCAGGACCTGCACCGGGCGGAGTTCGCCCGGCACGCCATGACGGTCGCCGAACACGGCGTCGGCGCGGCCCTGGAGGCGCTGGTCCCCGGCACACGGCTGCGGGACGGCGTCTGGGAGCGGGCGGCTCCCGACTCGGCGGCCGAGCGGGAGATCCGGCTGGCCGGGCGCGGTCTCGTCCTCCTGCCGACCTTCCACTGGACCGGCCGGCCGCTCGTCCAGGACCTGCCGGACCGACCGGTGGTCGTGACGTACGCGGCGGGCCCGGGCCTGCCGCTCACCCCGGACCTGGCACCCGGTACGGAAGAGTCCCTGGCGGCGGTCCTGGGCCGGACCCGTCTCGCGCTCCTCCGCGCCCTGACCACCCCGCACACGACGACATCCCTGGCCCGCCGCCTGGGCATCAGCAACGCGACGGCCTCGTCCCACGCGACGGCGCTGCGCGGGGCGGGCCTGGTCACGACGACGAGGGCGGGCAGAGCGGTGGAACACCGAAGGACGGCGTTGGGCGACCTGCTGCTCGGTCCTGTCGACAGCCACGGCGGCCGGCGCCCTTGACGCGGGCTGGCCCGGGCCCGAGCACCGGGCCGCCGCGCGCTTCAGCGCAGCGCGTCGGCGACCTCCCGCGCCGCGTCGACCACCCTCGGACCCACCCGTTCCGGGACCGCGTCCGCGAGCATCACGACGCCCACGCTGCCCTCGATGCCCGTGATGCCGACCAGCGGGGCCGCCGCGCCACTGGCGCCCGCCTCCAGCTCGCCGTGGGTCAGCGTGAACCCGGGCTCGATCAGACTGCCCTGCCGGGCCGCGAGGATGGCGCGGCCGGCCGCGCCCCGGTCCAGCGGGTGCCGGAACCCGGCCCGGTACGCCACGTGGTAGTCGGTCCAGGTCGGTTCGACGACGGCGACCGCCAGCGCCTCCGCCCCGTCCACGAGGGTGAGGTGGGCGGTCGCGCCTATGTCCTCGGCGAGGGAGCGCAGCGCGGGCAGCGCCGCTTCCCGTACGAGCGGATGGACCTGGCGGCCCAGCCGCAGCACGCCGAGGCCCACCCGGGCGCGACCGCCCAGGTCTCGGCGTACGAGCGCGTGCTGTTCGAGTGTGGCGAGCAGACGGTAGACGACGGTCCTGTTGACCCCGAGTCGGTTGGACAACTCGGTGACGGTCAGGCCGTGGTCGGTGTCGGCGAGCAACTTGAGGACCCTGAGGCCCCGGTCGAGCGTCTGGGAGGTTTCCGCGGTCACGACGCCCTCTCCTTCGGAGTGAGTGACGGCGGACCTTCAAACGAGAGCAGCGGCGCCGGTCCCGCGGCGACGCACGTCAGAGGCCGCCGGCAGGCCATGCGCACCGGCTGCGCTCCGCGGCGGCGCTGCCACGGGGCGTTTGCATTGCGGGGGACAGTAGCGAGCCACTCCGCTCAGCGGAAGACCTCGTCCAGAATCCGGGCGCGTGCGGCTGGATACCGTCGGTCCGAGACGTAAGTCGGCCGGTCACGGCGGTCCGGCCGACGAGAGGGCGCGGAGCTGTCCGCTGAGCGGTGCACGGACAGGCCCTCGGCGGTGCGCGGATCTGTCCGCTGAGCGGTGCATGGCCTGTCCTGAGCGGTGCACGGACGTCCGCTCACCGGTGTACGGACCCCGCGCTCGCTCACGACGTAGGGACCGCCCGCACACCGGTGTACGCCCCGGTCCGCGAAGCCGTCCGCTCAAGGGAGTACGGACGCGCCCGCCTTCCGGCTCACCGCATCCGGGTGGCCCACTCCTGGACCTTCTTGATCCGCTCGCGGATCTGCCCGGCGGTCGCCTCGGCGCTCGGCGGTCCGCCGCACACCCGCCGCAGCTCGGTGTGGACCACGCCGTGGGGCTTGCCGCTCTGGTGGACGTACGCGCCGACCATCGTGTTGAGCTGCTTCCTCAGCTCGAGCAGCTCCTTGTGCGAAACGACGGGCCGCCGCTCGGCAGGAAGCTCCAGCAGGTCGGCCTCGGTGTCCGGCCTCTTGCGGCTGTGCGCGATCTGGCGCGCCTGCCGCTTCTGGAGGAGCAGCTGAACCTGGTCGGGTTCGAGGAGCCCGGGGATGCCGAGGTAGTCCTGCTCCTCCTCGCTGCCCGGGTGGGCCTGCATGCCGAACTCGGCGCCGTCGTAGAGCACGCGGTCGAAGACGGCGTCGGACTCCAGCGCCTCGAAGGGCAGCATGTCCTGCTCGCCGGTGTCCTCGTCCTGCTGCTTCTCGGCCTCCGCCATCTCCTTCTCGGACTCGGCGTACGGGTCCTCCTCGCCGTCCTTCTTCGGCTTGTCGAGGACGTGGTCGCGCTCGACCTCCATCTCGTTGGCGAAGCCGAGGAGGTTGGGGATGGTGGGAAGGAACACGGAGGCGGTCTCGCCGCGCCTGCGCGAACGTACGAAACGTCCGACGGCCTGGGCGAAGAAGAGGGGGGTCGAGATGGTCGTCGCGTACACACCGACGGCGAGGCGTGGGACGTCGACGCCCTCGGACACCATACGGACGGCGACCATCCAGCGTTCGTTGTTCTCGCTGAACTCGTCGATCCGCTTGGAGGCGGCGGCTTCGTCGGAGAGGACGACCGTGGCCTTGGTGCCGGTGATCTCGCGGATGAGCTTGGCGTAGGCGCGGGCGGAGTCCTGGTCGGAGGCGATGACGAGCCCGCCGGCGTCCGGGATGCCCTTACGGACCTCGGTGAGGCGCTGGTCGGCGGCGCGCAGGACGTTCGGCATCCAGTCGCCGCGCGGGTCGAGGGCGGTGCGCCAGGCCTGGGAGATGGCGTCCTTGGTCATGGGCTCGCCGAGGCGGGCGGCGATCTCGTCGCCGGCCTTGGTGCGCCAGCGCATGTTGCCGCTGTAGGAGAGGAAGATGACGGGCCGCACGACTCCGTCGCCCAGGGCGTTGCCGTAGCCGTAGGTGTAGTCGGCGGACGACCGCCGGATGCCGTCGTTCCCCTCCTCGTACGTGACGAAGGGGATGGGGTTGGTGTCGGACCTGAAGGGCGTACCGGTCAGGGCGAGGCGCCGGGTCGCCGGGTCGAACGCCTCCAGGCAGGCCTCGCCCCAGGACTTGGAGTCACCGGCGTGGTGGATCTCGTCGAGGATGACGAGGGTCTTGCGCTGCTCGCAGCGGTTGCGGTGGAGCATGGGGCGCACACCGACACCGGCGTAGGTGATGGCGACGCCGTGGTACTCCTTGCTGAGCGGCCCGGCGCTGTAGTCGGGGTCGAGCTTGATCCCTATCCGCGCGGCGGCCGCCGCCCACTGCTTCTTCAGGTGCTCGGTGGGGGCGACGACCGTGACCTGCTGCACGACATGGTGGTGCAGCAGCCAGGACGCGAGGGTCAGCGCGAAGGTGGTCTTTCCGGCGCCGGGCGTCGCGACCGCGAGGAAGTCGCGGGGCTGCTCCTGGATGTACTTCTCCATGGCGCCCTGCTGCCAGGCTCGCAGCTTGTTCGCGGTGCCCCAGGGGGCCCGTCCGGGGAAGGCGGGAGAGAGGTGGTGGGAGGAGGTGGCGGTGGTAGTCACGGTCTCCGGTTCGACGCTCGTCCAGATATGACAACCGGGCCACCCTACCGGTGCGGCCACGACGGCCCTGCCTGGGCGAGGCCGTGGCGGGGGCCCATGAGACGGGCCTCACAGCCCCCGCAAACGCTCCGCGACAGCCGAGATCTCCTCCACCTCGCCGCCCGCCACATCGATGACCAGCGCATATGCCCGCTCCTGGTCCACCCCGGCGAGATCGACTCCGTTGACACCGAGGAAGACCGCGGCAGAGAGCCAGGCCGCGCGTTTGTTCCCGTCGACGAAGGGGTGGTTGGTGGCGACGGCGTGCAGCAGGGCGGCGGCCTGCTCGTAGACGTCGCCGTAGGCGCTCTGCCCGAACATCCGCGCCCGGGGCCGGTGCACGGCGGACTCCAGCAGCCCGGGCGCCCGGAGCTCGGGCGCGCCGCCGCCGCCGAAGGCGATCCCGGCGATCTCGGTCACCTCGGCGAGTGTGAGGAAGCGGCTGCTCATTCGCCGAGCCTCCGCAGCAGGGTCGCGTGACGCAGGGCCAGCCGCAGGGCGGTCTGCCGTACGAGGGCGGCCTCCGTGGACACGTGACGGCGAAGGGCCTCGGCGGCGAGCTCCTCGACACCGACGCCTCGGGCATCGGCCAGGTCGACGAGATCGTCGCCGACGGGGAGGGTGACGGTGAGGGGCGAGCGGATCATGGGCTCAGGCTAGGGGCGCGCCGGCCGTCGGGGCGACCGACTTCTCGCGCCCCAGCCGCGTGGCGACCCACGCGCCCACCAGCGCCACCCCCGCCATCGGGAGGAACACCGCCGCGAAGGCGGCCGGGTGGGAGCTCGCGCCCCCGGCGGAGGCGGCCGCGTGTCCCACCGCTCCCCCGCCGAGCGCCGCGAAGGCCGCACCGCCCACGGCCAGCAGCAGCACGTTCGACAGGCCGTCCGAGATCTGCAGCGCCGCCGAGTTCGCGCCCGCCTCCTCCGGCGCGGAGAGCTTCAGGAGCAGCACGCTCGTGGAGGCGATCACCATGCCCATGCCCAGGCACCCGTAGCCCCACGCGACCGCCACCACCCACACCGGAACCGACTCGATCAGGACGGTCGGCGCCGTGCCGATCGCCGCCGCGACGAGCAGCATCCCGAGCACGACGAGGCGTTCGCGGTACGGCTCGGTCCAGGGCCGCGACTGGATCCACGACCCGAGCGCCCACGTCGCCCCGCCGACCGCGAGCGAGAGGCCCGCGAGCGTGGGGCTCATGCCCCGCTGGGTGACCAGCATGAGCGGTACGAAGGACTCGGCGGCGATGAAGGAGCCCGCCGCGATCCCGCGCAGCAGCACCACGGACGGCAACCCTCGCGCCGCCCGGTAGGTCCCGCGCGGCAGCAGCCCGAGCACGGCAGGCACGAGCAGGGCCGCGCCCGCAACCGCCGGGAGGAGCGAGAGCCACCGCAGCTCCTGACCGGCGTACTGGAGCAGCCCCGCGCCGGCCGAGATGCCGAGCGCGAGCCGGATCCGTCGCCGGTCGTACGGCGGCAGGGGCGCGGCCGGGTCGGCCGGCCCGGAGGCGGTACGGCGTATGGCGGGGAGGGCGAGCGCGAGGGGGAAGACGACGAGAACGGGGATCCCCACGAAGACCCAGCGCCAGCCCAGGTGCTCGGTGATCGTCCCGGAGGCGAGCGGTCCGACGACGGACGGGATGACCCAGCTCGCCGCGAAGGCGGCCATGATCGCGGGCCGTAGCTGTTCGGAGTACGCCCGGCTGACGATGACGTACAGGGCGACGATCACCAGCCCTCCGCCCAGCCCCTGAACGGCCCGCCCGACGATGAAGAGCCACATCGCTCCGGCGGTCCCGGAGAGCAGCAGCCCGGCGGCGAAGGCGCTGATGCCGACGGTGAGCGGGGCGAGGGGCCCGTTGCGGTCGGACCACTGCCCGGAGAGGACCATGGCGAAGAGGCTGGTGGTGAAGTACGCGGAGAAGGCGAAGGCGTAGAGCGGGATCCCGTTCAGCTCGCGCGCCGCGACCGGCATGGCCGTCCCGACGGCGGTCGCCTCGAAGGCGATGAGCAGGACGACGGAGACGATGCCGATACTGAGCGCCCGGTGTTCGCGGTCGAGCACGGAACCGCCGCCCGGGGAGGGGGCGGCGGCTGCGGGGGTCGACGCGACGCCGGAGTCGGCGTCGCGGGGTTCGAGGGCGCTCATGCACCCAGCGTAAGGGGCATAACGCGGAATGGACCCTGTCCGGAGGAGGGTCCGGCCTGGTCCCTTGGTCGTAGGACCGGCCGACGGACCGGCCGACGGACCGCTCGACGGACCGCTCGACGGACCGCCCGAGCGTGAACGCGGTATGGCAGTCGTGTTGCGGCCCCCGGGAATCCCTTGAGCCGCACCGGGGCCCGCCCTAGATTCGTACTCGTGCTCAACACGGCCGTGTGCCCGAGTGGTTCAGGGGCTCGCCTGCAAAGCGAGTTACGTGGGTTCAATTCCCGCCACGGCCTCCACCGTCCGACGAAGACCTGTGATTCTGCGAGAAGCACAGGTCTTCGTCGGCATACGGCTCCGGTCCGTTCCGCCGGGCTCGACGGACATGCCGTCCACCTCCGCTAACGCGCCACGCGGTAGCGGAGGTAGACGACTCTGGAGCTGAAGGTGCGGGTGTCGACGAGTTCGAGATCCACCCGCTGCTCGCGCCGGGGAAAGAACGGAATGCCACCGCCGACCAGCACCGGGTAGACCATGACCCGGTACTCGTCGATCAGCCCCGACGCAGCCGCCTCGGCGGCGAGGGTGGCGCCACCGATCGCGATGTCGCCCTCCCCCGGCTCGGCCCGCAACCGCACGATCTCCTCCGCCACGCTGCCGGAAGCCAGACGGGCAGCGCCCTGCACCGCCGACAAGGTGGTGGAGAACACCACCTTCGGGAGCGGATTCCAGAGCGAGGCCCACTCGCGCATCGAGTCGTCGAACGCCGGATCCTGGTCGGCGGTCTCCCAGTACAGCATCGTCTCGTACAGCCGTCGTCCCATGAGGTGGACCCCGACCTCTCGAATCTCGTCGATCCAGAAGCGGAAGACGTCGTCGCCTGGCACCGTCCAGTCGAAGTCGCCGTCCGGCCCGACGATGTAGCCGTCGAGCGAGACGCCCATCGAATAGGTCACTCTGCGCATCGGAAATCCTCCTGGCCGAGTCACCGGGTCATGGTCACGACCACTGCACCGTGACCCAGTACGTGGAGATGCACTGCCCCGGGCCACCGGTGCCGTATCCAGGATTGAACGGCGCACACCCATTCGCCATCCATCGCGTCCGATTCCGGGGCCGACGGCCTTCGGTGCCGTGACCGGCGATGGCCCCGCGAACGACGCTCACACGATCTTCACAACCCGTCCAGGGTGTGCCAGAGTCCGCCCCATGACTGACATCGGTGCGAGACGCAGGCTGGGCGCGCTCGTCGGGGCCGTCGCCTCCGGTGCGGTGCTGCCGGGCATCACCCTGGGTGAGGACACCGCGGACGCGATGCTCTCCGCGGTGCTGGCCGGCCTGGTGATCGCCGTGCTCACCCAGCTGATCTACATCGGCCCGTCCGAGCCCGTGCCCGTCGTCCCCCTGCTGGCCTTCGCGGCAGCCGGCTTCGCGCAGGACGCCCTGATCTGGTGGCTGCTGTCCTGGCTGGGCGACGAGAGCGGCCTGATCGGCGTGGAGGGCCTCGGCACGATCCTGCTCGCCGCCCTCATCACGCGCACGTCGATCCTGACCCTGTCCCTGCTGAGGACCTCGCGCACATCGGAGGATCCGATCACGGACTGACGGCGTCGCGACGCCCGGTACGCCACACCACCGCGCGCCCCGCCGTCTAGCCGACGGATTTCGCCGGAACCCCGGAGGACAAGCCGGCGTCCTCGCAACCCAGGTCGGCAGCGACATCGCGAGCAGCGGCGTTGGCCAGCGTGATCACCCGGGCCCGGGCGTCCTCCCCTGAGGGCTTCGCGCCAGACGGCCCCTCCAGCCTCGCCTGGACCACGATCTCCTGAGCGGGGGCATCCATACGACACCTGAAGAACACCGACGCGGAGCTGTCGGACGCGTACGCCCTTCCTCCGGAGGAGAAGTAGGTCACGCCCTCACCGAAACGAGGGTCACGTTCGGGGATCTCCAGCTCCGGGCGGAGCAGCACTCGAAGGGATGCCTTCCCTCCCTCGGCCGGCAACAGCCAACAGAAGGGGACAGCCTGCGCCCGAGGCTGCACGGTCTCCGAGTTCCGGCCTCCGAGGGCGGCCTCACGAAGGGTTGCGATCGCCTTCTCGGGTTCGGAGAGGCTGCTGGTGAAGCGATCGGTACCCATCACAGCTTTGAGGGCAGCCTCGGAAGGGGCGTCCTTCGCGAATCCGCCGCACACCTCCGACGCCGTCGCCCCTGCGACAGGACCCTCGTCGCCACCGGAGGAACAAGCCACCGCTGCAAGAGAAAGAAGCATGATCGCGGACACCGTACGAGTGGTGAAGGGCGCCATCACGTCACCTTCCCGTCCTTCTTCTCGTCGTACGGGTCGGGCAGCGAGTTGTCACGGCCCTGCTCGCGGGCGCTCCGGACGTAGTTGACCAACTCCTCGTCCAGATAGTTGCGGTCCCTTTCGCTCCAACCGGGAGCGTTCGCATAGGCGATGCCCGGCCTGAGGGCGTTCTCCTTGCCCATGGCCAGTGCCTCGTCCTTGAGATCGTCCGACTTCTTCTTGAGGAGTTCGTCCTGCTCGTACTTCTCCGCGATGTCGTCGGCCTCCATGCCGATGAAGGTGACCACGGCACCGCCGACGGTCTCCGCCGCGAGGGGGACGAGTACACCCCCCGCACCGCCGGTCAGGGCGACGACACCACCCGCAGCCGCTGCTCCCACGCCGAACTTGACCCACTCCGTGGTCCGGCCGACCGCCTTCTTGTGCTCCTCGGAGTCCTTCTCGTAGTCCTGGTCGATCTGCGCCATGCGCGACTGGTCCATGATGGACTGCGCCTCGCCACCGATCCGCAGCGTCGTCCTGGCGTCGGTGAGGTCCTTGTCCCCGAAGGAAGTCCCTGGAATGTGCGCGCAGGCGCTGAGGAGCGTCTCCGCCTGTGAGCGCCAGGTGTCCCATACGGTCCAGAGCGCCGAACCCGTCTGGAAACCGTCCCCGTCGAGACTCTTGGCCGCCGTGTCGGTCTTGGCACCGGCATGGAACGCGTCTCGTTCGAACCAGTGAAAGAGCTCCTGGGCCTCGTTCCCGATCGCTTTGAGGTGGGGTGAGGTCACCTTGTAGTCCGCCGCCTCACCCTCACCTGAGCGCTCGGCGGGGACGCTATTGATCCGTGTATCGGCGGTCGCCTTCTGGCGGGCCGCTGCCGCGCTGCCGGCCTGAGCCCATTCCTCTTCGAAGGACATCTGCTTCCTCTGGGCCGAGTGGTCAGGGTCAGTGCTTCGAATCGCTACGGCTCGTGGTCAGCGCCTCACGTCGTGACCGCGCCCACCGCCGCCTGGGGGCGGATCGGGAGGCGGTTGACCGGGCGGCCCGTCGCCGCGCGGACCGCCGAGGCCACCGCCGCCGGGGAGGTGACCACCGGGACCGCGCTCGCCGCCTTCGCGCCGAAGGGGGCCACCACGTCGCGTTCCTCGACGAGCTTCACGATGCGGATGTCAGGGGCGTCCAGGGCCGTCGGGAGCGCGTAGCCCGTCAGGTCCGGGTGGCGGAGGAGGCCGCGGGCCGTGCGGAGGTTCTCCGTGAGGGCCGCTCCGACGCCCTGGGTGACGCCCGCCTCGATACGGGTGGCCAGCTGCGCCGGGTTGAGGACGCGGCCGACGTCCTGGGCGACGGCCATCTCCACCACGCGGACCGAGCCCAGCTCGATGTCGACGTCCACGACCGCGCGGATCGCGCAGAAGGCGAGGCCCACGAAGGCGTCGCCCTGACCCGAGTCGTCCAGGGGCTCGGTCGGGTGGGGGCGGCACTGGGCGGTCGCCCAGAGCTCCTTGCCGTCCATCGCCTCCGTGACCGTGGTCGACAGGACGCCGTCGTACGACGTGATCTTGCCGTCCGTGATCTGGAGCAGCTCCGTCGACATGCCGAACTTGTGCGCCAGGGGCTGCAGCAGCTGCGTACGGACCATCTTCGCCGCGCGCTCCACTGCCCCGCCCGACACCCACGTGTGACGGCCGTGCGTCGCCGGGCCCGCCGGCGGCTGGTCCGTGTCGACCGAGGCGACATGGACCTCCTCCAGGCCCAGCGTCTCCTGGACGATCTGGCGCGCCAGCGTCGAGAAGCCCGAGCCCGTGTCCACGGCGGAGCAGATGACCGTGGCCACGCCGTCCTGGACCTTCACCGTCGCCGTCGAGACCTCGTCCGCGCCCTCCGCGCCGAGCATGTGGACCATGCCGAGCGCGTAGCCGACGCCCCGGCGCACCGCGCCCGGTTCGCCCGCGCCCTCCGGGCCGCCCGGCAGCAGCCAGTCCTCCTCCGGCGTGTCCATCGGGAGCGAGGGGAGGGGGAAGTCACGGACCGCCGTCAGGAGTTCCGCCACCGGGGCCGGGCAGGTCACCGTCTGGCCGGTCGGAAGGATGTCCCCGGTGGCCAGGACGTTGCGCAGCCGTACGTCGACCGGGTCCACGCCCAGCTTCGCCGCCAGCTTGTCCATCTGTGCCTCGTACGCCGCGCACACCTGCATCGCGCCCTCGCCCCGCACATGGCCGGACGGCGGGTTGTTCGTACGGACCGCCCAGCCCTCGATGAAGGCGTGCGGGACGACGTACGGACCGCAGGCGAAGGCCACGGCGGCGGCCAGCGACTCCGAGGACGCGTCGGCGTACGCGCCGGCGTCCAGCAGGATCTGCGCCTCCACCTTCACCAACCGGCCCTCGGCGTCCGCGTGGTGGCGGTAGCGCAGCAGCGTCGGGTGGCGGTGGGCGTGGCCGAGGAAGGACTCCTCGCGCGTGGCGGTGAGCTTGACCGGGCAGCCGGTGCGGAGCGCCAGCAGGCCCAGCGGGATCTGGAATCCCGGGTCGTCACGGTCGCCCGTCGCCCCGGGGACGCCCGTCACGACCACCTTGACCTGGTCCGGCGAGAGCCCGAAGCAGGCCGCCGCCAGGTCCCGGTCGGTGTGCGGGTCGGTGGAGGCCGTGTAGATCTCGACCCCGCCGTCGGGGCGCGGCACGGCGAGGCCGGCCTCCGCTCCGATGGGGGCCGGGTCCTGGCGGCCGATCCGGTACAGGCCCTCGACCACGACCTCGCCCGCCGCCTCGGGGTCGCCGAACCGCAGCGGGATGTGGCGGATCAGGTTGCCGTCCGGGTGCAGCGCCTCCGCCGCGAAGGCCTTCTCCGGGTCCGTGACGGGCTCCAGGACCTCGTACTCCACGGCGATCGCCGCCGCCGCGAGCCGGGCCGTGTCCGGATGGTCCGCGGCCACGGCCGCGATCGCCTCGCCGTGGTGACGGACGAGGTCGGACGCGAAGACGGGGCGGTCGGCGACGGTCCTGCCGTACGTCGCGTCCCCGGGCAGGTCGGCGTGGGTCACCACGGCTCGTACGCCGGGCATGTCGGCCGCCGCGGTCGTGTCGATCGAGACGATCCGGGCGTGCGGGTGCGGCGAGCGCAGGATGCCCGCCCACAGCAGGCCCTCGGCCCACAGGTCGGAGGCGTAGGGGAAGGTGCCCTCGGTCTTGGCGCGGGCGTCGGCCGACGGGAGGGAGGTGCCCAGGCCGTGGGCCATGGGCTCCTGCTCGACGTCGAGCGCCGTCGCGGGCGTGGTGGCGGTGGTCGCGTCGCTGCTCACGCCGTGCCTCCGTCGTGCGGGTGCGGGATCTGGTGCGGGATGCGTGCTTCGTCGGCCGTCGCGGCCGCCTGCGCGTCGCGCTCGGCGACGACCTCCCGTACGGCGTCGAGCACGCCCCGGTAGCCCGAACACCGGCAGAGGTTGCCGCAGAGCGCCTGGCGGGTCTCCAGCTCGGTCGGAGCGTGGTTCCCCTCCAGCAGGTCGTGCACGGTCATGGCCATGCCCGGTACGCAGAAGCCGCACTGGACGGCCCCGCAGCGGGCGAGGGCGCGCTGGACGTCGGACGGTTCGCCGTCGGTCGCCAGGCCCTCGACCGTGCGCACCTCGCTGCCGGCGGCCGTCGCCGCGGGCACCAGGCAGGAGGCGACGAGCCGGCCGTCGACCTGGACGTTGCACGCGCCGCACTCGCCCTGCGAGCACCCGTCCTTGGCGCCGGCCAGGCCGAGCCGCTCGCGCAGGACGTAGAGCAGCGACTCGCCGATCCAGGACTCCGTCACGGGACGGTCGGCGCCGTTCACACGCAGGACGTACGAGATGTGCGGGTGCTCGTCGCTGTCCGCGCTGTTGCCCGTGGAGACGACCGGGACGTCGGCGACGGGAGGGGCCTCGGGCGGCTCCACAGCCTCGGGGGCGCCCACAGCCTCGGGGGCACCATGGGCCTCAGATGCCTCCAGGCCGCCCGTGAGCGCCTCGGGCTCCCCGGGCACGGCCGGGCCGGGCTCGTCCGCCTCCGCCGCCTCGGCGGCCGGTTCCTGGACCGCCCAGGGCGCCGGCGCGCCCCCCGGCAGGGTCGCCGGGGCGCTGCTCGCGTACTGCGCCAGCATCGACGTCGTGTACTCGCCGGATTCGTCCGAGGTGTCCGAACCGTCCGTCACCACAGGGATCTTCCACTGCCCGGTCGAGGACGCGTCTGGCGTCCCGGCCGCCCCGGCGAAGTTCCACTGCCCGGTCGCGTGCGGATCGGGCTCCGCGGTGTGCTCCGTGAAGGCCCACTGCCCGGTCGCGTGCGGGTCCGGGTCCACGGGCTGCTCCGGCGCCTCCGGAGCCGTCGTCTCCGCGGCCGTCGGCACCTGCACGACCCACTGGCCCGTCGCCGCCGGGTCCGTCCCCGCGGCCGGGGCGAGCGGCGTCAGCGGCATGATCATCGGCGGTACGTAGCCGTGGCCCGGCGCCTCCAGCGGGACGCCGTCCAGCATGAACTCGGGCGGCAACTGCACGAACGCCGTGGCGTCGTTGTCGTACCCCTCGCTCTGCGGGATCGGCTCCCAGCCGCCCCCGCTCGCGTTCCCGTTCGGTTCGTCGCTCACGACAGCGCCCTCCCCAGTGCCCGTCGAGCCAGCGCGGCGACCGTGCGCCGCAGGTGCAGTACGGCCGGTGGCAGCTGCTCGTCGCCCGGCGGGTCCGGGATACACGCGGCCGCCACGTACTCACCGAACGCCGTCAGCGCCTCCGGGGCGAGCCCCCGGTCGCCGTCCCAGTCGACCAGCGAGGCGATCCAGTGCTCCGCCTCCAGGGGCCGCAGCGGCATCGGCGCGATCGCGCCGACCGCGCAGCGCACCCCGCGCCTGGCCGGGTCGAGGACGACCGCGACGGAGGCGGTGGCGCGCGCCGGGCCGGTGCGGCCGGTCGCCTTGAGGAAGACCTGCGGGGCGTGCAGGAGGGGTACGCGGACGAACGCGACCAGCTCGCCGGGGGCCAGCAGGTCGCGGCCCGCCAGCAGATGGGAGACGGGGATCTCGCGCGTGCCGAGCGGACCCATGACGACGAGGTCGGCCTCCAGGGCCGCCAGGACGGGCAGGGAGTCGCCCGTGGGGGCCGCGGTGACCACGTTGCCGCCGAGGGTGCCCGCGTTACGGATCTGGGGCGGCCCGGCGGCGCGCGCGGCGGCGGCGAGGGCGGGGATGAGGGCCGCGAAGTCGGGGCGACCCATCCGGGCGTGGGTGAGACCGGCGCCGAGGAGGGCGTGACCGTCCTGGTACTGCCAGCCGCGGATCTCGTTGATGCGGCCGAGGCCGACCAGGCCGGCGGGCCTGAGCTGGCCCTTGTTGACGGCGGCCATCAGGTCCGTGCCGCCCGCGACCGGTACGGCGGCGGGCATGGCGGTGAGTGCCGCCACGGCCTCGTCGAGCGAGGCCGGCAGCGTCACGGACTGCGCCGTCTGTGGTGCGTGCGTGGTCAACCCGCTGCCCCTTCCCGGTGTCCCCGGCGGTCCCCGACTCGTACCCGACTCGTCCCCGGCTGTCGCGCCTGTGTGGCCGTACCGTACGTGCTCACAGCCCGGACGTGGCAACTCTGGCACATCTTCCGAGCCGTCCGACGCGAGGGTCCGCGAAGGACGGTTCCGTCCAGGAAGCCGTACCGGCGACGGTAACTTCCGTTTTGCCGCTCTTGGGTGACGTGGGGACGCGACCTGCCTCACACGTTCGGGGGCGCTCCTTCGAGGGGCCGCCCGGCCACCCCGGGGCGCTGCTGCCAGGGGCGCGGGCCGGTGGGCGGCCGGTAGCCGACGCCGAGGGCGTCCAGGCGCCGGTAGTGGGCGGTCATCCGGCGTTCGAAGCCGGCGAAGTCCCGGTCCTCGGGGGCGGGCAGCGCGGACCAGGCGACCTCGGCGAAGGCGGCGAGACGCGGGAAGACCTGGTAGTCGACGCGGGAGCGGTCCTCCATGACCTCGGTCCAGACGTTGGCCTGGGTGCCCAGGACGTGGGCGGCGGCCTCGGGGCTCAGGGCCGGCGGCACCGGCTCGAAGCGGTAGACGTCCTCCAGGGTCCGTACGTACCCGATGGGCATCGGCTCGTCGTCGCCCGGCGCCTGACGATGATCCAGATACACGTACTGCTCGGGGCACATGACGACGTCGTGCCCGGCCTCGGCGGCGGTGACCCCGCCCCCGTACCCCCGCCAGGACGAGACGGCCGCACCCGGCGCCAGGCCGCCTTCCAGGATCTCGTCCCAGCCGATCAGGCGGCGGCCGCGGTCGGCGAGCCAGCTGTCGAAATGGCGGACGAACCAGGACTGCAGTTCGTTCTCGTCGGCGAGCCCCAGCTCCTTGATGCGCGCCTGGGCCGTCGGGGACGCCTTCCACTGGTCCTTGGGGCACTCGTCGCCGCCGATGTGCACGAAGGTCGACGGGAAGAGGTCGAGGACCTCCTCGAAGACGCCCTCGTAGAAGCGGAGGGTCGCCTCGGTGGGAGCGAGGACGTTCGGGTTGACGCCCCACGTGTCCCAGACCGTGAGGGCGGCCGTGTCGACGACGTCGGTGTTGCCCAGTTCCGGGTACGCGGCGATGGCGGCCTGGGAGTGGCCCGGGACGTCGATCTCGGGGACGACGGTGATGTGCCGCTCGGTGGCGTACGCGACGATCTCGCGGATGTCGTCCTGGGTGTAGAACCCGCCGTGCGGCGTCTCGTTCCAGAGCGGCGAGGCCCGGTGTCCCCACTTGGTACGGGCGCGCCAGGCGCCGACCTCGGTGAGCCCGGGGTGTCGCCCGATCTCGACGCGCCAGCCCTGGTCGTCGGTGAGGTGGAGGTGGAGGACGTTGAGCTTGTGCGCGGCCATCAGGTCCAGCTGGCGCAGGACGTCGTCCTTGGGCATGAAGTTCCGGGCGACGTCGAGCATGAGCCCGCGCCAGGCGAAGCGGGGGGCGTCCTCGATGCCCTGTACCGCCAGGCCGAGGGTGACCTCGCGGTTCACGGGTGCCTTGCGGAAGGCGTCGGGGCCGAGGAGCTGCCGGAACGTCTGGGCGCCCCAGAAGACCCCGGCCGGGCCGCCGCCCGTGATCTCGACGGCCTGGTCCGTCAGGACGCGGAGCCGGTACGCCTCGGGGGCGAGGGTGTCGTCGATGCGGAGCCGGATGCTGTGTGCCGCGTTCCCGCCGGCCGCCGCCGGCAGCGGGAGCGCGAAGGCGGCGCCGAGCGTGGCGCGCAGCCAGCGCTCGGTGGTCTCCGTTCCGGGGGCCGCGTCGAGGGTGGTCCGCCGGTCCAGGCCGACGCAGCGGCGGTGAGGCCCCTCGACGCTCCGCGGCGCGGGGATCAGGTCGTGTTCGGCAGTCGTCGCGTCGGTCGTCGCGTCAGTCATCGCGTCAGTCCTTCACCGCCCCGCCCAGGCCCGAGACCAGGCGGCGCTGTACGAGTACGAAGAAGACGAGCACCGGGATCGTCATCACGGTCGAACCCGCCATGATGCCGCCCCAGTCGTTCTCGTCCGGCTTGAAGAAGACCAGCAGCGCCATCGGGAGGGTCGACTGCGAGGTGTCACTGATGAGGAACGACTTCGCGAACAGGAAGTCGTTCCAGGTCGAGATGAACGAGAAGACGCTCGTCGCCACGAGCCCCGGGAAGACCAGCGGGAAGAGGATCTGCCACAGGAAGCGCGTACGGCTCGCGCCGTCGAGCGCCGCCTGCTCCTCCAGCGCCTCCGGGACCGCCTTCACGAAGCCGCGCAGCATCCAGATCGCGAACGGGAGCGAGAAGGCGATGTGCGGAAGGACCAGCGAGCCCAGCGTGTTGAGCTGGCCGAGGTCCCGCATCAGGAAGAAGAGCGGGATCGTCAGCGCCTCTATCGGCACCATCTGGGCGACCAGGAACATCACGAGCAGCGTCGTCCGGAACCGGAAGCGGAAGCGGGTCACCGCCGTCGCCGCGAGGAAGGCGATCAGCGCGGAGGCGACGACGACCGTGCAGGCGACGATCAGCGAGTTGAGGAAGTACCGGCCGAAATCCTGCTGTTCGAAGACGCGTCGGAAGGAGTCGAGGGACGGGGAGAGGGTCCACGGCCGCGGGTGCGCCGACTGGACCTCCCCGGCCGGCTTGAAGGCCGAGAGGACCATCCAGTACACGGGGAAGGCGACCACGGCCGCGACGAGCAGGGCGACGGCCTCGGCCGCGAGGCGCCCGGGGCGCCGTATCGGGGTCCGGACGCGGAAGGCGCTCACAGTTCTTCTCCCTGGCGTCGGAGCAGGCGGAGGTAGACCAGCGTCACCGCCAGGAGGATCAGCAGCATGACGACGCCGATCGCCGAACCCAGGCTGTACTGGGACGAGGCGAAGGCCTTCTGGTACGCGTACACGTTGAGGACGAGGTTCTGGCCGGCGATCCCGCCGCCGTTGGTCATCACGTAGATCTGGGTGAAGAGCTTGAAGTCCCAGATGATCGACTGGATCGTGACGACGACCAGGATCGGCCGGAGCATCGGCGCCATGACCGAGCGCCAGATCCGCCACTGCGAGGCGCCGTCGAGCGCCGCGGCCTCCAGGACCTCCGACGGGATGGCCTTGATGCCCGCGTAGACGGTGACCATCACGAACGGGAACGAGCACCAGACGACCTCGAAGAGCACCAGGGCGAAGGCGCTGTGGCGCCCGTACGTCCAGGAGAAGTCGCCGAGCCCGAGCAGCCGG
Source organism: Streptomyces sp. NPDC022552 (assembly GCF_055561875.1). Taxonomy (NCBI): domain Bacteria; kingdom Bacillati; phylum Actinomycetota; class Actinomycetes; order Kitasatosporales; family Streptomycetaceae; genus Streptomyces; species Streptomyces sp. NPDC022552. The sequence goes on from NZ_JBVHGJ010000011.1 coordinate 222,488, forward strand.
TTGACCGGGCCGAAGTCGGGGTCGAAGAGGAAGACCCAGACCGTGGAGCCGGTGACCGCGGGCGTGGCCCAGGCGGCGAGCGCGGCGAGCATGAGCGCGAGGCGGGGCACGGCCCGTACGCGGGTCAGGAGCACGGCCAGCGCGCAGCCCACGGCGAGCGTGGCGACGACGCAGGCGGCGGCGAAGAGGACCGTGGCGAGGAGGACCTGCCAGAACTGCGGGTCGGAGAAGAGCGCGGTGTAGTTGCCGAAGCCCTGGAAGGAGGTGGGCTCGCCACCGCTGACCTGGGCCTGGGTGTACTCCAGGAAGGAGATGAGCCCGAGCTGGTAGATCGGGTAGACGAGGAGCCCGCCGAGGACGACGAGGGCGGGGAGCAGATAGAGCCAGGGCGTCCAGCCGGACCGGCCCCGGGGGCGGCGGGGCGGGCGGGCGTCGGGCGGCGCCTCCACCGCCGTGGTCTTCGTGGTGGTCAGGGTCATGCCGGTCAGCCCGCGGCCGCGAACGCCGCGTCCATCTTCTTCGCCGCGTCGTCCGAGGCCGCCTTCACGTCCTTACGGCCGCTGACGATCTCCTGGAACATCGTCGGCAGCACCAGCGAGGCGTCGATCTGGCCCCAGCCGGGGGACGCGGGGACGAACTTGGTGCCGGCGCCGAGCGTGTCGATGAACGGCTTCACGAAGGGCTCCTTCTCGGCCGCCCGCGTCCGTACGTCGGTGAACGTGGGCAGGAAGCCCATGGCGTCGAAGAGCTTGCCCTGGGTCTCCTTGCCGGCCAGGGACTTCATCAGGTCGACGGCGAGGGTGCGGTGGGAACTGCTCTTCATCACACCGATGTTGTTGCCGCCCGCGAACGCCGGGGCGATCGAGCCGGGCGTCAGACCGGGAAGCGGTACGACGGCGTACCTGCCCTTCGCGGCGCCCGCGTCGACCGCCGCGCGGACGAAGTCGCCGCCGATCACCATCGCGGCCTTTCCGGAGGCGAAGGCGGTGACGGTCGCGTTGCCGCCCATCTGGGCGCACTTGGCGGCCGGACAGTTGTCGTCGCCGAAGAGGGAGGTGTACGAGGCGATGCCCTTGCGTGCGGCCTCCGAGTTGACGGCGCCGCGGTACGCGCCGCCGTCCTGCGTGGCGAGTTCACCGCCGTTGGCCCAGAGGAAGGGCATCGCGCCGTAGGTGTTGGCGCCGCCGACGGCCATTCCGTACAGCTCGGGCCGTTCCTTGTGGATCTTCTTCGCGGTGGAGATCAGCTCGTCCTGCGTCTTGGGCGCGGTGAGGCCGAGGTCCTTGAAGACGTCGGTGCGGTAGTACAGCGCGCGGACGCCGACGAAGAGGGGTGCGCCGTAGATCCTGCCGCCCACGGTGACGGAGGACTTGGCGGTGGGGTCGGTGTCCTTGGCCTCGGCCCAGGCGCCGAACTCGGCGCTGATGTCGGCGAGTCCGCCGTCCTTCACATAGCCGGCGGTGTCGGTGTTGCCGTACTCGATGACGTCGGGCGCGGACTTCGGGTCGTTGAAGGCGGCCTTGACGCGCTGGGCGCGGGTCTCGACGGGGATGTACTCGACCTCGACCTTCGCCCCCTCGTGCCGCTTCTCGAAGGCGGCGACGGCGGCGTCGACGATCTGCTTCTTCGGCGTGTTGTCGACCTCCTGGAAGAGCCAGACGCGCAGGGTGCCGGTCTTCTCGTCCGCCGAAACCTTGCCGTCGGAGGTCTGCGGGGCACAGGCGGTGGCGGTGAGGCCGGCCAGCAGGAGTGCGGTGGCCGTGGCGGCGATGGGGGTCCCCCCTGCTCGAGCGAAGTCGAGAGCTCGGGGGAGGGCAGGAAGCTTCATGACGGGTCCCCTCCGATGGTGTTGCAACATACGCAACGGGCGTTTCGTGCTGCACAACACGCGAGAGGTTAGGGGCGGACCAACTCCCGGACAAGTGGTCTCAACCACTCTGTGACCGGCGGAAGCACACCGTGCAACGCGACACCGAAGGGCCCTCGAACGCGAACGGCCCCCGGCGCACGCACCGAAGTGCGCGCGCCGGGGGCCGTCCCGACCGTCAGGACCGTCCTACTTCTTGTCCTTGCCGCCCTTGTCCTTGTCTCCGCCGCCGGAGCCCATGGACTCGTAGATCTCCTTGCACATCGGACAGACGGGGTACTTCTTGGGGTCGCGCCCCGGCACCCAGACCTTCCCGCACAGTGCGACCACGGGAGTGCCGTCGAGGGCGCTCGCCATGATCTTGTCCTTCTGGACGTAATGGGCGTAGCGCTCGTGGTCACCATCACCGTGGGACACCTGCGGCGTCGGCTCGACGAGGGTTCCCGTACCTGCCCCGCGCTCGGGCTCGAGAGTGCTCATGGGAACCAAGGGTACTGGGGACGGGAGCAGTCAGTTGAGCGAAGGGTCGTCCGGGTATGTCGCCACCATCGCGAGGTCGCTCCGCTGGCGGCGGAGGACCTCGCGCCACAGGGTCTCCGGGCGCGGCGAGGAGACGTCGCCGGGTTCGGACTCGACCACGTACCAGGCGCCGTCGCCCAGTTCCGTCTCCAGCTGGCCCGGGCCCCAGCCCGCGTAGCCGGCGAAGATCCGGAGGGAGCCCAGTGCGGGACCGAGCAGTTCGGGCGGGGTCTCCAGGTCGACCAGACCGATCGCGCCGAAGACCCGGCGCCACCCCAGGGGGCCCTCGTCACCGGGGATCACCGCGAGGCCGAGCGCCGCGTCCAGGGAGACCGGGCCGCCCTGGAAGACCACGCCCGGCTCACCGGCCAGGTCGGCCCAGGGCGCGAGGATGTCACCGACCGTGACCGGCGTCGGCCGGTTGAGGACAACGCCGAGGGAGCCCTCGTCGTCGTGGTCGAGGAGAAGCACCACCGCGCGGTCGAAGTTGGGGTCGGCGAGGGCGGGGGTGGCGACGAGCAGCCGTCCTGTGAGCGAGGACACCTCGGTCATGCGACACATGATCCCGCATCATCGCTCTCGGCGGGGGTCGACCGGGAGAGTACGGACAGACCGACGACCCATGCAGTTCAGAGGGGCCGCGCCGGGCGTCCGGAGCCACAAACGGACGGTGACACTCCGCAAGATCGCATGAACAGAGGGTGTTGTGCCGAATTCATTACATCTGTCGAGCGCCCTGAGGCTTCCTAGCGGGGGGCCTACGCCCCTTACCCTTTTCCCTGGCCCCCTGCCCGACCCGACCGGAACGCGAGATTCATGACCGGCACAGACGATGTACTGCTTGTCCACGGCGGCACCCCGCTGGAGGGCGAGATCCGCGTTCGCGGCGCGAAGAACCTCGTGCCCAAGGCGATGGTCGCCGCCCTGCTCGGCAGCGGGCCGAGCAGACTCCGCAATGTGCCCGACATCCGTGACGTCCGCGTCGTTCGCGGACTCCTCCAGCTGCACGGGGTGACGGTCCGCCCCGGCGAGGAGCCGGGCGAGCTGGTCCTCGACCCGACGCACGTCGAGTCCGCCAACGTGGCTGACATCGATGCCCACGCCGGTTCGTCGCGCATCCCGATCCTCTTCTGCGGCCCGCTGCTGCACCGCCTCGGGCACGCCTTCATCCCGGGTCTGGGCGGCTGCGACATCGGCGGTCGGCCCATCGACTTCCACTTCGACGTGCTGCGTCAGTTCGGTGCGACGATCGAGAAGCGGGCGGACGGCCAGTACCTGGAGGCCCCGCAGCGGCTGCGCGGCACCAAGATCCGGCTGCCGTACCCCTCGGTCGGCTCGACCGAGCAGGTGCTGCTGACGGCCGTCCTGGCGGAGGGCGTCACCGAGCTCTCCAACGCGGCCGTGGAGCCGGAGATCGAGGACCTGATCTGCGTCCTGCAGAAAATGGGCGCGATCATCTCCATGGACACGGACCGGACGATCCGGATCACCGGTGTGGACCGCCTCGACGGCTACACGCACCGCGCGCTCCCGGACCGCCTGGAGGCGGCCTCCTGGGCGTCGGCGGCGCTGGCGACCGAGGGCAACATCTACGTCCGCGGCGCGCAGCAGCGTTCGATGATGACCTTCCTCAACACGTACCGGAAGGTGGGTGGCGCCTTCGAGATCGACGACGAGGGCATCCGCTTCTGGCACCCGGGCGGCTCGCTCAACGCGATCGCCCTGGAGACGGACGTGCACCCCGGCTTCCAGACCGACTGGCAGCAGCCGCTGGTGGTGGCGCTGACGCAGGCCGCCGGCCTCTCCATCGTCCACGAGACGGTGTACGAGTCGCGGCTCGGCTTCACCTCGGCGCTGAACCAGATGGGTGCGCACATCCAGCTGTACCGCGAGTGCCTGGGCGGCTCGGACTGCCGCTTCGGCCAGCGGAACTTCCTGCACTCGGCGGTCGTGTCGGGCCCGACGAAGCTCCAGGGCGCCGACCTGGTCATCCCGGACCTCCGCGGCGGCTTCTCGTACCTGATCGCGGCGCTGGCGGCCCAGGGCACGTCCCGGGTCCACGGCATCGACCTGATCAACCGCGGCTACGAGAACTTCATGGAGAAGCTCGTGGAGCTGGGCGCGAAGGTCGAGCTCCCGGGCAGCGCGCTGGTCTGACCCGCCACTCGCGCGCTGGTCCGACCCGCCACTCGGCAGGCACGACGAGGCCCCCGTACCCCCATCAGGGGTACGGGGGCCTCGTCGCAGCCTCAGGCGGCGCGCTCGCGGGCGAACAAGAGGGCGGCCACCCCCTGACAGGGTGGCCGCCCTCTCTGTTGCCTAGAAGCCCGCATGGGCGCCTTCGGCGGTGTGCCTACAGGCTTACTTGCCCTTGGCGGCTTCCTTGAGCTTCGAGCCCGCGGAGACCTTCACGCTGTAGCCGGCCGGGATGTTGATCGGGTCGCCGGTCTGCGGGTTACGAGCGGTGCGAGCGGCACGGTGGGTGCGCTCGAAGGTCAGGAAGCCGGGGATGGTGACCTTCTCGTCGCCCTTGGCGACGACCTCGCCGACGGTCTCGGCGAGAGCGGCCAGCACGGCGTCGGCGTCCTTGCGGGTCACCTCGGCGCGGTCGGCCAGGGCGGCCACCAGCTCACTGCGGTTCATGTTGTTACTCCCGTGTTCTTCTTGCCTGTGAGGCGTGCCACGCGGCGGAGCCGCATGTATGGGCACAGCGAAGCCGATGCTGCCAGGGCCCTCGGACAGTCCCCGGACCCGGGTCTGGTGACAGACCCTCGCGCCCGAATAGGCATCCTGCCCCCACCAGCGGCGGGAACGCCAATCCGGCACCCTCTGGGGTCACACGAAAAGCGCCACGGGCTCTGGCGTGGTGACGTTCCGTCGACTCCGCCGAAACTCTTTGGAGCCGAAGCGCCACCCTACGGCGGATCTACGGCGCGGCGCCTGCCGACGCGCCGTTCCGGCGGCGGGCCCGGGACCTTTCACGGCCCCGTTCCGGCCCGCCGCACGTCGTGTCGGGGCTCTTCTCAGAGCCCGTTCGTCCCGTTGCCGGCGCTCGCGCCGGCCGCCTTCGCAGCGGTGCGGACGGCGCCCGCGACGGCACCGGCGACCTTGTCGTTGAAGACCGACGGGATGATGTAGTTGGGGTTCAGCTCGTCCTCGGTGACGACGTCGGCGAGCGCCGAGGCGGCCGCGAGCATCATCTCCGTGTTGACGGTACGCGACTGGGCGTCGAGGAGGCCGCGGAAGACACCCGGGAAGACCAGCACGTTGTTGATCTGGTTCGGGAAGTCCGAGCGGCCGGTGGCCACAACGGCCGCCGTCTGACGGGCGATTGCCGGGTCGACCTCGGGGTCCGGGTTCGCGAGCGCGAACACGATCGCGTCGTCCGCCATGGCGGCGACGTCGTCCGCGCCGAGCAGGTTCGGGGCCGACACGCCGATGAAGACGTCCGCGCCGACGACGGCCTGCTTGAGGGTGCCGGTGACGCCCTCGGGGTTGGTGTTGTCGGCGATCCAGCGCAGCGGGGTGCCGGGCGCGGCCTCGACGAGGTCCTCGCGTCCGGCGTGGACGACACCGTGGATGTCGGCGACGACGGCGTGCTTGACGCCCGCGGCGATGAGGAGCTTCAGGATGGCCGTACCGGCGGCGCCCGCGCCGGACATGACGACCCGTACGTCACCGATGCTCTTGCCGACCACGCGCAGCGCGTTGGTGAGGGCGGCGAGGACCACGATCGCCGTGCCGTGCTGGTCGTCGTGGAAGACCGGGATGTCGAGGGCCTCGCGCAGGCGGGCCTCGATCTCGAAGCAGCGGGGGGCGGAGATGTCCTCCAGGTTGATGCCCGCGAAGCCGGGGGCGATGGCCTTGACGATCTCGACGATGGCGTCGGTGTCCTGGGTGTCCAGGCAGATCGGCCAGGCGTCGATGCCGGCGAAGCGCTTGAAGAGGGCCGCCTTGCCCTCCATGACGGGCAGGGCGGCCTTGGGGCCGATGTTGCCCAGGCCGAGGACGGCGGAGCCGTCCGTCACGACCGCGACGGAGTTGCGCTTGATGGTGAGGCGGCGGGCGTCCTCGGGGTTCTCGGCGATCGCCATGCAGACCCGGGCCACGCCCGGGGTGTAGATCATGGAGAGGTCGTCACGGTTGCGGATGGGGTGCTTGGACGCCATCTCGATCTTGCCGCCGAGGTGCATCAGGAACGTACGGTCCGAGACCTTGCCGAGGACGACGCCCTCGATGGTGCGCAGCTGCGCGACGATCTCGTCGGCGTGCGCGGTCGAGGTCGCGGCGATGGTGACGTCGATCCGGAGCTTCTCGTGGCCGGAGGCGGTCACGTCGAGGCCGGTGACGGAACCGCCGTGGGACTCCACCGCCGTGGTGAGCTGGGAGACCGCGGTTCCACTGGCGGGAACCTCCAGCCGGACCGTCATCGAGTACGAGACGCTGGGCGCCGTTGCCATGGCCGAGTTCCTCTGCTTTCCCTGAGCTTCGTTGCTACGCCGCCACGGCTGGTTGCCCGGCGGCGCCCTCCGATCGTCGCACCTACCAGCCGGTAGCAGGTAATGCGGTCATTTTGTTTTCGGAAAGTAGTTTCCACCATACGAGAAGCTCTGGGGAAACAGAAGAGGTCCGCGATCACCCGTGGGTGACGCGGACCTCTTCTGTATGTACGTACAAGATGGCACCGACCCGCCATGCTCGCCTCGCGGCAAGTGGTCCCTCTAAGGGACGAAGGTTGGGCCCGGGGGCTTGGATCGAGCCGGTGCCATAGACAGGCTAACAAACCACCCTGGTAAGTGATTCCTGCGACGCATGTTGACCTGAAATCAGTCCCTGAGCAGGTCCGGCACCCCGTCCGCGTCCGGTACGTCCCGGGCGCCCGAGACCACCGTGAGCTGCTGGGTGGCGCGGGTCAGCGCCACGTACAGGACCCGCAGGCCGGCCGGGGACTCGTCCGCGATCTCCGCCGGCGAGGCGACCACGGTGGCGTCGTACTCCAGGCCCTTGGCCTCCAGGGAGCCCAGCGCCACGACCCGGTCGCCGAGGTCGGCGAGCCAGCCGGCCGCCTGCTCGCGGCGGTTCATGGCGACCACGACACCGACCGTTCCGTCCACCCGTTCGAGCAGACGCTGCGCCTCCGCCCGTACGGTTCCGGCCAGATCGTCCTTGCCGCCCACCGCCACGAAGCGCGGCTCCACACCGGTCGACCGGACCGCGCGCGGGGACTCCTTGCCGGGCATGGCGAGGGCGAGCACCTTGGCGGCCAGTTCGGCGATCTCGGCGGGGTTGCGGTAGTTCACGGTCAGCTCGAAACGGCGGCGCGGGCGGCTGCCGAGCGCCTCGTCGCGGGCCTCGGCGGCCTCGTCCGGGGTCGACCAGGAGGACTGCGCCGGGTCGCCGACGACCGTCCAGGTGGCGGTGCGGCCGCGCCGTCCCACCATCCGCCACTGCATGGGCGTGAGGTCCTGGGCCTCGTCGACGATGACGTGCGCGTACTCGGTGCGCTCCGCCGCGAGCCGCTCGGCCCGCTCTCGCTGGGTCTCCTCCCGTACGGGCATGAGCTCCTCGAGGCCCGTCAGCTGGTCCAGCGGGTCGTACTCCCGCTTCTTGCGGGGCCTGGCAGGGGTGCCCAGGAGGGTGTTCAGCTCGTCCAGGAGCGCCACGTCGTGCACGGAGAGGCCGTCGCGGCGCAGCGAGCGGGCGAGCCGCCGGACCTCGCCCTGGTTGAGGACGCGCCGGGCCCAGCGGCCGAGGCGCTTCTCGTCGGCCATCGCGCCGAGGACCTGGCGGGGGGTGAGCTCGGGCCACCAGGCGTCGAGGAAGCCGAGGAAGGAGTCCTCGGTGGAGACGTCCTCGTCGAAGGAGGAGCGCAGCTCGGCGGCGAGCTCGGGGTCGCTGTGCCGGCCCGCGGCGCCGGACTTGGCGTACAGGGCGTCGAGCAGCAGCTTGCGGGCGCGCGGGCGCAGCAGGTTGACGGGCGCGGAGCCGCCGAGCACGTTGTGGCGGATGCGCTGGAGCTCGTCGGCCTCCAGCTCCAGGCGGCGGCCGAAGGCGACGACCCGCAGGCGGGTCGGGGTGGCGGCGGGCGCCGGGGCGGCCTCCTCCTCCCCGAGAGCCTGCTGACCGTGGGCCCGGGGCGCGGGGGTCTCCAGGGCGCCGCGGGCCGCCTTGCGCAGGACGGCGAGCATGCGGGAGGAGCCCTTGATCCGGGCGACGGCCGGTTCGTCGTACGTGGTGGCCTCGACGCCGTCCACCAGCGAGCCGAGCGCGCGGATCGCGACCTGCCCCTCCTCGCCCAGCGAGGGCAGCACGCCCTCGGTGTACGAGACGAGCAGCGGTGTCGGGGAGACGATCAGGATGCCGCCCGCGTACCGGCGCCGGTCCTGGTAGAGCAGATAGGCCGCCCGGTGCAGGGCGACCGCCGTCTTCCCGGTGCCCGGGCCGCCCTCGACGTACGTGATCGAGGCGGCGGGCGCGCGGATGACGAGGTCCTGCTCGGCCTGGATGGAGGAGACGATGTCGCGCATGGTGTGGCTGCGGGCCTGGCCGAGCGCGGCCATCAGGGCGCCGTCGCCGATCACCGGCAGGTCGCGCCCGTCGAGGGTCGCGGTCAGCTCCGGGCGCATCAGGTCGTCCTCGACCCCGAGGACCTTGCGGCCCTTGGAGCGGATGACGCGGCGGCGCACCACGCGGCCGGGGTCGACCGGCGTGGAGCGGTAGAAGGGCGCGGCGGCGGGCGCCCGCCAGTCGATGACCAGCGGCGCGTAGTCGGAGTCGAGGACGCCGATCCGGCCGATGTGGAGGGTCTCGCCGATCTCGGCCGTGTTGTCGGGCCGTACGGCGTCCTCGGCGGGCTCGACGGACGTGTAGGCGCCGTCGGGTCCCTTCTTGCCGTCCTTGCCGTACAGCAGGTCGATCCGGCCGAAGAGGAAGTCCTCGAACTCGTTGTTGAGCCGGTTGAGGTGCACGCCGGCCCGGAAGACCTGGGCGTCCCGCTCGGCGAGCGCGCCGGGAGTTCCGACCTGGCCGCGTTTGGCGGCGTCGTTCATCAGGAACTCCGCCTCGTGGATCTTCTCCTCGAGGCGGCGGTAGACCTTGTCCAGATGTTCCTGCTCGACACCGATCTCACGGTCCCGGACCGTGTCGGTGGCGTCCATGGCGGCCATGGCCTCCACGGCTTCCTGCGCGGCCACTGAGGCCCCCTTCTGACGTGCACTGGGCAGCCGTCGAGCGTACGCCACAGGGGGGCAAAATGTCAGGCCTCGACCTCCACGAGGCGTTCGCCGTCGAAGGTCCGGACCTCGAAGTGGTCGATGTCGTTGCGGTCCATGGCCGCGCCGCCGTGGACGTAGAGCGGGTTCTTGGCGCTCTCCTGGGTGGCCCCGGGGATGCCGTACCCCCACTTCGGGACGGCCCAGGAGGTCACGGTCTCCTCCTCACCGCTCTTGGAGACGGCGACGAGCCGGCACTTCAGGGGACCCTTGACGTTCTTGAGCTCCAGGACGGTGTGGGTGCCCCAGCCCTTCTTCTCCAGGCCGACGGTCGCGCTGATCTTCGTCGTCGGGTCGGTGGCCTGGATCTTCTCGTCCATGTGGTTGAAGAAGGCGTCCTCGGCCGGGCTGGTGGGGTGCGGTTCGACCGCCCGGTTCTCCCGTTCGCCGCCGGAGGTGGCCACGACGGCGACGGCGGGCCCGCCGATGACGAGGACGGCGGCGGCCGCGACGAGGTACAGGGAGCGGCGGCGACGGCTCGCGCGCTTGGCGCCGACCTCGTCGATGAGCCGGTCCAGGAGCTCGGGTCCGGGCGGGGCGCCGACGGCGTGCAGCGCGACGGGGGTGCCCGGGGCGCGGCGGGGGCCGGGCGGGGCGGGCGGCCGGGGTGCGAAGTCGTCGAAGGCCCTGTCGGCGTACGGATCGATCGCCGACGGGCCGAAGGCCGCCGGGGCGTCCGCGTCCGCCAGCATGGCGAGCATCGGCTCCATCCCGGCGAACTCCTCCACGTGCGCGGCGCAGAGCTCGCAACCCGCCAGGTGCGCCTCGAAGGCGGCGGTGTCGACATCGTCAAGGATGCCGAGTACGTACGCACCCGCGGCGTCGTGCGGCGGTGTCATGCCGCTGCTCATGCCGAAACCCCCCTCTCCTCCAGCGCGATTTTCATGGAACGAAGTGCGTAGAACACTCGGGAACGCACGGTCCCGGCAGGTATGCCGAGGGTCTCGGCCGCCTCATTGACCGTACGCCCCTTGAAGTAGGTCTCGACCAACACTTCCCGGTGGGCGGGCGTCAAATCTTCGAGAGCGTCAGAGAGCGTCATCAGCCACAGCGCCTTGTCGATCTCGTCCTCCGCGGGCAGGACCTCGAGCGGTGACGGATCGACCTCCTGGGGCCGGGCCTGCCGGCTTCGGTGGCCGTCGATGACGATGCGCCGGGCAACCGTCACAAGCCAAGGTCTGACGGAGCCGGTAGCCCGGTTGAGCTGGCCGGCGTTCTTCCAGGCACGGATGAGCGTCTCCTGCACGACGTCCTCGGCACGCTGGCGGTCGCCGGCGACGAGGCGAAGTACATAGGCGAGCAGGGGCCCGGCATGTTCGCGGTAGAGAGCACGCATCAACTCCTCGTCAGGGACGGCGGGTCGGTGGCGTGACACCTCGCTGCGATGCCGGGCCCGATGCGGACGTTCATCGGCCACGGCCGCATCCTTGCGCACCACGAACCTCCCGGTCGAGTCCCTGTCTGTCGTGGAGAGGTACGGAGTCCGGGCGGGTTCGACTCAACGTCGTACGAAGTTTTTCACGAGATTCTTCAGACGCCCGCCTTCGCCCGTCGGGCTGCCCGATGCCGGGCAACGCGTTCCCGGTTTCCGCATGCCTCGCTGGAGCACCAGCGGCGGCGGCGCCCGCGGGAGGTGTCGAGGTAGCAGCGGCGGCAGTCGTCGCTCTCGCAACGGCGGAGCAGGGCGCGGGCGTCAGGGTCGGTGAGCAGGTCGACGGCGTCGCGGGCGACGGCGGCGAGGAGCGCGCGGCAGTCGGGTTCGTCGCTGAGGGCCCGCACGAGTCCGCCGGTCTCGGTGCGCACGGCGCGGGGCGCGGGAGGCGCGGAGGCGGCGGCGAGGGCGTTGAGCCGCTCCAGGGCGGGCCCTGCGCGCCGCCCGTCGAGCTGAGCGTGCACCAGCTCGAGGACACAGTCGCGGAGTTCGCGGAAGCGTACGACCCAGGCGCTGTCGAGCGCGCGGAGCGGCACGGCGGCGGGGACGAGTCCGGCGGCGCGCAGGAAGTCGTCGAGAGCGTCGGTGCGGTCGAGCGCGTGGGCGGCCAGATCCAGGCAGATCCGCCCGGAGTCGAACCGTACGGTCATGACCCTGTCACCACCTCGCGGTCGCGGGGCCGGCGGGGGGCCGGCGGGGCGCTGCGACCAGAGTGCCCACCCCGGACGGCCCCCGCCAGGGGGCGGGTCGCCGTTCCTGCCCGAACGTGTCGAGCCGCGCACCGCCTCCCGCTGGCTTGCACGCGTTCAAATGAACACGTTCACATCATGCGACGGGGATCGCCATGGAGGTCGGGCCGTCACCGTGGACGTACGCGTATGGAACGTGGACGCACATCCATGGTTCCCCCGGTTCGTGGTCGGTTGACTGGGCGTCATGACGGACAACAGGGGTGGGACGGCGGCCGGCGCGGTACTGGGCGCGGCGACGGTGGCGACGGGACTGATCGCCGGGGTGTGGTTCGCGTACGTGTGCTCGGTGATGCCGGCGCTCGCGCGCAGCGACGACCGGGTCTTCGTGGAGGTGATGCGGAACATCAACGACGTGATCCAGAACCCGGTCTTCTTCACGCCCTTCTTCGGGGCGCTGATCCTCACGGCGGTCGCGGCATGGCAGCTGCGGGGCACCCCGGCGCGGTTCTGGGTGTTCGCTGCGGCGGCCCTGTACATCGCCGTCCTCGTGGTCACCTCCGCGGTGAACGTCCCGCTCAACGACGCCCTCGCGGCGGCCACGGACCCGGTACGGGCCCGCGCGGACTTCGAGGCACCGTGGGTGGCCTGGAACCTCGTCCGCGCGGTCCTGACGACGGCGGGCTTCGTCTGCCTGCTGCGGGCGCTCGCGATGCGCCGGGCGCGGTGACCGCGCCGCATCCCGCCCCTACTGGTCGTACTTCGTGTCCGCCACCGGGTCCAGGGCAAGCCGGTACCCCCGCTTGACCACCGTCTGGATCAGTTTCGGCGTACCGAGTGCCGTCCGCAGCCGGGCCATCGCCGTCTCCACCGCGTGCTCGTCGCGGCCCGAGCCGGGCAGGGCGCGGAGCAGGTCCGCGCGGGAGACGACCCAGCCGGGGCGCCGGGCCAGGGTGGCGAGCAGCGCCATCCCGGCCGGCGGGACCGGCCGCAGCGAGCCGTCGACGACGACCGCGTGCCCCCGGATCTCGATGCGGTGGCCCGCCACCGGGAGCGCACGGGCCCGGGACGGCAGTTCCTGGCAGAGCAGTTGCACCAGCGGCCCGAGCCGGAAGCGCTCGGGCTGCAACGTGTCGACGCCGTGCGCCTGGAGCGGCAGCGCCGTCACAGGCCCCACGCACAGCGCGAGCACGTCGTGGCGCAGCGCTTCGACGAGTTCGGTCAGCGCTCCCCGGTCCTCCGCCCGCGTCAGCAGCGACGCGGCGGCCGGTGCGCTGGTGAAGGTCACCGCGTCCAGGGTGCCCGAAAGCACCCCGTCCAGGAGCCGGTCGAGCGGGCCGATGTCCTCGGGCGGCATCCACCGGTAGACCGGTACGCCCACGACCTCCGCGCCGCCCGCCGTCAGCGCCTCCACGAACCCCGGCAGCGGCTCCCCGTGCAGCTGGAGCGCGATCCGACGCCCCGTCACCCCCTCGGCGAGCAGCCGGTCGAGCACCTCGGCCATGGACTCGGAGGACGGCGACCACGATTCGGTGAGCCCTGCCGCCCGTACCGCTCCCTTGACCTTCGGGCCCCTGGCGAGCAGCTCCACACCCCGCAGGCAGTCGAGGAGTGCCTCGCCGTGGCCCCAGCCGTCCGCCGCCTCGACCCAGCCCCGGAAGCCGATCGCCGTCGTGGCGACGACGACGTCCGGGGCGTGGCCGATGAGTTCCTTCGTCGCGGCGAGCAGTTCCGTGTCGTCCGCGAGCGGCACGATCCGCAGCGCCGCGCCGTGGACCACGGCCGCGCCCCGGCGACGGAGAAGCGTGCTCAGCTCGTCGGCGCGCCGCGCGGCGGTGACTCCGACGGTGAACCCCGCGAGGGGCCCCTGCTCTTGCTCGTTCATGACGACCGAGCCTGACGTGGATCCGTGACAGGCTCGGTTCGCCGGTATTTCCTGGCCGTTACGGACCATTTCCGGTCACACCTCGGCGTATCCGCGCTGCGACGTCGTCTCGCCCTCGGCGCCCACGCCCTCGGCCGTGTCCGGGACGGCCGCCGGCCGGCGAAGGTACACCGCCCAGGTGACGACCATGCAGGCCGCGTAGAAGAGCAGGAAGGCGACGAAGGCGCCGGTGCCGGTGCCGGCCGTCTGGAACGACTGCCGGAAGGCCAGGTTGATGCCGAGCCCGCCGAGCGCGCCCACGGCCCCGATCAGCCCCATGGCGGCCCCGGAGAGCCTGCGCCCGTACGCCTCCGCCGCGTCGCCCGACAGCCCCTTGCGGTGTCCCTGGGCGAGGAAGATCGCCGGGATCATCTTGTACGTGGAGCCGTTGCCGAGCCCGCTGAGGACGAAGAGGGCGATGAAGCCGACGAGGAAGACGGTCAGCGACTCGATGACGGAGGCGTATACGACCACACCGGTCGCCACGGCCATCCCGCCGAAGTTCCAGAGCGTGATGCGGGCGCCGCCGTACCGGTCGGCGAGGGAGCCGCCGAGCGGCCGGATCAGCGAGCCGAGGAGCGGGCCGATGAAGGTGAGCGACGCGGCCTGGAGCGGGGTGCGGCCGAACTGGGTCTGCAGGACGAGCCCGAAGGCGAAGCTGTAGCCGATGAAGGAACCGAAGGTGCCGATGTAGAGGAAGGCCATGATCCAGGTGTGGCCGGCCCTCACGGCCTCCTTCGCGGCCCCGGTGTCGTTCTTGACCGGGGCGAGGTTGTCCATGAAGAGCGCGGCGCAGACGGCCGCGACGACGACGAGCGGGACGTAGACGCCGAGGACGATCCGCGGGTGCAGGGCTCCGGCGGTGCCGATGACCAGCAGTCCGACGAGCTGGACGACGGGGACGCCGATGTTGCCGCCGCCCGCGTTGAGGCCGAGCGCCCAGCCCTTCTTCCGCAGCGGGAAGAAGGCGTTGATGTTGGTCATGGAGGAGGCGAAGTTGCCGCCGCCGACACCGGTGAGCACGGCGACGAGCAGGAAGGTGCCGTACGAGGTTCCCGGCTCCATCACCGCGTAGGCGACGCCCGTCGGCAGCAGGAGCAGCAGCGCGCTGACGATCGTCCAGTTGCGGCCGCCGAAGCGGGCGACGGCGAAGGTGTACGGGACGCGGATCAGCGCGCCCACGAAGGTGGCGGTCGCGATCAGGAAGAACTTCCCCGCCGGGTCGATGCCGTACTCGGGCCCCATGAACAGGACCATGACCGACCACAGGCTCCAGACGGAGAACCCGATGTGCTCGGAGAAGACGGAGAAGAGCAGATTACGCCGGGCGATCCGCTCTCCTTGTTCACGCCAGAAGGTCTCGTCCTCCGGCTCCCACCGTTCGATCCACCGGCCGCCCATCACGTACCTCCACGGTGTCGGGTCCCGAGCGTCCAGATGCTCTGGACCTCTTGGGGTACGACCCTAGGGAGGCCGCGTTTCGGGGCGGTGGCGGAAAGTGACGGGTGCGGAACCTTGCTCTCACCTGGTGTGCGGATCCGGTGTGAGTACGGAGGTCCCGCTCCCCCTGCACGTCCGCTCCCCCTATGTGCCCGGCACCCCCGGCTCGCCCTCCGGCAGCCAGGAGTCCGCGGGGCGGTCCAGCCAGCCGTCCCGCGCGCCGATCTCGGCCGCGGCGGTGCGCAGTGCGTCCAGGCCGGGGTGGCGCAGCCCCTTGCGCCACACCAGGCTCACCGGGGAGAGCGGCACGGGGTCGACGAGGGGCCGCAGCACGGAGCCCTCCAGCGGCGGGAAGTCGACCACCGCGAGGACGGGGGTACGGAGTTTGGCCATGATCCGCTGGAACTCCTCCTTCCCCACCGCCATCGGCGCGGGCGGCGCGACGGAGATGCCGCGCCCCGCGAAGAGCCGGGCGGCCAGGTCGGTCCACTCCGGGGTCCGGTCGTTGCCGGCGCCCGCGTAGACGCTCTCGCCCTCCAGGGCGGCCAGCGGCACCTCCGCCAGGTGCGCGAGCCGGTGGTCGTCGGGGAGCACGATCGCCATCGGCTCGTACCGGACGAACTGCGAGGCGAGCCGGCTCCGCGTGGACGCGTCGAGCCCGCCGTACCGTCCGAAGGAGGCGTCGAGGCGCCCGGCGACGATCTCGGCGGCGGCCCCGGTCAGCCCGTTCTCGTAGCGGGCCATCAGCTCCTGCTCGGGGGCGAGTTCGCGGGCCCGCTCCATGACACGGCCCCGGGCGGCGAGGCCGGTGCTGTTGAGGTCGACGAGCAGGGGCCTGGCGGCCGCCCGGAAGGCGTCGGCGAGTTCGTCGCAGGCGGTCAGCACCCTGCGGGCGTACGGGACCAGGCGCGTACCGTCCGGGGTGAGCGTGACCTGGCGGGTCGTCCGTACGAACAGGTCCGTGCCCAGGTCCCGTTCCAGCCGCCGGATGTCGCGGGAGAGGGCCTGCTGGGCGACGTACAGGCGGGCGGCGGCGCGGGTGAAGTGCAGCTCCTCGGCGACGGCGGTGAAGGCGCGCAGGAGCCGGGGTTCTATGTCGTACGAAGTGACCACCCGGCATTTAACAACACGGGCGCGTGAATGGCCACGGATCAGGTGTTGGACCACGGCCGAGGGCTCCCCGGAGGCTGGGAGCATGCCGCACCACGATCTGATGCTCACCCCGGCGGGCCCGGCGCTCGCCCCGCGCTACCGGGAGCCGAACACCCCCGAGCCGCGTACCTCTCCACCGACCACGCGCACCCTCGCGCAGACCGTCACCCCGGAACCCCGCACCCTCACGCAGGCCGTCACCCGGAGCCCCCGCACCCCCGCGACCCCCCGCTCCGGCTCGTACCGGCGGCTCTTCGCCGTCCCCGGCGCCCGTGCGTTCACCCTCGGGAACCTCGTCGCCCGGCTGCCCATGGGGATGCTCGGCGTGAGCGCGGTGATCATGATCGCGGGGGCGTACGGTTCGTACGCGCTCGCCGGGGCCGTCACCGCGACGGGCATGGCCGCCACCGCCGTGGTCGCCCCCTGGACCGCGCGGCTCGTCGACCGGCACGGGCAGGCCCGGGTCGCGGTCCCCGCCACGGCGCTGGCCGTGCTCGGCTCGCTGGCCCTGCTGCTGTGTGTGCACCACCGGGCGCCGGTCTGGACGCTGTTCGTCGCGTACGCGGCGACCGCGACGAGCCCCAACACCGGCGGGATGTCCCGCGCCCGCTGGGCCCACCTGCTGCGCGACGACCCCGCCACGCTGCACACGGCCAACGCGTTCGAGCAGGCCGTCGACGAGCTGTGCTTCATGCTGGGCCCGGTCCTGGCCGCGTTCCTGTGCACGGCGCTGTTCCCGGAGGCGGGCACGCTGGCCGGCGCGGTCCTGCTCCTCACCGGTGTGCTGGTCTTCACGGCCCAACGCTCCACCGAACCCCCGGTCACGCCCCGCTCCGCCACCGCGCCCGGCTCCCTCCTGCGCGGGCCCGGCACGGTACCGCTGCTCGGCGTCTTCCTGGCCATGGGCGCGGTCTTCGGCGCGATGGAGGTCGTGACGCTCGCGCATGTGGACGGCCCGCTCGCCGGCCCGATCCTGGCCCTTCAGGCCGCGGGCTCCTGCGCGGCAGGCCTGGTCTACGGCCGTACGGGCCGCTCGGGCCGGCTGCGCACCTGCCTGGTGGCGATGACCTGCCTGATGGCGCTGCCGTTCCTCGGCGCGTCGGCCGACTCCCTGCTCGCCCTGGCGGCCGGGCTGCTCGTGGCCGGCATGGCGACCGCCCCGACGATGGTCACGGGCATGGCCCTGGTCCAGCGGCTGACCCCGCCGGGCCGGCTCAACGAGGGCATGACGCTGGCCGTGACCGCTCTCCTCGCGGGCGTCGCGGTCGGCTCGGCCACCGGCGGCTGGGCGGCGGAGCACGCCCCGTCGACGGCGTACGCGTTCCTGATCCCGACGGCCGCGGCGGCTCTGGCCCTCGTACAGGAGGCGACGCGCACGAGGCAGGCGCGGGGAGCGGTCCGGGAATGACAGAGGCCCGGCGGTCGTCGTGACGACTGCCGGGCCTGTGCCCACATGGGATGAGTGGAGATGGCGGGAATCGAACCCGCGTCCAACGGTGCAGAAACAGGGCTTCTCCGTGTGCAGTCCGCTAGGAGTTTCTCAGCCCCGGAGATCACGCGGACAAGTCTCCGACGGGCTCAGTCACTGTTTGATTTCCCTCAGGCCCCCGTGACCGGGGCTAGAGGTTTAGATCCCTAAATGACGCCAGGATCCGGGTCGGGACCTTCCCCGGGCTGACGCTCCTCACAGAGGCTTCTGCTCGTTACCTAAAATTAGGCAGCGAGGGCGAAGCGGGAGTTATCGCTCTTGGAGTTGGCGATTATTGGTTGCGACATATGGTTTACGAGATCATTGCCGCTTCCTCGACACGCTTCCCCTGCTTCGACATCCGCTGTCGAAACCGATCATCCCCATGTTGATTTTTCAAGGTGTGCACCCGCTGTGGGGTGCAGGCCCCATGCTACGTGACGACCGCGCACGGTTGCCAGCGCATTAAGGGGAGGCGGCGGCACGGAGCCTAGACGGCCGCCGCCCGCTGGCGCCGCTTCGCCGCCGCGATCGCCCGGTTCGTCTCGCGCGTGTCCTGCTTCTCCCGGAGCGTCTGCCGCTTGTCGTACTCCTTCTTGCCCTTGGCGAGAGCGATCTCGACCTTGACGCGGCCCTTCAGGAAGTACAGGGCGAGGGGCACGATCGTGTGACCCGTCTCCTGGGACTTCGCCTCCAGCTTGTCGATCTCGGCGCGGTGCAGGAGCAGCTTGCGCTTCCGCTTCGCCGAGTGGTTGGTCCAGCTGCCCTGCATGTACTCGGGCACATGGATGTTGTGCAGCCACGCCTCGTGCCCGTCGATCTGCACGAAGCCGTCGACCAGCGACGCCCGGCCCATCCGGAGCGACTTCACCTCGGTGCCCATGAGCACCACACCGCACTCGTAGGTGTCGATGATGTGGTAGTCGTGGCGCGCCTTCTTGTTCTGCGCGATGATCTTGCGCTCAGGACCCTTCTCCGGGTCCTTCTTCTTCGCAGGCTTGCCCTGCACGTTCACGAGTCCCTTTGCCATAGTGCGGCCATTTTCGCACTACGAGCCCCCTCCGAGGCCACTCAATACTGTTCTGGCCCGCTCCTCGGCCCGCTGACCGGTGGTGTCGCTGACGACCAGGTCCGGTGTGATGCCCAGGCCGTCGACGCCGTGTCCGGAGGGCGTGCGGTAGTGGCCGACGGTCAGCTCGGCGACGGAGCCGTCGGGCAGCGCGCTCGGCATCTGCACCGAGCCCTTGCCGAAGGTGCGTGAGCCGACGGTGACGGCCCGGCCGCGGTCCTTCAGGGCGCCGGTGAGCAGCTCGGCCGCGCTCATCGTGCCCCCGTCGACCAGCGCCACCACGGGCCGCCGGGTGTCGCCGCCGCTCTGCGCGTACAGCGCCCGCTGCTCGCCGTCGACGTCGTACGTGGCGACCAGGCCGCCGTCGAGGAAGGCGGAGGCGGCGACGGTGGCCTCGGCGACCAGGCCCCCGGCGTTGCCCCGCAGGTCCAGGAGGACCCCGGCGCCGGCCGGGGCGCGCCGTACCGCGTCCCGAACCCGCTCGCCCGCGCCCTTGGTGAAGGCGGTCACCTTGATCAGTACCGTCCCGTCGTCGAGACGGCGCACGGTGACGTCGTCGGTGGCGAGCCGGGCCCGGGTCAGGGTCTGTGTCCAGGCGGAGCGGCCGCGCTCGACACGGAGGGCGACGGTGGAGCCGGCCTGGGCGGCGCCGTCGCCGCGCAGCAGGGAGACGACCTCGGAGACGGAGAGGGCGGCGGTGTCGCGTCCGTCGACGGTGAGGAGGCGGTCGCCGGCCCGCAGCCCGGCCAGGGCGGCCGGTCCGCCGGCCTGGACGCGGCTGATCTCGATCCGGCCGGCGCCCGCCTTCCGCGCCGAGAGTCCGACGCCGGTGTAGGAGCCGTCGAGAGCCTGCTCGAACTCCTCGAACTCGGCGGGGCCGTACACCGCGCCCCAGCGGTCGCCGCTGCGGCTGACGAACTCCTCGGCGGCCTGCTGGCCGGACTTGCCGTCGGCCATGGCCTCGGCGGCGGCGCGGGAGAGGTCGGCGGGGTCGACGGTGTCGCGCGGGGCGGTCTGTTGGGCGCGCTTCACGGTGGCGGCCTCCTGCCGGGGCAGGGAGCCGGTGGCCGCGGCCGTGGCGAGCACTCCGGCGAAGACCAGCGTCAGGGCAGCCCCACGGAGAACTCCGCGGGGCCGGAGACAGAGGTCGGGGCGGGAGCCCGGGTCGACAGCCGACATGGCGCCCACTCTAGGACAAGCGAAAGGCGCCGTACGGTGGTTGACCGTACGGCGCCCGGGGCACTCAGGGGTCTCTTCTCACACCTTGAGGTACTTGCGCAGCGCGACGAAGGCCGCAAGTGCGGGCATCAGCAGGCCGATCGCGATGACGAGCGGCAGCTTGGCGAGGACGGCGTCCCAGCCGATGAAGTTGACGAGCTGCATCTTGTCGGCGAGTGCGATGCCGTGGTCGATGAGGAAGTACCGGCCGACCAGGAGCATGATGCAGGCGACGGCGCCGCCGAGGAGACCGGCGAATGCGGCCTCCATGATGAACGGCATCTGGATGTAGAAGCTGGAGGCGCCGACCAGTCGCATGATGCCGGTCTCACGCCGTCGGCTGAAGGCGGAGACGCGCACCGTGTTGACGATCAGCATCAGCGCGATGACCAGCATCAACCCCATGACGCCGAGCGCGGCGATGTTCATGCCGTTCATCAGGTCGAATAGGTTCTGCAGGATGTTGCGCTGGTCCTGGACGGACTCCACACCGTCCCGCCCGGCGAAGGCCGTGGCGACGACCTTGTACTTCTCGGGGTCGTGGAGCTTGACCCGGAACGACTCCTGCATCTGGTCGGGCGTGATGACCGAGGCGATGGCGGTGTCGCTGTACTGCTCCTTGTAGTGCTTGTACGCCTCGTCGGTGGACTCGTGGTGCACGGTCTCGACGATGTCCATCTTCTTCAGATCGGCCTCGATCTGCTCCTTCTGCTGCGCGGTCACCGCGCCCTTGGCGCACTTGGTGGAGGCGGCCGCGTCGTTCTTGTTGCAGAGGAAGATGGAGACGTTGACCTTGTCGTACCAGTAGTCCTTCATCGTGCTGACCTGCTCGCGCATGAGCAGCGCACCGCCGAACAGGGCGAGCGAGAGGGCCACGGAGACGATGACGGCGAAGGTCATCGTGAGATTGCGCCGGAGGCCGACGCCGATCTCGGAGAGCACGAACTGAGCGCGCATGGTGTTCTATCCCCTACCTGCTCAGTGCTGGTATCCGTAGACGCCGCGCGCCTGGTCGCGGACGAGGCGGCCCTTTTCGAGCTCGATGACGCGCTTGCGCATCTGGTCGACGATGTTCTGGTCGTGGGTCGCCATGACGACGGTGGTCCCTGTCCTGTTGATGCGGTCGAGCAGCTTCATGATGCCGACGGAGGTCTGCGGGTCGAGGTTGCCGGTGGGCTCGTCGGCGATCAGCAGCATCGGGCGGTTGACGAAGGCGCGGGCGATCGCGACGCGCTGCTGCTCACCGCCGGAGAGCTCGCCGGGCATCCGGTCCTCCTTGCCGCCGAGGCCGACGAGGTCGAGGACCTGGGGCACGGCCTTGCGGATCTCGCCGCGCGGCTTGCCGATGACCTCCTGGGCGAAGGCGACGTTCTCGGCCACGGTCTTGTTGGGCAGCAGCCGGAAGTCCTGGAAGACGGTTCCGAGCTGGCGCCGCATGTGGGGCACCTTCCAGTTGGACAGCCGGGCGAGGTCCTTGCCGAGGACGTGCACCTGGCCATGGCTGCAGCGCTCCTCGCGCAGGATCAGCCGGAGGAAAGTCGACTTTCCGGAGCCGGAGGAACCGACGAGGAAGACGAACTCCCCCTTCTCGATCTCCAGGGATACATCCCGGAGCGCGGGGCGGTTCTGCTTCGGATAGGACTTGGAGACGTTGTCGAATCGGATCACGGATGCACCACGGTCGGCCGGGAGTAGGTGTGCGCGACCTTACGCGACCGACGATGGCGCGCGCAGTCGCGGTCCCGGCTTGCGTGCTTTATCCTTTTCGCCCTTCGGGGCGGAAGCGATGCGATCCGGGTGTAATCCGACGGGGCGCGCCGAAACGCCTCGGAGCTGGCACAGTGGTAGGGGAACGCTCGGGTGCCACCGGGCGTTGTTCCCGATGTGGACCCTGTGCGGGAGGAGGAGAGCGCATGACCTATGACCGACTGGTGTGCGCCAACTGCGCGGCCCCCGTCGCGGAGGGCCGCTGCCCCGTCTGCCGCGCGAACCGGGAACGCCTCGACCCGTCGACGGGCCTGACCCCGGCGATGGTGCTGGCGCTCGTGGTCGCCCTGGTGGCGATGGTGGCGCTGCTCGCCGCACTGCAGACCGCGTAGGACCCCACGGGGGCCTCCGCATACGAGCCGGACACGAGAGAGGGCCGGGGGTGCGCCCCCGGCCCTCTCTTTCATGCCCTTACGACCTGACGGTCACCGAACCGCTCAGACAGCGGCGCGGCCACCGCCGACCAGACGCGGGAGCATCCGGAAGCCGATGCCACCGGCGATCATGGTCGCGGCACCGATGATCAGGAACGAGGTCTCGGCGGCGCCGGTCTCGGCCAGCTCCTCCTTGGCCTTGCCCTGCTCGACGGGCTGCGAGCCGGCGTTGTCGGTGTCGGGGTTGTTGTTGACGCACTCGGCGCCGTCGACGTCGACGGTGCAGGTGCCGGCGTCGTCGGTGGAGTCGTCGCTCGGCGTCGTCGGCGCAGGCGTCTCACCCGGGGTGGTCGGCGTCGTCGTCGGCGGCGTGGTGGGCGGGGTCGTGACCGGCGGCGTGGTCACCGGCGGCGTGGTCACCGGCGGAGTCGTGACCGGCGGCGTGGTCACCGGCGGCGTGGTCACCGGCGGAGTCGTCACCGGCGGAGTCGTGACCGGCGGGGTCGTCACCGGCGGCGTGGTCACCGGCGGCGTGGTGGGCGGAGTCTCCTCACAGCCGGGCGTGCCCGGGATGCAGGTGGGGTCGACCTCGGGCAGCTCGGCCTGGACGCCGATGTTCAGGTCGACACCCACAGCCTGAGCGGCGCCGGCCGCGGTCAGGGACGCACCGGCGGCGATCACCGCACCTGCGGCTATCCGTGCGAAACGGACCCGCGTCTTCTTCGTCATGTGCCTGCTACCCCCAGTAGCTCAATCTCGTCATGGAGCCGCGTTCGGGGCCACGGGCACGGGGGCGGCGTGATCACTCAACCAGCCCCCGGTCACACACGCCCCATAGATACGCATGCCGCGTGCCACCCTTCCGAGTTTCCGCATACGCGTCAAGGTCGTTGCGCGTGCGATGCCCGAAAGATCACGAGTTGCCTGCCATGCGGGGATGCAACTGTGACGTAAACGTGGAACTGCCGTCCTGGTGAGGCCAGTTCCCTTGTCGACAAAGCGCCCGGCAGACCCGGTTTCCGCTTGCGCCCGCGAATCCTCCACGGCGACCCGTGGGCCCCCTGCGGGAGCGCCGATGAACTCCGGCCGCAGACACGGCCCCCGGCCGTCCGTACGGCCAACCCGACACCCACACCCTCGACCTGGCCCGGCATCAGCAGTCCTGTCCGAAGGCCTGCGCCTGGGCTTACCTGCCCCTGGGCGTACGCCGATGGGCCCCGCACGCGCGCGTGCGGGGCCCATCGTGGTGGAGCGACGTGGGTGTTACTTCTCCTGCTGCTTGCGCCAGCGGATGCCCGCCTCGAGGAAGCCGTCGATCTCGCCGTCCAGGACCGACTGCGGGTTGCCGACCTCGAACTCCGTACGGAGGTCCTTGACCATCTGGTACGGGTGCAGGACGTAGGAGCGCATCTGGTTGCCCCACGAGCTGCCGCTGTCCTTCAGGGCGTCCATCCTGGCGCGCTCCTCCTGGCGCTGGCGCTCGAGGAGCTTGGCCTGGAGGACGTTCATGGCGCTCGCCTTGTTCTGGATCTGGGAGCGCTCGTTCTGGCAGGAGACCACGATGCCCGTCGGGAGGTGCGTGATGCGCACCGCCGAGTCGGTCGTGTTGACGCCCTGGCCGCCCGGGCCGGAGGCGCGGTAGACGTCCACGCGCAGCTCGGACTCGTCGATCTCGACGTGGTCGGACGACTCGACGACCGGCAGGATCTCGACGCCCGCGAAGGACGTCTGACGGCGGCCCTGGTTGTCGAACGGGGAGATGCGGACCAGACGGTGCGTGCCCTGCTCGACCGAGAGCGTGCCGTACGCGTACGGCGCCTTGACCACGAAGGTGGTCGACTTGATGCCGGCCTCTTCCGCGTACGAGGTCTCGTAGATCTCCGTGCCGTAGCCGTGCCGCTCGGCCCAGCGCAGGTACATGCGCTGGAGCTGCTCCGCGAAGTCGGCCGCGTCGACGCCGCCCGCCTCCGCGCGGATGTTGACCAGCGCCTCGCGCTCGTCGTACTCGCCGGAGAGGAGCGTACGGACTTCCATCTCGTCCAGCGCCTTGCGGACGGAGACCAGCTCCGTCTCCGCCTCGACGCGCGTGTCCGGGTCGTCCATCTCCTCGGCGAGCTCGAAGAGCACCCCGAGGTCGTCGATCCGGCCGCGCAGGGCCTCGGCCTTGCGGACCTCGGCCTGGAGGTGCGAAAGCTTGCTGGTGATCTTCTGCGCCGCCTCCGGGTCGTCCCAGAGGGACGGGGCCGCGGCCTGCTCTTCGAGCACGGCGATGTCTGCCCTCATCTGTTCGAGGTCCAGTACGGCCTCGATCGACCCCATGGTCGAGGAGAGGGACTTCAGCTCTTCGGATACATCGACGACTGCCACGCGTCCAGCGTAACGGCTCACCGCAAATGCCAGACCCCGCCGACCCCACCGACCTCCCGGTACGGCTGCGGCTACGGCTCCGTCGACGTCTTCGAGTCCTGCGGCGGTGCGGCGCCGTCCTCGGCGGTCGCCAGATAGCCGCCCACGCCCAGTGCGCCCGCGACGACGACCGCCGCGATCGAGAGGGTGATCCGGCGCTTGCGGACCGTCCCGGCCTTGTGGCGGGCCGAGCCGGGGCGCCGGGCGCTCGCCGAGCGCGGGGCGCGTGCGGTGCCCAGGGGGCCGCCCGCGAGCTCGTCGGGGGCGGGGACGCGCATGGAGGTGTGGGTGTCCCGGTTGGAGTCGGGAGCGGCACCGGGGACCAGCGGGACGGCGGCCCGGCGGGGGGCGGCACCTCCGCCACCCGTCGGGTACGGGTCCTCCTCGCGCGGCTCCGGCGTCTGCTGCTCCGCGTCGTCGGGTTCGTCCACGTCCAGCGGGGGCAGCCCGGCCAGCAGCGGCAGGCACTCCCGCAGCCGGCTTGCCAGCTCCGAGGCGCGCAGCCGGGAGGCCGGGGCCTTGGCCAGGCACTGGACGATCAGCTGCCACAGCTCCTCGGGGATGCCCGGCAGCGGGACGACCGTCTCGGTGACGTGGCGGCGCAGCACGGCGCCCGGATGGCCGCCGCCGAAGGGCGTGAAGCCGGCCAGGAGCTCGTACAGGACGGTCGCGAGGGCGTAGATGTCGACCGCGGCGCGCGGCGGCAGACCCTCGACGATCTCCGGGGCGAGGTAGTCCGGTGTACCGATGATCCGGGTCGCCTTCGTGCGGCCCGGGGTGTCGATGAGCTTGGCGACGCCGAAGTCGGTGAGGAGCGCCGGGTGGGCGCCGCCGGGGCCGAGCGGGCCCTCCATGTCGAGCAGGATGTTCTCCGGCTTGACGTCACGGTGGACGACTCCGGCGGCGTGCGCGGCGGCGAGTCCGTCGGCGACGTCGGCGATGATCGCGACGGCCGCCTCGGGGGCGAGCCTGCGCTCTCGGTCGAGGCGGGTGCGCAGGTCGGTGCCGCGGACCAGGTCCATGACGAGGGCCAGGTCGTTGCCGTCGACGACGAGGTCGCGGACGGAGACCACGCGCGGGTGGTCGAGACCGAGGAGGGCGGTGCGCTCCTGGACGAAGCGGCCGACGAGCTCCTGGTCCGAGGCCAGGTCCTCGCGCAGCAGCTTGATGGCGACGGGGCCCTCGGGGCCCTCGCCGAGCCACACCGTGCCGGCGCTGCCCCGACCGAGGATCTGGTGGGCCGTGTAGCGGCTGCCGATATTCCGTGCCAAGACTGCTCCCTCAGCGGCTGGCGGACGCGTCAAAGTTACGCGTCCGCGGCCGCCGGTCGTCACTTCCGAGGGGAAATCACCCCTCGGAAGTCGATAAATCGGCAGTACTACTGCCCCGTACCGCCGGTAGTAGTACCACTGTCGGTGCCCGTCGAGTCCGCCAGGCCGGAGACCCAGTCGGTGAAGGACGAGATCCCGTCCCCGAGGGCCTCCCAGTAACCCTTGCCCTCGGCGATCCAGCTCTGGAGCGGGGTCAGCTCCCAGATGAGCCAGCCCGCGACCACGAAGAGCAGGATCGAGAAGAGACAGCCCTTCAGGCAGCCGAGCCCGGGGATCCGCATGGGGTTGGCGCCGCGCTGACGCGGCGCACGCGGCTCACGGCGGGCCGGCGGCTGCGGAGTCTGCGGGGGCGGCTGCGGCGGGTTGTACGCCTGCTGGGGCCGCGAGTACTGCTGCGGCTGGTGCTGCTGGTGCTGCGGCGGCTGCGGCGCGTACTGCTGCTGCGGCGGCTGCTGCTGGTACCGGGGCGGCTGCTGGGGCTGCTGGTACGGCTGCGGCGGCCCCTGCCGGTGCTGCGGCGGCTGCGGCTGGCGCTGCGGACGGCGGCGCAGCGGGTCCTCGCTGGGGTCCAGGTACTGGACCTGCGTCTGCTCGTTGCGGTCACGGGCCGCGCGCAGCTGGTTCTGCCAGGGGTGCGGCTGCTCCTCGTCCGGCGCGCCCTGCGGCGGCTGCGGCGGTACGGGAGGCATGACCGCGGTCGGGTCCGCGCCGCCCATCGGGCCGGACGTCTGCATGACGCTGGTCGGCGCGGCCGGGTCGTAGTGGGCGCCCGCCCCGCTGGGCAGCACCTGGGTCGGGTCGGCGGCGCCGGGGGTCTCCGGGACCGGCGCGGGCGCCGGGTCGGGGGCGAGCAGCGCGCCGACACCGTCGGCGGCCTCGATCTGCGCGGGTGTGGCGTGCACACCGATGCCGGCGGCGACGGCACGCAGGCCGCGGGCCAGGTTCTGGGCGCTGGGCCGCCGGTCGGGGTCCTTGCTCAGGCAGCGCTCTATGACCGTCCAGAGCGGGCCCGGGACGGTCGAGGGACGCCGCGGCTCCTCGCTGAGGTGGCGGTGCAGCACTTCGAGGGCCGTTCCGCCGGCGAACGGGGGACGGCCGGTGACCAGCTCGTAGAGCAGGATGCCCGCACCGTAGATGTCCACGGCGGAGGTCTGCGGACGGCCCTCGGCGGACTCCGGCGCGACGTACGCGGGCGTGCCGACGAATTCGTGCGTACGGGTCAGGCCCGGGGAGTCGGCGAGGCGCGCGATGCCGAAGTCGGTCAGCATCGGGTGCATCTGGCCGCCCTGCTCGGAGAGCAGCACGTTGGCGGGCTTGAGGTCGCGGTGGACGACGCCGTCGGCGTGGCTGGCGGCGAGCGCGTCGGCGATCTGGGCCGTGAGGAGCGCGGCGGCGACCGGGGTGAGCGGGCCGTTCTCGCGGATGTACCGGTGCAGGTCCGGGCCCTCGACGAGGTCCATGACCAGCGCGAGGACATCGCCCTCGACGACCAGGTCGCGGGTGCGCACGATGTTGGGGTGGGTGAGCCGGAGCAGCACGGACCGCTCGCGCAGGAAGCGCATCACGATGTCCGCGTCGTTGGCCAGCTCCTCCTTGAGGACCTTGATCGCCACGGTCTCGCCGGGCTGGCCCTGCACGGCCGCCTCGGCGCCCGCGGCCTCCCTCTGGCGGGCTCGCCAGACGGTGCCCGTGGCGCCGCGTCCGAGCGGCTCCTCGAGCAGGTACTTGCTGCCGATTGGCCGCACGTCACGCGCTCCCTGCTGATCGTGGTCCTGGGGGGTCCCGGGGTCCTTGTCCTCTGTTGTGACCCGTCCGGGTGTCCGACCCACTTTAGTGCCGCCGAACGGGTCAGGGGTCGACCCCAAGACGGCTGATTCCTACGCCGGACTTGTCCGAAAACAAGACGCTCATGGCGCACCGGCGGTTGCCACGGAGGTCGGAAGGCGTACTCAACCAGGCACTTTTACGTCCACAGCCGACCATTCAAGATCACTTGGAGGCGACCCGCAGGCGGGTTGTCAGCGGCAGGTGCGAGGATGCACACAGCACGCGCGTCGAGGGTCGGGAGCCCCCGCGCCGTGCCGACCTGTACCGGACGACGTGTCCGTGCCGGGTGGGGGGAGGCACGGGCGGTCCCCCTGCCGGGCACCACGCGCAGAAGGGACCGCTGACGGCGATGCAGATCCGGCTGACCGTCCTCGCGCCGCACGCCGGCCACGGCGCGGGGCGCGCCTGCGACGTGCTTGTCACCGCTCCGGCCGGGACGGCGCTGGCCGCCGTCGCCTCCGGTCTGGCGGCCGCCGTCTCCGGGCCCGACACCTCCCTCTCCGGTTCGACCGTGCTCTACGCGGGCCGGGAGCGGCTCGACGCGCGGCGCTGCTCGCTCGGCGAGCCCCCGCTGGTCGACGGCGCGGTGCTGACGCTCCAGGTCCCCGGCGAGGACGACCGGCCGGACGAGGCCACATCGGCCCGGCTCCACGTGGTCGCGGGGCCCGACGCGGGCGGTGTGCACCTGCTGCACCGCGGCCCGGTCGGGATCGGCCGCTCCCTGGACGCGGACGTTCCGCTGGACGACCCCGACGTCTCCCGGGTCCACTGCACGGTCACGGTCGGGGACGACGGCCGCGTCACCGTCGCGGACCTCGGCTCCACGAACGGGACGACGCTGGACGGCGTGGCGGTCGGCGACCGCCCCGTCCGGCTGGCGCCCGGCGCCCTGCTGCGCCTCGGCGAGTCCGCCCTCCGCCTGACGGGCCCGGGCGACCCCGGTACGGACACCCTGCCGACGGCCCCGGACGGCGAGGGCCACCTGCGGGTGGACCTCGGGGCGGCGGGCGGGGCCGGGCAGGAGGCCGAGCCCGGCTCCCAGCCCGGGTCCTCACGCCACGCCACGAGCGCGGGGACGGCTACGAGCACGGGTACGGGTACGGGTACGAGCGCGGGTACGGCGCTCGGCGGCGGCGCCTTCTCCCTGTCCGCCGACGCGACGCACGGAGGCTCGCCCGCGCACGCGCGCGCCGAGGAGCCCGTGGACGGCGCGGTTTCGGGAGGCGAGGCGCACAGCAGGACCCGGCAGACCCCGCGCCAGACCGCTCCCCCGCGCGGCAAGCGGGGGATAGGAGCGTGGGCGCGTCGGTTCGCCGGTGCCAGGGAGGACCTGCCGGTCCCCGGTGCCGACCTCGGCGCGGACACCGACGCCCAGTTCGCCGGCGAACGGCCCCCCGGTCCCCCGCCCAGCCCCGAGACCTGGCCCGACCCGGCCGCCGTGCTGCTCACCGCGCTCGGCCCGGGCCCCCGGCTCTGGGAGCGCGGCCCGGACCACCCCGAGGCCCTCGTCGTCCGGCTCGGTACGACCGACCGCGCCGAGCTGTCCGGAGTGCCGGTCACCGTCGGGCTGCGCGAGGCCGGTTCCCTCGGGCTCGCGGGCCCCGGCGACCGGCTGGCCGGACTCGCCCGCTCCGTGGTGGCCCAGCTCGCCGCCCTGCACTCCCCCGCCGATCTGGAGATCGTGCTGATCAGCGCGGACCGGAACCGTTCCCTGGAGGAGCGGCGGCGGGCCTGGGGCTGGCTCGGCTGGCTCCCGCACCTGCGCCCGGCGCACGGCCAGGACTGTCGGCTGCTCCTCGCGTACGACCGCGATCAGGCCCATGCCCGTACGGCGGAGCTCACCCGGCGGCTCGACGACGGCCCGCTCGGACCGGGCTGGCCGAGCGCCGACCGCGCGGCGGTCGCGGAGGCGGCGGCGCGGTACGAAGGGCCGGTCACGGTCGTGGTCGTGGACGGCGACCCCGGGTCGGCGGCGCTGCGCGAGACCACCGCGCGGCTCGCCGGGGCGGGGGCGGCCGCCGGTATCCATCTGGTCTGTCTGGCCGAGGCGCCGGCCGCGTCGCCGGTGTCGCCGGTGGCGGCGACGTACGAGAGCGCGTGCGCGGCCTCCCTGGCCTTCCGCGAGTGCGGGGCGGTCGCCCTGCTGAGCGGTGACGTGGCGACGGCGCTGCGGCTGCTGCGTACGGCGGGTGGCCGGGCCGCGGGTCATGGGACCGTCGGTGTGGTGGACGCGGTGTCGGTCGCCTGGGCGGAGCGCTTCGGGCGGGCGGTCGCGCCGCTGCGTACGGACGCCCCCGCCGCGCACGGGCGGACGGCGGCGACGGCGCTGCCCCGGTCCTCCCGGCTCCTCGACGAGCTGGGGCTCGCCCGGGCCACGCCCGCCTCGCTGCTGACGCGGTGGGCGGCGGCGGGCGAGGGGACGGCCGTCCTGGGTGCGGGGCCGCGCGGGCCGGTCTCGGTGGACCTCACGGAGGAGGGCCCCCATCTGCTGATCGAGGGGCCCGCGGGCAGTGGGCGCACGGAGCTGCTGCGCTCGATCGCGGCGTCCCTCGCGGCCGGGGGACGCCCGGACCGACTGGGGCTGCTGCTGGTCGACGGCGCGGGCGGTGAGCGCGGCGAGGGTCTCGCGGCGTGCACGGAGCTGCCGCACGTCACGGAGCACCTGGTCGCCTCGGACCCGGTACGGATGCGGGAGTTCGCCCAGGCGCTGGGCACGGAGCTGAAGCGCCGGGCGGAGATCCTGGGCGACGGGCACTTCGCCGACCGCCAGGCGGCGGCACGCATGATCGGCCAGCGCGGCCCGAGCGCGGCGGAGACGATGCCCCAGGGCGCCCGCGCGGCCGCCCGCATCCCCGACGCCCGCGCCGCCGACGTCGCAGACCGCCCCAGCGGCCGCACGCTGCGCACGGGCGAGGGCCTGATCGGCGACCGCCCGGGCACGGACACCGGCAGCCGGAGCGCCGGGCCGGGCGCCGATGACCTCACGTACCGCCCGAGCGGGCGGACCTCCCGCACGGGCGCGGGCCCGGACGGCCACGGCACCCGCACGGGCGCGGACGATCTCACGTACCGCCCGAGCGGCCGGACGACACGCACGGGCGCGGACACCGACCACCGCACCACCCGCGCGGGCGCCGACGATCTCACGTACCACCCCAGCGGCCGCACGGCCCGCGCCGGCGACGGCACCCTCGGCGACCGGCCCAGCGGCCGCACCGCACGCCCCGGTGCCGACGACCTCGCCGACCGGGCCGGTGGACGCGTCCTGCGGTCCGCGGCGGCCGAAGAACCCGGACAGTCGGCGGCCGGGCTCGTTCCGCGCCCCGGCAGGGAGCACGATCCGCGAGCGGGTGACGAGGCCGCCGCGCTGCCCCGGCTCGTCGTGCTCGTCGACGACTTCGACGCGCTCGTCGCGCCCGCGCTCGGTTCGCCCGGGCGGCCCGCCGCCGGGTCCGTCGTACGGGCTCTGGAAGCCGTGGCACGCGGCGGCGCGCGTCTCGGCGTCCATCTGGTCGCGACCTCCGCACGCCCCGACCGGACGGCGGACACGGAGCTGGCCCACGGCCCCGGCGCCCGCCTGCGGATCGTGCTCGACGCGCCGCCCGTCGCGCCCGGGCCCGACGACCCGGCGCCCGGCCGGGGACGGCTCGGGCACCCGGACGGCCGCGTGACCCCGTTCCAGGCCGGCCGGGTCACCGGCCGCATCCCGCGTACGGCGACCCTCCGCCCGACCGTCGTCCCGCTGGAGTGGGAGCGGATGGGTGACCCGCCCACCCGCAGACCCGTGCGCGAACTCGGCAACGGCCCGACCGATCTGGCGCTCCTCGCCAGCGCCCTCGACCGCGCCGCACGCTCTCTCGACGCCACCCCCCTGTCCCCCCTCACACCCGCCGCCCGCTCCTGACGGAACGTCACGAGCGAATCACGATCACCCACTTGACACGGAAGGCGGTATTGCGGGGCCGGTGCCCCCGGCGTAGACCTGAGCGCACGGGACACGCACCGCGCACAGGAGAGACGGGGCAGAAATGCGTACAACTCTTCGTACACGCAGAGCCGCACCGACCGTCGTCACGGTCACCGCGCTCACCCTCGCACTCGCGCTCGCCGGCTGCGGCGGCGGCGAGGACAAGGGCGACGGCACCAAGGAACCCGGCCCACCGGCCACGTCGAGCAGCTCCCTGAAGCTGCCCTCGCTCAAGGGCGAGAAGATCGAGGTCGCCGCCGTCTGGACCGGCCCGGAGCAGGAGAACTTCACCAAGGTCCTGAAGGAGTTCGAGAAGCGCACCGGCGCCACCGTCACCTTCGTGCCCGCCCAGGACCCGATCGTGAACTTCCTCGGCACGAAGATCGCCGGCGGCTCCCCGCCCGACGTCGCGATGCTCCCCCAGGTCGGCGCGATCCAGCAGGCAGCCGCCCAGAAGTGGCTGAAGCCCGTCGGCCCCGACGCCAAGGAGCAGCTCGCCAAGAACTACTCCCAGGGCTGGCAGGACCTCGGCGCCGTGGACGGCACGCAGTACGGCGTGTACTTCAAGGCCGCAAACAAGTCCCTGATCTGGTACAACAACGCCGCCTTCGAGAACGCGGGCGCCACCGAGCCCAAGACCTGGAAGGAGTTCCTGACCACCGCGGAGACGATCTCGGCCTCCGGTGTCACGCCCGTCTCGGTCGGCGGCGCGGACGGCTGGACGCTCACGGACTGGTTCGAGAACATCTATCTCTCCCAGGCGGGCCCGGCCAAGTACGACCAGCTCGCCAAGCACGAGATCAAGTGGACGGACGCGTCCGTCACCCAGGCGCTCACCACCCTCGGCGAGCTGTTCGGCAAGCCGGAACTGATCGCGGGCGGCGCGGCGGGCGCTCTGCAGACGGAGTTCCCCACCTCGGTCACCCAGACCTTCACCGGCGGCGACCAGCCCAAGGCGGCGATGGTCTTCGAGGGCGACTTCTCGGCCATCAACATCGCGCAGACCAGCGCGAAGATCGGTACGGACGCGAAGGTCTTCCCCTTCCCGGCGGTCGGTTCGGCGTCCCCGGTCGTCACCGGGGGCGACGCGGCGGTGGCCC
The DNA here is from genome assembly GCF_055561875.1 of Streptomyces sp. NPDC022552. NCBI lineage: Bacteria > Bacillati > Actinomycetota > Actinomycetes > Kitasatosporales > Streptomycetaceae > Streptomyces > Streptomyces sp. NPDC022552. Next base: position 255,309 of record NZ_JBVHGJ010000011.1, read on the forward strand.
TGAAGGACACCAAGGGCGCCCAGGCCCTGCTGACCTTCCTCGCCTCCCCCGACGCGGCCGCGATCTGGGCGGGCGCGGGCGGCTACCTCTCGCCGAACAAGGGCCTGGACCTGGCCGCGTACCCGAACGACGTCCAGCGGGAGATCGCCAAGGCGCTCCTGGAGTCCGGGGACGACTTCCGCTTCGACATGTCGGACCAGATGCCGCAGTCGTTCGGCGGCACGCCCGGCAAGGGCGAGTGGAAGGCGCTGCAGGACTTCCTGAAGAACCCGAAGGACATCGCGGGGACCCAGGCGCGCCTGGAGGCCGACGCGGCCAAGGCGTACAAGAGCTGACGCGGGTGGCGTCCGCGTCCAGGGCCCCCAAGGCCCCCACGGTCACGGGCACGCGCAGGACCGTCGCGGCGGGGTTCCTCCTCCCCGCACTGGTCCTGCTCGGCGCGCTCGTCGTCTACCCCATCGGGTACTCCGTCCAGCGTTCGTTCTTCGACAGGTCCGGGGACTCCTTCGCCGGACTCGACAACTACGTCGCCCTCTTCACCGACGACACGATCCTCACCGCCGTCCGGAACAACGCGATCTGGGCGGTCGTCGCCCCGACCGTCGCGACCGCGCTCGGCCTGATCTTCGCGGTGCTCACCGAACGGGTGCGCTGGGGCACGGCGTTCAAGCTGATCGTATTCATGCCCATGGCGATCTCGATGCTGGCCGCCGGAATCATCTTCCGGCTGGTGTACGAGCAGGATCCGGACCGGGGTGTCGCCAACGCCGTCTGGGTCGGCGTCCACGACACCTTCGCCGAATCGTCCGGCTTCCCGCGGGCGCGCCCTCTGCCGGTCCACCCGCTGGAGGCGGCGGGCGGCGGCGCGTACGTGACGAAGAGCCCGGTCCGTACGGGACAGCCGGCGCGGCTCCCGCTGATCGGTGTCGCGCCGGCGCAGATGCCGAAGGACGCCCGCCCGGCGCACGAACCCGCGCCGTCGCGGGAGGGCGGGATCACCGGCACCGCGTGGCTGGACTTCACCAAGGGCGGCGGCGGGAAGCCGAACGCCGTGGACGCGAAGGAGGTCGGGCTCAAGGGGCTGCGGATCGAGGCGGTGAGGGACGGGACGGTGGTGGCCACGACACGGGCGGCGGCCGACGGCTCGTTCACGCTCCCCGCCTCGGCCGACGGCGCGGTCCTGCGGCTGCCCGCGAGCAACTTCCGCGAGCAGTACAACGGCGTGGAGTGGCTGGGACCTTCGCTCGTCACCCCGGCGGTCATCGGCAGTTACGTGTGGATGTGGGCCGGGTTCGCGATGGTCCTGATCGCGGCCGGTCTGGCGAGCGTGCCGCGCGAACTCCTCGAAGCGGCCCGCGTCGACGGGGCGAACGAGTGGCAGGTGTTCCGCCGGATCACCGTCCCCCTGCTCGCACCGGTCCTCGCCGTCGTCCTGGTCACCCTGATGATCAACGTGCTGAAGATCTTCGACCTGGTCTTCATCATCGCGCCGGGCTCGGCACAGGACGACGCGAACGTGCTGGCGCTCCAGTTGTACCGCTCGTCCTTCGGCACGGACGCGGATCTCGGGGTCGGCTCCGCAATCGCCGTCCTGCTGCTCCTGCTGGTGATCCCGGTGATGGCGTTCAACATCCGCCGGATGCGAAGGGAGGCCCGCAGGTGACGGCGACGAACGAGGACGACAAGGACGGCTCCGGGCTCGGCTCTCCCGCGACACCGGGCGACGGCCCCACGGCCACGTCGGGCGACGGCCCTACGGCCGCGTCGGGCGACGGCCCTACGGCCGCGTCGGGCGACAGCTCCGCACCGGGCCTCGGCTCTCCCGCTGCGTCGGGCTCCCCGCCGGGACCCCGGATCGGCTCGCCCCGGGGCTCCCGCGCCGGAACGCCTCCGGCCGCCGCCGTCCGGGACGGGTCTCGGACGCTTGCCGGGCCCGGGGCCCGACCGGTCGCCTCGCTCGGTGCCCGGCTGGCCGCGCGCGCCGCCGGCGGCGTGATGCGGGTCTTCCTGGTTCTCGTCGGTCTCTTCTGGCTGATGCCGACGGTCGGGCTGCTGCTCTCCTCGCTCCGCGGCCCCACCGACATCAGCGAGAGCGGCTGGTGGAAGGTCTTCACCTCCCCGGCCCAGCTGACCGTCGACAACTACTCCGCCCTCCTCTCCAACGAGACCATCACCCGCTCCCTCGTCTCCACGATCCAGATCACCGTCCCGGCCACGCTCCTGGTCCTCGTCATCGGCTCGCTCGCCGGATACGCCTTCGCCTGGCTGGAGTTCCCCGGCCGCGACTGGTGGTTCCTGGTGGTCGTCGGGCTGCTCGTGGTGCCGGTGCAGGTCGCGCTCGTGCCCGTCTCGAAGCTCTTCGGCGCGATCGGCGTCTTCGAGACGACGCTCGGGGTCGTCCTCTTCCACACCGCGTTCGGACTCCCCTTCGCGATCTTCCTGTTGCGGAACTTCTTCGCGGAGATCCCGAAGGAGCTGCTGGAGGCGGCCCGGCTGGACGGGGCGGGCGAGATCCGGCTCTTCACCCGGGTGGTCCTGCCGCTCGGCGGGCCGGCGATCGCCTCGCTCGGCATCTTCCAGTTCCTGTGGGTGTGGAACGACATGCTCATCGCGCTGATCTTCGCCGACTCCGAGTCGCCGCCGATCACGGTGGCGCTGCAGCAGCAGGTGCGGCAGTTCGGGAACAACATCGACGTGCTCGCGCCAGGCGCGTTCCTGTCGATGGTGATCCCGCTGGCTGTCTTCTTCGCCTTCCAGCGGCAGTTCGTCACGGGCGTGATGGCGGGGGCGGTGAAGTAGCGCCGAAGCGGGCCGCGCGGTACGGGTCCGGCGGCGTGGCCGGACCCGTACCGCGCCGTACGTCACGACGGGCGCAGGTGCCCGATCCTGACGTGGTGCCGCTCGGCCAGCCGCCGGGCGATCAGCGAGCGGTGGCAGGCCTCCGGGTCACGCTCGACACAGAGCAGCGCCGCGGTCCCCCGGCTCGGCAGCCCCGACACGATCGGAGTGAGGTCGGCGCGGTCGAGGATCTCGGCGGTGTAGCGGCGGGTGTACTCGGCGGCGAGCTCGCGGCGCGAGCGCTTGCCGACTCCCTGGCGATCGTCCTCCGCGTACTGGAGCCGGCGCAACTCGGTGGTGGGGGCCAGCTCGGGGTGGCGCTCGTAGGCGATCCCGGCCTCGGCGAGGGCCGTCTGCAGCCGGCGTGAGTTCGCCCAGGCGTACTCGGGGCCGCGGACACCCCGGCGCTGGCGCACGTCGAGCAGCAGACGCACATCCGCGTCCCGCAGGCGTTGCAGGAAGGACGCACCGTCGAAGCCGTAGACGCCGATCGTCACCATGCCGAGCACGGACATCACCCACCCGCATCCCACTCTCGTACGCGCTCCGACCGGCCGCGCTCCGGCGGCGGCGAGGTCGCGTCACGCGACGGCGGTCCCCTCGAGTTCGACCATCAGATCGGGGATCGCGAGCCGAGTCACCCCGAGCATGGTGGTGGGCGGTGCCACCCCGGCGGCGCCCAGCCGCGACGCCAGCACCCCGTAGTGCGCGAAGAGCCGGTCGACGTCGGTGGTGTAGACGCTGAGCCGGACGAGGTTCGCGAGGGACATGCCGGCCTCGCCGAGCACGGCCTCCAGGTTGTCGAGGCTCAGCGCCACCTGCGCCGCCATGTCACCGGCGTGCACGGGCTTGCCGTCGCCGTTCATCGCGGTCTGTCCGGCGCAGTACAGGGTCCGGGTCTGCCCGGAGACGACCTCGCCCTGGTTGTAACCCAACTCCACCGACCACGCCCACGGATTGACCGCCGTTCGCTCCATCGCCACCACAGCTCCGTTCGATTCGTCGACCTCGCGTACGCACGTCCCACGGCGTACGCCCCACGGCTCGGCAGCCAGGGGCTGCCTCGTCGTGCTGTAAAGCCTCGCAGCGAATCGCGACACCCTCTGTCATGTATTTCAGTAGGGTCGCCGCATGCGCGCCGACCGGTTGGTCTCGCTGGTACTGCTGCTGCGACAGCACGGCCGGCTGTCCGCGACCGCGCTCGCCCGCGAGCTGGAGGTGTCCACCCGCACCGTGCTGCGCGACATCGAGGCGCTGTCGGCGGCCGGTGTCCCGGTCTACGCCGAACGCGGCCGGCACGGCGGTTTCGCGCTGCTGCCCGGCTTCCGGACCGAGCTCACCGGGCTGAACCACGACGAGGCCCTCGCCCTGCTGGTCGCCGGATCGCGGCGCGGCGCGCAGGCGTTCGGCCTGGGCTCGGCGCTCGCCTCGGCGATGCTCAAGGTGGTCGACGCGCTGCCCGAGAGCTATCGGGAGACCGCGGCCGGCGCGGCCGGGCGCTTGCTCATCGATCCGGAGACCGACCTCCTCTCGCGCCCGCTGGTCGCCGAGGAGGTGCCCGACACCGTGACGGCCGAGATCCTGCGCGCGGTGTTCGCCGGACACAAGCTCCGCATCCACTACGCGGCGGTGGACCAGCCCCCGAAGTGGCGCACGGTGGACCCGATCGGCCTGGTCACCGTCCGGGACCGGGGCTACCTGCTGGCCACGAGGTCCGGAGCGGACCGCACCTACCGGCTGTCCCGGGTCCTGGCCGCCGAGGAGCTCGCCGAACCCGCTCAGCGACCGGACCGGGTCGATCTGGACCGGGCCTGGCAGGAACGCGGCACGCGGTTCCGGACCGGCGGCGACCAGGTCGCCGTGCAGGTACGGGTGGATCCGGCGCGGAGGGAGGAGCTGGTGGGCACCGCTCTGGCCGTCCTCGACGAGGAGACCGACGCGGACGGCAGGCTGCGCCTCGAGGTGACCTTCCAGGATCCGAGACATGCCGAATGGGCGCTGTGGCAGCTCGCGACGGACGCGGAGGCACTGGCCCCGGAGTGGCTGCGCACCTCGCTGCGTGACCGCGCCGCCGCGATCGCCACCCGGTACGGGGCGTCGCCCTGAGGGTCTCGCCCTAGGCCGTGAGCGCCGCCACCGCCGAGCGCGCCAGGTCGTCGACGTACCCCTTCGGCAGTTCGCCGCGCACCACCACGAGTCGCCAGTAGAGCGGCCCGACGATCAGGTCGAGGGCGCGCTCCGGGTCGGTTCCGTCCGGCAGTTCGCCGCGTGACACGGCCTCGCGGACGATCTGCGCGACGACGCCCTGCTGGCCGTCGAGCAGGGCGGCCTTGATCGCGTCGGCGATCTCCGGCTGCCTGGCGGCCTCCACCAGCAGGTCCGGGATGACCTGGGAGGCCACGGGGTGGCGCAGGGCGTGCGAGCCGACCTCGAGGAGCGCGCGCACGTCCCCGTACAGCGACCCGGTCGACGGCGCCGGCAGCCCCTGCGTGGCGAACGCGCCGAGCAGGTCGAGGACGAGCGAGAGCTTCGACTTCCAGCGGCGGTAGACGGCGGTCTTGCCGACGCCCGCGCGGCGCGCGATGCCCTCGATGGACATCCGGGCGAAACCGACGGTGGCCAGCTCCTCGAAGACGGCGGCGCGGATGGCCTCGGTCACGTCCTCCCGGAGCACGGCGGCTCCCGCGGGGGCGCGGCGGGGGGATCCGGGGCGTGTCGTCATGGGCGGATCCTAACCAACCGCGCAACCGGACGTCACGACGAAACGGTTGCGTTGCGACGTCTCCACGTCCTACTCTCCCCGTAGCGACGATACGGACCCGTTCCGTCGTCAGCGATGCCCCGCCCCCTCGCCGAAAGCGACCTCGTGACCACCGAGACGCTCACGAAACCCGACTCCCGGGCCGCGCAGGACCTGCGCGCGCTCGCCCTGCGCCACGGCCTGGCGGTCAGTGGCGCCCGCCCGACCCTCCCCGCGTACGTCCGACAGCTCTGGTCACGCCGCGCCTTCATCTCCGCGTTCGCGACCGCCCGGCTCACGGCGCAGTACAGCCACGCGAAGCTCGGCCAGCTCTGGCAGGTGATGACCCCGCTGCTCAACGCGGCGGTCTACTACCTGATCTTCGGCATCCTGATGAACGTCCAGGAGGGCATCCCGGACTATGTGCCGTTCCTGATCACCGGTGTCTTCGTCTGGACCTTCACCTCCCAGTCGATCATGACCGGCACGCGGGCGATCAGCGGGAACCTCGGGCTCGTCCGCGCCCTGCACTTCCCCCGCGCGAGCCTTCCGCTGGCCCTGGCGCTGCAACAGCTCCAGCAGCTCGTGCTCTCGCTCGGCGCGCTGGTCGGGATCCTGTTCTGCTTCGGCGAGTTCCCCCGCCCGAGCTGGCTGCTCGCCCTGCCCGCGCTGTTCCTCCAGGCGCTCTTCAACGCCGGGGTCGCGCTCGTCATGGCCCGGCTCGCCGCCCGCACCCCGGACATCGCGCAGCTGATGCCGTTCCTCCTCCGCACCTGGATGTACGCCTCCGGGGTCATGTGGTCCCTCGACCATCTGGCGCGGAGCGGTCGGATCCCCGACCTGGCGATCACGGTCCTGCAGTGCAATCCGGCGAGCGTCTACATCGACCTGATGCGCTTCGCGCTGATCGAGAGCTTCACCGCCGACCGTCTGCCCCCGCACGTCTGGGCGCTCGGCGCCGGCTGGGCGCTGGTGGCCTTCGTGGGCGGATTCATCTACTTCTGGAAGGCAGAGGAGACGTACGGCCGTGGCTGAACAGACCCTGACGACGAGCCCGACGGCGACCCCGGCGGCGTCGCGATCCGAACGCACCCCCACCGTCGTCGCCGACGGCGTCCACATCACGTACACCGTCAACGGCGCCCGTACCGGCAAGGGCAGCGCCACCGCCGCGCTCAACCGGATCTTCACCCGCCGCGCCACTCCCGGCGCCCGGAAGGTGCACGCGGTCAAGGGCGTCAGCTTCGCCGCGTACCGAGGTGAGGCGATCGGCCTGATCGGTTCGAACGGATCGGGGAAGTCCACCCTCCTGAAGGCCGTCGCGGGCCTGCTGCCCGTCAATCAGGGCAGGATCTACACCCGCGGCCAGCCCTCCCTCCTCGGGGTGAACGCGGCCCTGATGAACGACCTGACCGGCGAGCGCAACGTGATCCTGGGCGGGCTCGCGATGGGCATGACGCGCGCGGAGGTCGACGCCCGCTACGACGACATCGTGGACTTCTCCGGGATCAACGAGAAGGGCGACTTCATCTCGCTGCCCATGCGGACGTACTCCTCCGGCATGGGCGCCCGCCTCCGCTTCTCCATCGCGGCGGCCAAGAGCCACGACGTCCTGCTGATCGACGAGGCGCTGTCCACGGGCGACGCCCGGTTCCGCCGCCGCAGCCAGGAGCGGATCAACGAGCTGCGGGCCGAGGCGGGCACCGTCTTCCTGGTCTCGCACTCCAACTCCACGATCACGCAGACCTGCGACCGGGCGCTGTGGCTTGAGGCGGGCACGCTGCGGATGGACGGTCCGGCGAAGGAGGTGGTGGCGGCGTACGAGGCGTTCACCAAGAAGGCCTGACAAAAGACCTGATATCCACCCAAACAGCAATAGAGTGCGGTTTCGATGACGACGCATCGCGACCGCACCCCGCCGCCCCCTCCCGACCCGGACTCCGGACCGGACGACGCACCGGGGACAGGCCCGCACGCCTCACCGGCAACCGGCCACGCCGCCGAACCGGCAACCGGCCACGCCGCACCCGGCTCCGGCGCGGGCACGGGCGCCAAGGCCACCTGCGCCCCGCCGCCCCCCGCCCTCACCAGCTCCCCCTTCGCCTCGGACACCTTCACCTCGGCCACCTTCGTCCAGGTCGGCCGCGGCCCCGCCCTCGCCCTCACCGTCGTCTGGACCCTCACCCGGGCCGGCATGCTGCTGCTCCTGCTGCGCGACAGCCTGGGCGTCGGCGGGGTCGGCCGCGAGGTGTACGTCCTCTACCAGCACTGGTACCGGCAGTTCGGCCACGGCACCTTCCCCGTGAACGACGTCACCTGGCAGTACCCGCCCGGCGCCGGCCTGGTGATCATGTCCCCCGGCGCGCTGCCCTGGCTCACCTACTTCCAGGCCTTCGTCGCCCTCACGCTCCTCGCCGACGCCGCCGTCACCCTCGCCCTCGCCCGCGCCGACAGCAGCCGCGTCACCCACGGGGCCTGGGTCTGGGTCTGCGGACTGCCGCTGCTCCTGCACATCCCGCTGGCCCGCTACGACGTCCAGGCCACCGCCCTCGCCGTCCTGGCGCTGCTCGCCCTGACCTCGCGCACGCGCGCCGTCCCCCGCCTCGGCGGCGTGCTGGGCGGCGTGCTCGCCGGGGTCGGCGCGCTCGTGAAGGTGTGGCCGGTTCTCGCCCTTATCGGCACCCCCCGGGGCCGTACCACCCGCGACGCCTGGATCGCGGCCGCAGCCACGGCCGCCGCCCTCCTCGCGACCCTCGCCCTCTTCTTCTCGCACTCTCTCGGCTTCCTGCGCCAGCAGGGCAGCAGAGGCGTCCAGATCGAGTCGCTGGGCGGCACAGCGCTCGCGGTCGCCCAGTGGGCCGGAGTCTGGCCGGGCACCGCCCAGTACCGCTACGGCGCCTTCGAATACGTCGGCCCGTACGTCTCCAGTCTGGGCCGGCTCGCGCTGCTCCTGACCGTCCTCGCGTTCGTCTGGCTGCTGGTGTGGCGGCTGCGGGCGCGCACCTGGACCGAGGCGACCCCGCTGGACGCGGCGCTCGCCGCCGTCCTGCTCTTCACCGTCACGAGCCGGGTGATCAGCCCTCAGTACATGGTCTGGCTGCTCGGCCTCGCCGCCGTCTGTCTGACCTCCCGCCGGACCGTGATGCGTCCGGTGGCGCTCATGCTGCTTCCCGCTGCCGGGCTGAGCTCGCTCGCGTACCCGGTCCTCTACGACGACGTGGTGGCCGGCTCCCTGCCCGGCGTGGCGGTCATGGTGGTCCGCAACGGGCTGCTCCTCGCGTGCGCGCTGCTCGCCGCGCGCCGCCTGTGGACCTCCACGACACGGCCGGAACCCCCGCCGCCGATCTCGCAGCCGCAGGAGTGACAAGCGGAAGGGCCCCGCCGGACGACCGGCGGGGCCCTTCTCACATGCGTCCTGTCGACGATGCCTAGCTGTGCGCGCGCAGCAGCTGACGCATCGTCCGCATCGCCACCGACAGGTTCGCCAGGTCGAACGTCTCCGAGCCCTGGATCTCCTCCAGCGTGGTGCGCGCCCGGCCGAGGATCGCCGCGTTCCTCTGCTCCCAGGCCTTGAACCGCTCCTCCGGCGTCGAGGTCCCGTTGCCCGCCGAGAGCACGTCGGCCGTCAGGGCGGCGTGGGCGGCGAACAGGTCCTCGCGGATGGAGGCGCGGGCCATCGACTGCCACCGGTCGGCGCGCGGCAGCTCGATGATGCGGTCCATGAGCTGGGTGATCCGCAGCCGGTCGGCCAGGTCGTAGTAGACCTCGGCGACCGCCATCGCCTCCTTGGCCGTGCGGTCCGCGATCGCGACGATGTCGAGCGTCGGGAAGGCGGAGGAGAAGCCGGCGACCCGCAGGGCGAGCTCCTCCGGCACGCCCATGGAGGTCAGCTCCTCCAGGATCGACTGGTACCACTCCAGGTCCGCGCCGCGCAGCAGCTGCGGCAGCTCGCCCCAGACCTCCTCCACGCGCTCACCGAAGAAGTCGATCGTCTCGGCGAGCTGGAGCGGCTGCGGCCGGTTGCCGAGCAGCCAGCGCGTACCGCGCTCGACCAGTCGGCGGGAGTGCAGCCGCATCCGGGTCTGGATCTCGGCCGGGACCTGGTTGTCGAGCGCCTCCACGGCGTCCCAGACCTCGCCGAGCCGGAAGATGGCGCGCGCGGCGGTCTGCGCGCGGACGATCTCCTCGATCGACGCCCCGGTCTCCTCGCGGAGGCGGTGCAGGAAGGTCGAGCCGCCGGTGTTGACGGTGTCGTTGACCAGGACCGTGGTGACGATCTCGCGGCGCAGCGGGTGGTTGTCCACCGCGTCCGTGAACTTCTCGCGCAGCTGCGTCGGGAAGTAGGCGTGGAGCAGCCGGCGCAGGTACGGGTCGTCCGGCAGCTCGGTGCCGATCAGCTCGTCGGCCACCGTGATCTTGGTGTACGCGAGGAGAACGGCGATCTCCGGCTGGCTCAGGCCCTTGCCCGTGTTGAGCAGCTCGCGGATCTGCCGGTCGTTGGGCAGGAACTCCAGCGAGCGGTCCAGGGCGCCGTCGCGGCCCAGGCGGCGCATGAAGCGCTGGTGGGCGTGGAGCAGGGACGGCGACTGGGCGACCGCGTTGGCCAGGGCGACGTTCTGCGCGTAGTTGTTGCGCAGGACGAGCGCGCCGACCTCGTCGGTCATCTCGGCGAGGATCTTGTTGCGCTGCTTCACGGTCATGTCGCCGTCGGTGACGAGCCCGTTGAGCAGGATCTTGATGTTGACCTCGTGGTCGGAGGTGTCCACGCCGGCGCTGTTGTCGATGGCGTCGGTGTTGACCTTGCCGCCCTCGCCCTCGGGGCCGCCCTTGCGGGCGAACTCGATGCGGCCGAGCTGGGTCAGGCCGAGGTTGCCGCCCTCGCCGACGACCTTGACCCGAAGGGCCTCGCCGTTGACGCGGATGGCGTCGTTCGCCTTGTCGCCGACGTCCGCGTTCGACTCGGTGGACGCCTTGACGTACGTACCGATGCCGCCGTTCCACAGCAGGTCGACGGGCGAGTGGAGGATCGCCTGCATCAGCTCGGCCGGGGTCATCTTGGTAATGCCGGCCGCGATGCCGAGAGCGGCGCGCATCTGCGCGTTGACCGGGATCGACTTGGCGGTACGGGGGTGGATGCCACCGCCCGCGGAGAGCAGCTCGGTGTTGTAGTCGGCCCAGGAGCTGCGGGGCAGCTCGAAGAGGCGGCGCCGCTCGGCGTACGAGACGGCCGCGTCCGGGTTGGGGTCGATGAAGATGTGGCGGTGGTCGAAGGCCGCGACGAGGCGGATGTGCTCGGAGAGCAGCATGCCGTTGCCGAAGACGTCGCCGGACATGTCACCGACGCCGACGACGGTGAAGTCCTCGGTCTGCGTGTCGTGGCCGAGTTCGCGGAAGTGGCGCTTGACGGACTCCCAGGCGCCGCGGGCGGTGATGCCCATGCCCTTGTGGTCGTAGCCGGCCGAGCCGCCCGAGGCGAAGGCGTCACCGAGCCAGAAGCCGTAGGAGACGGCGACCTCGTTGGCGATGTCGGAGAAGGTCGCGGTGCCCTTGTCCGCGGCGACGACGAGGTAGGTGTCGTCCTCGTCGTGACGGACCACGTCGGCCGGCGGGACGACCTCGCCCGCGACCAGGTTGTCGGTGATGTCGAGCAGCGCCGAGATGAAGGTCTTGTAGCTGGCGATGCCCTCGGCCAGCCAGGCGTCGCGGTCCACGGACGGGTCCGGGAGCTGCTTGGCGACGAAGCCGCCCTTGGCGCCGACGGGCACGATGACGGTGTTCTTCACCATCTGCGCCTTGACCAGGCCGAGGATCTCGGTACGGAAGTCCTCACGGCGGTCGGACCAGCGCAGGCCGCCTCGGGCGACCTTGCCGAACCGCAGGTGGACGCCCTCGACACGCGGGGAGTACACCCAGATCTCGTACGCCGGACGCGGCGCGGGGAGGTCGGGGATGGCCTGCGGGTCGAACTTCATCGACACGTAGGAGTGCGGGGCGCCGTCCGCCGCGTTCTGGAAGAAGTTGGTCCGCAGGGTCGCCTTGATGACGGTCAGGAAGGAGCGGAGGATGCGGTCCTCGTCCAGGCTGGCGACCTGGTCCAGGGCGGCGTCCAGCTCCTCGAGGAGCGCGTCGATCAGCTCGACTCCGGCGCGCTGGCGCTCCGGCGACATCCGGGCCTCGAAGAGCGAGACGAGCAGCCGGGTGGTGTGGACGTTGTCCCGGAGGGTGTCCTCCATGTAGTCCTGGCTGAACATCGCGCCGGCCTGGCGCAGGTACTTCGCGTAGGCGCGCAGCACCATGGCCTGGCGCCAGGTCAGCCCGGCGCTCAGCACCAGCGAGTTGAAGCCGTCGTTCTCGGCCTCGCCGGTCCAGGTCGCGGCGAACGCCTCCTGGAACCGCTCACGGGCGTCGTCGCTGAACGAGGCGCCGTTGGCGGTCGGGGCGGGCATGCGCATACCGAAGTCGTAGACCCACGCGTGCGTGCGGTCGGAGCAGCGCAGCTCGTACGGACGCTCGTCGATGACCTCGACCCCGAGCCGGTTGAGCACCGGCAGCACGGCGGAGAGGGAGATCTGGTCGCCGGACTTGTAGATCTTGAAGCGTCGCTCGCCGGGACGGGCGCCGACGGGCTCGTACAGCGAGAGCGCGAACTCCTTGCCGGAGTGCCTCAGCTGCTCCAGGTGGACCAGGTCGGCCACGGCGGCGCGCGGCGAGTGGTCGGCCTTGTAGCCCTCGGGGAAGGCGTTGCCGTACTTGCGCAGCAGCTCGGCGGCGCGCTCCTCGCCGGTCTCGGCGTTGAGCGCCTCGGCGAAGCCGTCGGCCCAGGAGCGGGCGGCCTCGACGAGCCGGGCCTCGATGCGCTCCCGGTCGGCGTCGGTGAGGTGGGTCAGCTCGGTGCCGGGGGCGACGCGGACGACGAAGTGCAGCCGGGTGAGCACCGACTCGGTGCTCATCAGCGTGAAGTCGACGCTGGTGCCCTGGAGCTCTTCCTTGAGGATGTCGGTCAGACGCTCACGGACCGTCGTGTTGAAACGGTCGCGCGGGAGGTAGACGAGGGCCGAGTAGAACCGGCCGTACTCCTCCTGGCGCAGGTAGAGCCGCAGCCGCCGCCGCTCCTGGAGGTACAGGACGCTGGTGACGATCTCGCGCAGCTCGTCGGGCGGGGTCTGGAAGAGCTCGTCGCGGGGGTACGTCTCCAGGATCTGGAGCAGGTCACGGCCGTCGTGGCTGTTCGGCGAGAAGCCCGCGCCGTCCAGGACCTCCTGGACCTTGCGGCTGATGACCGGGACCCGGCGGACGGACTCGGTGTACGCGGCCGAGGAGAACAGGCCCAGGAAGCGCCGCTCCCCCACGACGTTGCCGTCGGCGTCGAACTTCTTCACGCCCACGTAGTCGAGGTACGAGGGGCGGTGCACGGTGGAGCGGCTGTTGGCCTTGGTGAGGATCAGCAGCTTGTGCTCGCGCGCCTTGGCACGGGCGTCGGCGGGCAGCCGACTGAAGGAGGACGAGACGGGGTGGGCGTGGTGGTCGTCGTCGCCGCCGTGGTGCGGGTCGGAGCGCAGGACGCCGAGGCCGGTGCCCGGGACGGCGGCCAGCGCGTCCCCGTTGACCAGCTCGTACTCGCGGTAGCCGAGGAAGGTGAAGTGGTCGGCGGCGAGCCAGCGCAGAAGCTCGCGGGCCTCTTCGACCTCGGTGGGGCGCAGATCGTCGGCGGTGGGCTCGTCGGGGAGGTTCTCGGCGATGCGCAGCGCGGCGTCGCGCATCTTCTCCCAGTCCTCGACGGTCTCGCGGACGTCGGAAAGGACGCGCAGCAGGTCGGTGGTGATCTGCTTGAGGTCGGCGCGGTCGGTCTCGCGGTCGATCTCGACGTGGATCCAGGACTCGACGAGCGCGTCGTGGGGCAGGTCGCCCTTGGGCTCGGTGGTCAGGACCTCGATGAGCTTGCCGGTCAGATCGCGGCGGACGAGGACCTGCGGGTGGATCACGACGTGGATTCCGCGGCCCTGGCGGGACAGCTCGTTCGTCACGGAGTCGACGAGGAAGGGCATGTCGTCGGTGACGACCTCGACGACGGAGTGGCTGCAGGTCCAGCCGTTCTCCTCGACCGTCGGGGTGTGGACGCGGACGCTCGCGGTGCCCTGGGGGCGGTTCTCCGCGAGCCGGTAGTGCGAGAGAGCGGCGCCGAAGACGTCCACCGGGTCTCGGTCGGTGAGGTCCTCGGGCGCGGTGTGCAGGTAGTAGCGCTGGAGGTAGTCGAGCACGGTGTCCCCGTCCGGGCGCTTCCCGTTCTCGGGCCCCGTCGGAAGTTGCCCCCCGACCGGGCCGGTCTCAGCTACCCGGGCGGCCCGTGCGAGCAGCTCGGCCTTGGCTTCGTCCAGCTTGGTCTGCATGTCCTCTGGCTCCTGTCGCGCGCCGTTGCGTGACGTCGGTGGAAGAAAGGACACAACGCCACGACGCGGTGTTACCGGTCGGAGTCGACGTTATGCCGCGATGAGAGATGTCCGAGCCGTTATCGGCCATTTCTGGCGCCGCGCTCAGGACGGGAGAATCGGCGAACGCCATGTCCGCCCGGACGCCGTGGCGCTCCGGGCGATGGCCGGGGGCTTCGCTGCCCCCTCGGCGTATCGCGCTGATCACGGGAAAAGCCTATCGCTCCCGCCCCCCCGATCGTCATGGTCCGTATGTGTACAAAAGAGGGGGTGGAAGTTTGACGTTATGGACAGCGACACAGTGTCCTGGGGCAGGGAGCCGAGACCGAGATCCGGGAGTCGCCATGGCAAAGATCTTGATCGTGACCGGGGACGCGGCGGAGTCGCTGGAGGTCATGTACCCCTACCAGCGGCTTCTGGAGGAGGGGTACGAGGTCCATATCGCGGCGCCGGCCCGCAAGCAGCTCCGCTTCGTCGTCCACGACTTCGAGCCGGGCTACGACACGTACACCGAGAAGCCGGGCTACAGCTGGCCCGCGGACCTGGCGTTCTCGGAGGTGGATCCCGGCGACTACGTGGCCGTGGTGATCCCGGGCGGCCGGGCACCGGAGTACCTGCGCAACGACCCGGAGCTCCGCAAGATCCTGAAGTCCTTCTTCGACGCGGACAAGCCGGTGGCCCAGATCTGCCACGGCCCCCTCCTGACGGCGGCGATCGGCGGCCTGGAGGGGCGCAGGGTCACCTCGTACCCGGCGCTGGAACTGGACATGCAGGCGGCGGGCGCCACGTTCCAGGACACGGAGGCGGTGGTGGACGGCACGCTGATCTCCTCGCGCGCCTGGCCGGACCACCCGGCCTGGATGCGAGAGTTCCTGAAGGTCCTGCGCACGACGCCGTGAGGGCGGGGGTCTCCGACCCGCGGTCGACGTCTCGGTTGTACGGGCGGTGCGGGCGGGCGGTGCGGGCGGTGCGGCGGGGAACCCCCGGCGCACCACCCACGGGCCGCACCCGGCCCCGCCCCGATCCCGGCTGCCTAGATCAGCTCCTCCGCCACCGCAACCGCCTCCGCCAGCGAGTCCACGACCGGCACCCCGACCGCCTCCAGCGACGCCCGGCTGTGCGACCCACCCGTGTACAGAACCGCCCGCGCCCCCACATGCGCCGCCGCCCGTGCGTCATCGGCGGCATCACCGATGACGACCACCCGGTCCGCCGGCACACCGACGAGCGCCTCCAGGTGACGCACCATGTGCGCCGACTTCCCCTCCGTCGAGGACCCGATCCGCCCGTCCACCCGCACGAACCGCGGCTCGATCCCGTGCCTCCGCACCAGCGGTACCAGCTCCGTGTGCGGCGCCAGCGAGAGCAGCGACTGCGTGAACCCCGAATCCTGCCGCGCGGCCAGCAGCTCCGCCGCCCCGGCCGTCAGCATGCAGGCCTCGGCCCGCTGCCAGTAGTGCCGGTGGAAGGCGCCGTCCATCAGCGCCCACTCGGCCTCCGTGGGCAGCCGCCCCATCAGCCGCTCGTAGAACTTCGGCACCGGCACCGTGTACAGATCGCGGTACCGCGCGAGAGTGATCGGCTCAAGCCCCAGCTCGGCGAAGGCCGCGTTCGTCGCGCCGATGACCGCCTCGATGTCGTCGAGCAGCGTGCCGTTCCAGTCCCAGACCAGGTGCTTACCGTGCTTCCCCATGCGAAGACGGTACCGGGCCGCACCGACAGGGGTCCTCAGTGCAGCAGCCCCGGAATCTCCTGCACCCCGTACCAAAGCAGCTCGTGGTCCTCGGCCCCGTCCACGGTGAACTGCGCGTCGTCGTCGCCCTGGTCCGCGGCGCCCAGCGCGTCCGCCGCCGCCGAGACGTCCGCCTCCGCGTCGTCCGCGTCGGCGTGCACGGCGGCCGCCTTGGCCAGCGGTACGGCTCCGGCGATACGGACCTCGCCCAGCGAACCGGCGTCCAGCCCCCGGTCCGGGTCCACGACCGCGTCCTTGTCCGGTACGTCGACGGCGACGACGATCCGGCGCCGCGCGGCCGAGGGGTCTCCGGCGAGCTGCCGCAGCGAGGCGGCCGCGGCCCGGCTCAGCGCCGCGTACTCGAGCTCCTCGATGTCGTCCGAGACGTACCACTCGCGCAGCACGGGGGTCACGGCGTAGGCGGTCAGCGGGCCGGGGCCCAGCTCGCCCGCCTTGTGCGCCTGTGCGAGACCGGGGAGGGTCAGGGGGACGTAGACGCGCATGGCTGGCCGCTTTCGTAGTCGGAAACGCCCTCAGGATACGTGCGGAGTCCCCCTTCGGGGTCCTCAGGAGGCCGTCTCGCCGGTCCACCCGAGGCATCCCCGCGCCCCGCCCCGACAGACCCCGAGGGCCGCTCCCTCACTCTGATAGGTGAACCTGCCGAACGGCCGCCCGGGCCTCTCCGCCGCCTTGCGAGGCCGCGAACCGTCCCCGTACAAGATCCCCAACAGAAGTTACCGCCCGGTAGAACACCGGGCGCGAGGCAACGGGGACGGACCACCGATGGACATCACCACGACGACGCGCACGCCCGACAGCACCCCGGCCACCGGGCGACGCACCGCCCCGACCGCCACCCCCATGGCCACGACCCGCCCCAGGACCCCACGCCCCCGCTCCGCTCCACACGGCCCCGCCGGCACCCGCCCCCGCGGCTCGGCCGGAACCCGCCCCGGAGCGGCCTCCCCACCCGTCCGCACCGCTCCGCGCGTCCTCCCCACCCATGCCCACTTCGCCGAGCGCCTGCTGCTCGTCCTGAGCGGTCAGCGGCCCGTGCACTGGATGCTGGGCCAGACCGTGGGAGAGGCGTACGAGCAGCTGGTCCAGCTCGCCCCGACGACCCCCTTCGGGGGTCCCGGCATCCGCCCCGTACTGCGCAGCTGCCGCGCCCAGCCCGCCCGGGGCGCCCTGGAGGCGTTCGCCAGCATCGCCACGGACCGGGGCGTGCGCGCCATGGCCTTCCGGCTGGAACTCGGCGCCGACCGCCGCTGGCGCTGCGCCGCCGTCGAGCTGGACGGCCTCCACGCGCGCGTGCCCACCCAGCCGGCCCGACGATGAGCACCGCGGTCGTGAACACCGGTGCCCATGACGAAGGGGCCGGCCACCTCACCAGGTGTCCGGCCCCTCCTCCCCCACCGGGGGTTACTTCTTGCGGCGACGCCCGCCGCTGCTCTTCTGCGCCTTGCGACGCTCCGCCCGCGTCAGCCCGTCCCCGCCGGCCGCGGCGTCCTCGCTCACGAAGTCGCCCTCGACGACGCTGCCGTCACCGTCCACCTTCGGCGCGGTGAAGTGCAGCCGGTCCGGACGCTGCGGGGCCTCCAGGCCCTTGGCGCGGATCTCCGGACGCCCGGCGGGAGCCGGCACCGCGTCCTTGGTGAGGGAGGGAACCGCGTCCTGCACCGGGACCTCCTCGACCTGCTGCTCGACCTGGACCTCCAGGTTGAACAGGTAGCCGACGGACTCCTCCTTGATGCCCTCCATCATCGCGGTGAACATGTCGAAGCCCTCGCGCTGGTACTCGACCAGCGGGTCCTTCTGCGCCATCGCGCGCAGGCCGATGCCCTCCTGGAGGTAGTCCATCTCGTAGAGGTGCTCGCGCCACTTGCGGTCGAGCACGGAGAGGACCACGCGGCGCTCCAGCTCACGCATGATGTCCGAGCCGAGCGACTTCTCCCGGGCGTCGTACTGCTCGTGGATGTCGTCCTTGACGGATTCGGCGATGAACTCGGCCGTGATGCCCGCGCGGTCGCCGGCCGCGTCCTCCAGCTCCTCCACGGTGGCCTTCACCGGGTAGAGCTGCTTGAACGCGTTCCAGAGCCGGTCGAGGTCCCACTCCTCCGCGAAACCCTCGGCGGTCTCCTGGCGGATGTAGTCGTCGATCGTGTCGTCCATGAAGTGCTGGATCTGCTCGTGCAGGTCCTCGCCCTCCAGGACGCGGCGGCGCTCGCCGTAGATGACCTCACGCTGACGGTTGAGGACCTCGTCGTACTTCAGGACGTTCTTACGCGTCTCGAAGTTCTGGGTCTCGACCTGCGACTGCGCGGAGGCGATGGCGCGCGTGACCATCTTGTTCTCGATCGGCACGTCGTCCGGCACGTTGGCCATGGCCATGACGCGCTCGACCATCTGCGCCTTGAACAGGCGCATCAGGTCGTCGCCGAGCGAGAGGTAGAAGCGGGACTCGCCCGGGTCGCCCTGACGGCCGGAACGGCCGCGCAGCTGGTTGTCGATCCGGCGCGACTCGTGGCGCTCGGTGCCGAGCACGTACAGCCCGCCGAGCTCCTTGACCTCCTCGAACTCCGCCTTCACGGCCTTCTCGGCGCGCTCCAGGGCGCCGGGGAGGGCCGCGGCCCACTCCTCGACGTGCTCGACCGGGTCCAGGCCCGCCTGGCGCAGCTCGGCCTCGGCGAGGTCGTCCGGGTTGCCGCCGAGCTTGATGTCGGTGCCTCGGCCGGCCATGTTCGTGGCGACGGTGACGGCGCCCTTGCGGCCGGCCTGGGCGACGATCGTCGCCTCACGGTCGTGCTGCTTGGCGTTGAGCACCTCGTGCTGGATGCCGCGCTTGGAGAGCTGCTGCGAGAGGTACTCGGACTTCTCGACCGACGTCGTGCCGACGAGGATCGGCTGGCCCTTCTCGTGCTTCTCCGCGATGTCGTCGACGACGGCGGCGAACTTGGCGACCTCGGTCCGGTAGATCAGGTCGGACTGGTCCTTGCGGATCATCGGCCTGTTCGTCGGGATCGGGACGACGCCCAGCTTGTAGATCTGGTGGAACTCGGCGGCCTCGGTCATGGCCGTACCGGTCATGCCGGAGAGCTTGTCGTAGAGGCGGAAGAAGTTCTGCAGGGTGATCGTGGCGAGCGTCTGGTTCTCGTCCTTGATGTCCACCCCTTCCTTCGCCTCGATCGCCTGGTGCATGCCCTCGTTGTAGCGGCGGCCGGCGAGGATACGGCCGGTGTGCTCGTCGACGATCATGACTTCGCCGTCCATGACGACGTAGTCCTTGTCCTTCTTGAACAGTTCCTTGGCCTTGATGGCGTTGTTCAGGTAACCGACGAGCGGGGTGTTCACCGACTCGTAGAGGTTGTCGATGCCCAGCCAGTCCTCGACCTTGGCGACGCCGGACTCGTGGATGCCGACGGTCCGCTTCTTCTCGTCGACCTCGTAGTCGCCGGTCTCCTCGATGCCCTTGAGGGGGTTGCCGGCCTCGCCGCGGGTGAGGCGGGTGACCAGCTTGGCGAAGTCGCCGTACCACTTGGTGGCCTGGTCGGCCGGGCCGGAGATGATCAGCGGCGTACGGGCCTCGTCGACCAGGATGGAGTCGACCTCGTCGACGCAGGCGAAGTTGTGGCCGCGCTGGACGAGCTCGTCCTTGGACCACGCCATGTTGTCGCGCAGGTAGTCGAAGCCGAACTCGTTGTTCGTTCCGTACGTGATGTCGCAGGCGTACTGCTCGCGACGCTGGGCCGGCGTCATGTTGGCGAGGATGCAGCCGACCTTGAGGCCCAGGAACTTGTGGACGCGGCCCATCATCTCGGAGTCGCGCTCGGCCAGGTAGTCGTTCACCGTGATCAGGTGCACGCCCTTGCCGGACAGCGCGTTCAGATACGCGGGGAGCGTGCCGACGAGGGTCTTGCCCTCACCGGTCTTCATCTCGGCCACGTAGCCGAGGTGGAGGGCGGCGCCACCCATCAGCTGCACGTCGTAGTGACGCTGGCCGAGGACGCGCTTGGCGGCCTCGCGGACGGTCGCGAAGGCCTCGGGGAGCAGGTCGTCGAGGCTCTCACCGTCGGCGTACCGCTGCTTGTACTCATCGGTGAGCGCCCTCAACTCGGCGTCGGAGAGGTTGACGAAGTCCTCTTCGATGGAGTTGACCTGGTCCGCGATGCGGTGCAGTTTGCGCAGGATCTTGCCTTCGCCTGCACGCATGAGCTTGTTGAAGACGGACACTGAGGCTGGTCTCCTTGCCGGTCGGGCCTGGCACTGGGTCGTGTGATGGACTCGGGCGCGGGCACGGCAGGTGGTCCCCACCGCAACGGCCATCGTAAGCGAGACCGCCGCCGCGCCGGGAGGCCCGAAGGACCGGAGCGTCACCGCTGCCCGGAATGAGAACGCTCGAGACGCGCCGAAGGTGCCGCCGGGCCCGAAAAGTGTTCGTTTCCCCGTCCGGGTTTCCGGGATCCGGAAGTATCCCTTCCGGGCGAGGGCTCCGAGATCCGAAAAGTGTTCGCCCCAGGGCGGCCACTTCACCAGAATTCCGTCATGGAGCCCACGACACTGACCACGGAACGCCTGACCCTCGGCACGTTCGGGCCGGAGGACGCCGCCGAGGTCCACGCCATCTGCCAGGACCCCGACATCCAGCGCTGGACGACGGTGCCGTCGCCGTACGGGATCCAGGACGCCGAGTTCTTCCTGAACCGCGTCGTCCCGGACGGCTGGCGCAACGACACCGAGTACTCGTTCTCCGTACGGCTCCGGGAGGGCGGCCCGATCCTGGCCGCCGTCGCGCTGCACAACCCGCGCGCGGGGGGCTGGGAGGTCGGCTTCTGGACGGCGAAGGAGCACCGGGGCCGCGGCTACATGACGGAGAGCGTCCACGCCGTGGCCCGCTGGGCCTTCACCGACCTGGCCTGTACGCGTCTGGAGTGGCGGGCCGAGGTCGGCAACACCGGCTCGCGGGCGACGGCCGAGAAGGCCGGTTTCCGGATCGAGGGCGTCCTGCGGTCCGCGCTACCGAACAAGGGGGTCCTCCGGGACACCTGGGTCGGCGGCCTGCTCCCCTCGGACCTGGGCCTCCCCAGCCCCCTTCCGTACCTGCCGGCTCCCCGCCCCGAGGCCTGAGCGGCTCCCGCGTGCGGGCCCCGAGCCGGCTTGTCCGGTCCGGCCCGCGAGTGTCAGTGCCGCCCTCTAGGGTGCGGATCATGACCACTGTGCCGCCGCCCGTCGCCGAACTGTCCGCGGACGAAGCCCGCCGGATCGCCCTGCGCGCCCAGGGATTCCTGGGCGCGCCCGACCGCCGCGCGGGGGTGCGGGGCGTCCTGCGCCACCTGGGACAGGTGCAGCTCGACACGATCTCCGTCCTGGCGCGCTCGCACGAACTGATTCCGTACGCCCGCCTGGGCGCCGTGGGCCGTACGACCGTCGAGGAGGCGTACTGGACCGATGTCCACGCCTTCGAGTACTGGTCGCACGCCGCCTGCATCCTGCCCGTCGAGGAGTGGCCGCTCTTCGCCTTCCGGCGCCGCGCCTACCGCTCCCGCCCGCAGTGGTACCACCACCTCCCGGACGGTGCGTACGACGCGGTGATCAAGCAGCTGCGGACCGAGGGGCCGCAGACCGCGACGGAGCTGGGCGGCGCGAAGAACAAGGGCGAGTGGTGGGACTGGTCCGAGTCGAAGGTCGCCGTCGAGCGGGCGCTGATGTACGGCGAGGTGGTGTGCACCGAGCGGCGTGGCTGGAAGCGGGTCTACGACCTGGCCGAGCGGGCGATCCCGGAAGCCGTGCTGCACGACGACCTGGACGACATCGAGTGCCTTCGACGGCTGGTGCGGCAGGCGGGTGAGGCGCTGGGCGTGGGCACGCGCGCGGACATCGCCGACTACCACCGGCTGAAGGCCGAGCAGTTCGACACGGTCGTGGAGGCCTCGGGTCTGGTCCCGGTCACGGTGGCGGGCTGGTCGAAGCCGGCCTGGGCGGATCCGGCGGCGCTGGCGACCGAGCCGCGCGGCCGGCACCGTACGACGCTGCTGTCGCCGTTCGACTCGCTCATCTGGGAGCGGGCGCGGACGGAGCGGATCTTCGGCTTCACGCACCGCCTGGAGGCGTACGTGCCGAAGCAGAAGCGTGTGCACGGCTACTTCGCGATGCCGCTGCTCTCGGGCGGAAAGCTCCTGGGCCGGGTCGACCCCGCGCGCGAGGGAAGCACGCTCGTGGCCCGGCAGGTGTCGCTGGACACCGCCAAGGCGGTCGGCCCGATGGCGCAGGCGCTGCGCGAGGCGGCCGAGTGGGTGGGCTGTGACGCCGTACGGATCGAGCGTACGAACCGCCCGGACCTGACCCCCGCCCTGACCGCGGCCCTCGCCTGACCCGCGGGCGGCTCCTCGCCCGCCCCCGCGGGGCCCTCACCCGACACCTCGCGGGGGCCCTCACCTGATCTCGAGGATCTTCTCCCGCATCGCGTAGACGACGGCCTCCATCCTGGAGTGCAGCTGAAGCTTCTCCAGGATGTTCCGGACGTGGTTCTTCACCGTGTTCTCAGAGATGAACAGCTCCTTCGCGATGTCCCGGTTGTTCATCCCGGTCGCGACGAGCTTGAGGACCTCCAGCTCGCGGTCGGTCAGCCGCGGCGCCGGAACGAGCCGGCGCTCGTCCGTGCGCTGGATCATCGACTTGAATTCGGTGAGGAGCTTGGACGCCATCGAGGGGCTGATCTGCGACTGACCGTCGGCCACCGCGCGAATCGCCGTGGCGACCTCGTCCGTGGAAATCTCCTTGAGGAGATATCCGGTCGCGCCCGCCTTGATCGCGTCGTAGAGATCGGCTTCCTCGTCGCTGATCGTCAGCATGATGATCTTCGCACTGGGGGCCACCTCCTTGATGGAGGTGCAGGCCTCGATGCCGCCCCGCTTGGGCATCCGGACATCCATCAGGACGATGTCGGGCAGCAAATCCGCTGCCTTGTCGACGGCTTCGGCCCCGTCACCGGCCTCTCCGACGACCTGGATGTCCTCCTCCTGCGCGAGGACGATCTCCAGGCCCCGGCGGAACAGGGCATGGTCGTCCACCACAAGGACCCGGATCGGCTCTTTGCGGGAGTCCCCGCTGTCCGAATCCGGCCCCTCGGGGATGGCCGCGCCATCGGACTCCCGCCCGCTGTGCACCGGCCCGAAGCTGTCCGCCATCGTTCCTCCCCCTGAAGGCCGTGGCCTGAATTCGTGTTCGGTCCTTCAACCTCTGCTCTTGGAGCAGAGGTTGGCGTGCAGGCCATGATTTCATGCCCGGGCGACGACGCGGTGATCCCGTGGTAGCACGGGGGTGCCCCTGGGGGCGCATGGGGCGCTCCAGGGGCACCGTGACGGACAGATATGGGGTGTGGTCCTGCGGCTGTGGGTCAGCCGCCGAGGGCACCACCGGCGCCGCCACCCTCGGCGAGCGGGTCGCTCTCCAGATGGATGACGCCGTAGTCGTACGCGTGTCGCCGGTAGACGACACTCGGCTGCTTCGTGTCGGAGTCGACGAACAGATAGAAGTCGTGACCGACGAGCTCCATCTCGTAGAGCGCCTGGTCGAGGGTCATCGGGGCGGCCCTGTGCGTCTTCTCGCGGACCACCAGGGGGCCTTCGCCCTGCACTTCGATCGAGCCCATCATCGTGGTGGGCACCGCTCCGGACTCCTCGCCGACCAGCTCGCCGCTTCCGTTGAGCTGTGCGACGCCCGGCACCACATCGGCGACCTCGGCCGCCGACAGCCTGCCGCTGCCGCGGCGCGTGTACCTCTTGTCGTGCTGCTTGCGCAGTCGGGCCTCGAGCTTGCCGTGGGCGAGGTCGAGCGCTGCGTACGGGTCGCCGGCCGCCGCTTCCGCCCGGATGACCGGGCCTCGGGAATGGACGGTGATCTCCACACGGTCGGACCGGTCGGCCTGCCGCGGGTTGTGCTCCTTGGACACCTCGACGTCGAGGCTGATCACCTTGCCGTCGAGCTTCTGGATCTTCTCCAGCTTCAGCTTCTCGGCCACGTGCTTGCGGAACCGCTCGGGCACCTCGGTCTTGCGGCCCTTGACGACGATGTCCACGCAGAACTCCGTTCCCGGATCGCTCAGATCGGCTCCTGAGCCGCTGAGCATCTCCCTTTGCACCAGACTCCGGTGAATGCCGGAGCCTCGGACTTGGCGACGTTCACCTCCTCCTCCCCAGTCGGCAAGATCCCCACCCCACCAACTTGAGGTTAATTCGCCCTGAACTCCTGTCCTGTAGGCGCACCCGTGCATTCGGTGAGGCGGTAGCCTTCGCCACTCCTCACAACCGAACATAGCTCGTTCGGTCGGGTGTCGGCACCCGCTGCAGCCACATACCTCCGTACGGGTGTTTTCACCTCTCATCACCTGCAACGATGCAAGTCGCCAGTCCGTTCCGGTTTATATCGAACGACGATGGCGAACAAGCCACCACCGCCGCCGCGGTCTGTACGAATCGCCTCTCCATTCCGTCTCCGTCCAATCCTGAAATGAACGGCGGATGTACGGCACCGAGTGCCCGCGCCGCTTCCGCCAACGAGGCACCCGTCGTCATCAGATCGTCCACCAGCACCACCCTGCCGCGCTCGACGAGCCGCCGGCCGCCCGCCACGACCTCCAGCGCCCCGGCCAGGTTGGCGAACCGCCCGTGGGCGGTGAGCCCCGACTGGTCCGCGACCGCGCGGCGCTGCCGCAGCACCGGAATCACCCGAGCGGCCCGCCCCTGACGGCGCAGCCGACCCGCGGCGGCCAGCGCGATGCGCCGGGTCGGATCGTGGCCACGTGCCCGCACCGAGCGACGGGACGATGGCACGGGTACAAGGAGAAGGGGGAGGGTCCCGGGGCCGTCACAGTGCCCGGCAGCGGCTTCCACGGCGCCCGCGAGCGCGGACCCGAGAGGCCGGGCGAGGGAGAGCGCGCCGCGTTCCTTGTGGGCGAGCAACACGGAACGCACGGTGTCGGCGTACGGCGCGGCGGCATGCACCGTCGGCATCCCGGCCGGCTCGGGGCGCGGACGGACCCGGCGCGGCCCCCGATCGGTCAGCTCCGCCCGGCAGAACGGGCACAACTCCGTACGGGGCCTGCCGCAGCCTCCGCAGGCGACCGGCAGAACCAGTCCGGCGATCTCGCGCCACCACCCCCGCATGGCTCCACTGTCCTCCTGCGGGACCGCCCCGGCCACCCCTGTGGACAACGGCCCTGTGGACCACGGGCGGCCGGGACGAGGGCCGGCGGCTTGCCCCGGCTCACCCGCGCGGGTGGCTACCCCGGGTAGACCGGCGAGGAGCCCGCGATCTTGACCAGGCGCTGCCAGTTCGCGCCCGGCACCAGCCGCACGATGCCGTCGTTGCCGGAGTCGGCGACCACCGGCGCCTTGTCGTCGTTCGGCGCGGCCACCGCCGTCACCCCGTTGAGCCCCGGCAGCACCGAGGAAGGCGAGGTCGCCCCGTCCGTCTGGACGTACCGGACCTGCTGGACCCCGCCGGCCTCCTTGCCGACCACCACGAGCCTGCTCGGACCGGCCCAGGACACGGCCGTGACGGCCTCCATGCGCGGCGCCACCGGCTGGAGGTCCGCGACCGACACGGCCGCCCCCGTCCCGTCGCCCTCGCGCTCCACCCGCCCGATCTTCAGGGCGGTGCTGCCGTCCTTCTCCTTCAGGACCAGGGCCACCCGCACGCCGTCCGCCGAGACCCGCAGCGACTCCACGCGCGCGCCGTCCGTCAGCCAGGGCGCCCGTACCTCCACGGGCGTGCCCTCGCCGTCCGGCACCACCCACAGCCGCGGCTTCACGGGGTTGCGGTCCGCGACCCACAGGTCCCCACGGCCGTCCCAGCTCGGCGCGGACAGCCGGTCCTCGGGCCGGGCCGCGGTACTGGTCACCAGCGCCGGGTTCAGCTCGTGGTCGGTGAGGATCGACGCCACGCGCAGCTCGCGCCCGTCCTTGCCGACCCCCGCGGCGCGGCTCTCGTCGCGGTCGACCGCGACCGACCGCAGCGGCGTCGCACCCTTGCCGAACGGCCCCAGCGTCGCGTCCGCCTCCGCGTCCTCCTTGCCGCCGACCGGCAGCGTCTTCAGCGCGCCGTGATCGTCGACGAAGAACGGGTTCTCCGCCAGGCCCGAGTCGCGCACCGGCGCGAACTCCTCGGCCTGCGCCTTGGACAGCACGCACAGCCGCCCCCCGTCGGAACCCCGCTGGAGCTCGACCTGCTCGACCCGTACGGACGTCAGATCGCCGAGCGTGAAAAGCAACTGAGCCGCCATCCGCCGGCACACCTCCCCGCCCACCCGGTCGGCCTTGGCGTTGAGCGGCACCTTCAGCGTGGACTGGTCGTCCGTCGCGAGCGTGGTGACGCCGTCCTTCAGCTCCGTGCCGGAGGGGAAACGTGAATCGACGGCCGGCTTCAGCCAGTTCGTCGGCCCCTCGAGGAGGGCCTTCACGGTCTGGGTCACCGGATCCATCCGGGTCACCGGGTCCTGCCGCTGCCGGATGTACACCGGGTCGGCGACGACCCAGTCCTCCCCGGAGGCGAAGTAGTACGTGTTGACGGAGCGGTAGTTGCGCTGGAAGTCGGCCTCGCTGAGCACGAGCCCGGGCGGCAGGTGGTCGATGCGCCACTCCCTGCCCTTGCCGTCCGCGGACGGCTGCTGCACGACGTGGATGAAGTCCTTGTACTCGGCCGGGTTCCTCGGCTGGTAGGCGTGCCGGGCGTCCACGGTCGCGATCTGCCGGCCGCGGATCGGATAGGAGCGGCCCTCGTTCTCGGCGTCGGCGAGCCGGTCGGCCTGCTCACGGTCCGGTGCGGTGGTCAGCACGGTGATGCTCTGGTCCGGCTTCCAGGTCCGCGCGGCCTGCTTCGTCAGATATTTCCGGGCCGTGGCGAAACCCGGATCGTCACTGGTCATCGCCTCCAGGAAGCCGTCGACGATCTCGTCGGGCTGCGCGTTCTCCCGCGGCTGTACGGCATAGACCCGGACCTGCGAGTCGCCCGGGTTGGACGCCTTCACCTGCTGGACGTCCCCGCTGTCGGGCATCGTCGCGCAGCCGGCCACCAGCAGCCCCCCGCACGCCAGCAGCAGGCTCGTCCGCGCCGGGCGGGCGGACGAGCGCGCGGCAGCGGCCCCGCTGTCGTCGGCCGCCTTCCGCTCTCCTCGGAAGTCAGCGCCCACGTGTCCCGTCCTCCCCCTCGGCGTGCCTCGACGCCCTCGCCTCACTGCTGTCGGCCTCGGCCGCCGCCCGCGCGACGACCCGGGCGCCGCTTCCCGGCAGTGCTGTCGGGTCCGCCGTGGCCCGCGGCACCGGCGGCATCCGCGGCGGTACGGGTAGGGCGGGACGGTCCCCTCCGGGCTGTACCGGCAGCGCCACCTGGCGGCGGCCGTTCTCCCTCGCCTGCCCCTCGGCCCGCCCCTGGGCGGGCGTCCGTGCCTGGGCCTGCTCGCGGTTGCGCCGCGAGTCCTCCGGTTCCAGGGGGATCGGGGAGCCGCGCAGCGGCTCGTCCGCGGTGCGCGGCAGGGTGAGCCGGAACTGCGAGCCGCCGCCGGGCTCTCCCCAGGCCTGGAGCCAGCCGCCGTGCAGCCGCGCGTCCTCCACCGCGATCGACAGGCCGAGACCCGTCCCGCCCGTGGTACGCGCGCGTGCCGGGTCCGCCCGCCAGAACCGGTTGAAGACCCGGGTCGCCTCGCCCGGCTTGAGCCCCACCCCGTAGTCCCGCACGGCCACCGCGACGGCTCCGCCGGCCGCGGCCAGCTTGACGATCACGTCCCGGCCATCGCCGTGCTCGACCGCGTTGACCACCAGGTTGCGCAGCACCCGCTCGACCCGCCGGGCGTCCGCCTCGGCCACGACCGGCTGCTCGTCGCCGACCACGACGATCCGGCCGCCCTTCCGCTCGGCGAGCGGCTCGGCACCGCCGATCACCCGCCGTACGACCTGGCGCAGATCTATCGGCTCCGCCTCCAGCGCCGCCGCACCCGCGTCGAAGCGGCTGATCTCCAGCAGATCGGAGAGCAGCGACTCGAAGCGGTCCAGCTGGTCGCCGAGGAGTTCGGCGGAGCGGGCGGTGACGGGGTCGAAGTCGACGCGGGCCTCATGGATGACATCGGCCGCCATCCGTACCGTCGTCAGCGGCGTACGCAGCTCGTGCGACACGTCCGAGACGAACCGCCGCTGCATCCGCGAGAGCTCCTCCAGCTGCTGGATCTTGAGCTGGAGGTTCTGCGCCATCTTGTTGAAGGCCTCGCCGAGCCGGGCGATGTCGTCCTCGCCGGTGACCTTCATCCGCTCCTGCAGACGGCCCGCGGAGAGCCGCTCGGCCACCCCGGCCGCCATCCGCACGGGGGTGACGACCTGGCGCACCACGAGCCAGGCGATGGCGCCGAGCAGCACGACCACGAACAGTCCGGCGGTCGCCAGGGTGCCCTTGACCAGGGTGAGGGAGTCCTCCTCCTGCGCCAGCGGGAAGAGGTAGTACAGCTCGTACTGGGTGCCCTCGGCGTCGTTGAGCCGCTTGCCGATCACCAGCGCGGGCTCGGCTTCCTTGCCGTTGGTGTAGTGGATCCGCGTGTACTTCTGGAACGTGCCCGCGCCCTGCGCGACGGAGTGCCGCAGGTCGCCGGGGATGCTGGTGTCCGGATCGACCTCGCCGGAGGCACGCGCGCCCCGGCTCGCGGGCCCGTCGGAGTCCTCCATGGAGAGCGCGACCACGTTGAACGCGCTCTGGCCACCACTGGCGAGCTGCTCGACCAGCGTGGAGCGCCAGGTCAGCGAGGAACCCGCGCGCCCGCGGTCCTGTCCGCCCGGCCCGGTCGGCGTGGTCGCCGCCTTGTCCTGGGCGGCGGAGAACCCGCCGGCGGCCTGGCTCTGGGCGGCCTGCTCCTTGGCGTCGAGGAGACCGTTACGGACCTGGCCGATGACGACGAGGCCGAGCAGCAGCACGACACCGAGTGACATCAGCAGGGTGCCCGCAACGACACGCAGCTGGATGTTCCGCCGCCACAGCCGTACGGCGGGGAGCAGCGGACGACGCACCCAGCGGGCGAGGAGCCGGAGGGCCGAACCACCCGGCGCCCCGTCCTGGAGCAGACGGCCGAATCGCGAGCCCCCCCGTCCCGGTCCGGCAGC
The DNA here is from genome assembly GCF_055561875.1 of Streptomyces sp. NPDC022552. Lineage (NCBI taxonomy): Bacteria > Bacillati > Actinomycetota > Actinomycetes > Kitasatosporales > Streptomycetaceae > Streptomyces > Streptomyces sp. NPDC022552. The sequence goes on from NZ_JBVHGJ010000011.1 coordinate 284,181, forward strand.
CCGCCCCGTCCGGACTCCCGGGTCCCCGGGCTTCGGAGCAGTACTGCCTACGCTCATGTCAGCTCGGCCCCGCCTTGTAACCGACACCGCGAACGGTCACCACGATCTCCGGCCGCTCCGGGTCCTTCTCGACCTTCGAGCGCAGCCGCTGGACGTGGACGTTCACCAGCCGGGTGTCGGCCGCGTGGCGGTAGCCCCAGACCTGCTCCAGCAGGACCTCGCGGGTGAACACCTGCCACGGCTTGCGGGCCAGGGCGACGAGCAGATCGAACTCGAGCGGCGTGAGGGCGATGGACTGCCCATCCCGCTTCACCGAGTGACCGGCCACGTCGATGACCAGGTCGCCGATGGCGAGCTGCTCCGGCGCGGGCTCCTCCGACCTCCGCAGCCGCGCCCGGATGCGGGCGACGAGCTCCTTCGGCTTGAACGGCTTGACGATGTAGTCGTCGGCCCCGGACTCGAGACCCACCACCACGTCGACGGTGTCGCTCTTGGCGGTCAGCATGACGATGGGCACGCCGGACTCGGCCCTGATGAGCCGGCACACCTCGATGCCGTCCCTGCCGGGCAGCATCAGGTCCAGCAGCACCAGGTCCGGCTTGGCCTCGCGGAATGCGGCGAGCGCCTTGTCGCCGTCCGCGACGAACGACGGCTCGAACCCTTCACCCCGCAGCACGATGCCGAGCATCTCGGCCAGTGCGGTGTCGTCATCGACGACAAGAACGCGTCCCTTCATATCGACATCATCCCATTTCCGTATCAGTCTCAAGGCGGCTGGTGAGATACCTCACTGACCAGCGGCAACGTCCGTGATCGTCCACCGCAGGCCGCCCTTGTCCGTGGGCGCTGATGTCAGACATGGACCCAAAGCCCCCGTCGGCCGTCCTGAACCGTACCCCGACCACCCACTCCAGTCCCACGACCAAACCCTCCCCAGCCCCCGCACCACCGCCCGGAAGGCGTCAAGGATCATGTCCGCCACGCTCCTGACCTTCGCCCCCGACCAGTAGAGAGGCGAGGGTGCCCGTCGCTCCTGGAGAACGACCCCATGGTGAGGGGCCACGTCCACGGTCGCCAGGGGAAGCCGGGCGCGCGCGGGGTTTGTGGGCACTGGTCGGGCATCCGCCCGGTCTGACCCCCGGCGCTCCGACGACCGAGGTCGGAACCAAGGTCAGAAGGTGATACCGGCCCCCGCCCACCGGCGGGCCCCTCGTGGCACGATGGCTCACGGCCCGCCGCCCCGCACGGGGATCGGCCACTGAGACCGCGCCGGCTCTCCGAGCCGGCCCCGCGACCATTCCTCGAGGTGGACGACCGTGAACGACACTCCGGGCTGGACCTCGCCCGGATCTGCTCCCTCCGACGGCCAGGACGGTTCCGGGGTTCCCCGGCCCACCACGCCCGGTGACGCGAACGGCTCCGCCCCCCAGTGGTCCAAGGACCAGCCGCCCGCCGGACAGTGGTCCCCGCCGACCGCCCCCGTCCCGGGCCAGGCCCAGGCACCCGGCCCCGGCACCACCCCCGGGCCGGGCCAGAACTGGGGCGGCAGGCCGCCCTACGGGAACTGGGGCAAGCCGCCGGCCGCCAAGCCCGGTGTGATCCCGCTGCGCCCCCTGGGGATGGGCGAGATCCTCGACGGCGCCGTGTCGACGATGCGCACCTACTGGCGCACGGTCCTGGCGATCACGGTCACCGTCGCGGTGATCTCCCAGATCGCCGACATCCTCGTCCAGCGCTACCTCGTCCCCACGCCGCCCGAGATCAACCCGGACGCCAGCCCGAGCGAGGCCGTGGCCCAGCTCGGCGACACCCTGCAGACGAGTCTCATCGCCTCCGTCCCGGCGATCCTCATCCTCCTGATGGCCACCCTCGTGAGCGCCGCCCTGCTCACGGTGGTCATCAGCCGCGCCGTCCTCGGGCAACCGGTGTCGATCGGTGCCGCATGGCGCGAGGCCCGCCCCCGCCTGCTCCAGCTGCTCGGGCTGACCCTGCTGCTGCCCCTGATGGGCGCAGCCATCATGCTCGTCGCCCTTCTGCCCGGCACCCTCGTCGGAGACGCCGCCGGCGGACTGCTGGTCGCCCTCGGCGCTCTCGGCGGCATGGTGGCCGTCGTCTGGCTGATGGTCCGCTTCAGCCTGGCCTCCCCGGCCCTCATGCTCGAACGACAGGGCATCGTCTCCTCCCTGAAGCGCTCGGCGAAGCTCGTCCAGGGCTCCTGGTGGCGGATCTTCGGCATCACCCTGCTCACGCAGCTGCTGCTCTTCATCATGGCGATGATCATCGCGATCCCGTTCGCGATCATCGGGATCGCCGCCGACGGCGCGGGCTTCAGCGGCATTCTCTCCGGCTCCACCCCGGAGTTCGGCTGGACGTTCCTGATCATCACCGGCATCGGCGGTGTCGTCACCAACGCCATCGCGTACCCGATCTCGGCCGGTGTGACCGTCCTCCTCTACATCGACCAGCGCATCCGTCGCGAGGCCCTCGACCTCGAACTCGCCCGTGCCGCCGGCGTCCCCGGCTACGGCCCCGCCCCCGGCTCCCCGGCCACCGGAGGCTGACGGGGTGATCCACACGGGGGGCATGACCACGGCGCGGCTGCCGCAACGCGGCACCGACGACGTACCGGTGGACGTACCCCGCGTCCCCGCACGGGAGGCGGCGGAGCGGGAACTGTCCAAACCGATGTACCACGAGAACGACCCGAGCCTCCTCGAACGCGGCCTCGACCGCTTCTTGAGGTGGGTCGGCGGACTCTTCGACGCCGCCTCGGGGGCAACCCCCGGCGGCCTGCTCGGACTTCTCGCGATCGTCGTGGTCGTGCTCGCCCTGCTCGGCGCGCTCTGGTGGCGGCTCGGCACTCCGCAGCGCACCCCCGCCACCGGAGACTCCCTCTTCGACGACGGCCCCCGCACCGCCGAAGAGCACCGGGCCGCCGCCGCCCGGCACGCCACCGCCGGCCGCTGGAACCAGGCCCTCCAGGAACGGATGCGGGCGATCGTCCGCTCCCTGGAGGAGCGCGCCCTCCTCGACCCCCGCCCCGGTCGCACGGCGGACGAGGCCGCCGCCGAGGCGGCACGCAGCCTGCCCTCGCACACCGACGAACTCCGCGCCGCGGCCCGCTCCTTCGACGACGTCACATACGGTGGCCGCACCGCCGACGAGCCCGCGTACCGACGCATCGAGGAACTCGACACCGCCCTGGAGCGGACCAGGCCGACCCTCGACACCGCCGCCGCGGGAGCCCCCGCATGAGCCGGCCGCGCACGAGCGCCACCTCGACCTCGCTCGGCCCCCGCCAGATCTGGAGCCGAGCCCGCGGCGTCCTCCTCGTCCTCGGCCTGATCGTCATCGGCGGCGTCATCCTGGCGACCGTGCGCTCCGCCGACCACCACGGCCACCTCGATCCCCGCTCCGCCGACCCCAACGGCAGCCGCGCCGTCGCCGAAATCCTGAAGGCCCAGGGCGTCACCGTCCAGGTGGTCACGACCCTCGACGAGGTCACCGCCGCCACCGGGGCCGACAGCACCCTCCTGGTCACCACACCGGATCTGCTGACCAGCCATCAACAGTCCACCCTTCGCCAGGCAGTGAACGACTCCGGCGGCCGCACCGTCCTCATCGGCGCGGGCCACGCCTCGCTCGACACCCTGGCCCCCGGCGTCACCGCCGACACCAGCACTTCGGTGACGGGCCGCGAACCCAGCTGCTCCCTCCCCGCCGCCGTCGGTGCCGGCCGCGTCGACATCGGCGGCGAGCGATACACCGCCGACGTCCCCGGCTCGACCGCCTGCTACCCCGGCGACGGCCTGCCCACCCTGGTCGTCCTCCCTGCCGCGGGAGGCGGCGACACCGTCCTCCTCGGCTCCCCCGACATCCTCTTCAACGAGCGTCTCGACCAGCAGGGCAACGCGTCGCTCGCCCTGCACCTCCTCGGCTCCCGCCCTCATCTCGTCTGGTACCTCCCTTCCCTCTCCGACACCTCCGTCACCGAAGGCACCCCCGAGGACCGGACCCCCGAGAGCACCACCGACGGCTTCCTCGCACTCGTCCCCTCGGGCTGGCTCTGGGGCACCCTCCAACTCGCCCTCGCCGCCGTCCTCGCCGCCGTCTGGCGAGGCCGACGCCTCGGCCCGCTGGTGACCGAACCCCTCCCGGTCGCCGTCCGCGCCTCCGAAGCCACCGAGGGCCGCGCCCGCCTCTACCGCAAGGGCAACGCACGCGACCGCGCCGCCACCGTCCTGCGCACCGCGACCCGCACCCGGATCGCCGCTCTCCTCGGCGTCGCCTCCCAGGACGCCCATGCCCCCGACGCCCTGCTCCCCTCGCTCTCCGCCCGGCTCTCCGGGACCGCCACGGACGCCAGGGACCTTCTCTTCGGCCCGGCTCCCGCCGACGACGCCGCTCTCATCCGCCTGGCGGACCAACTCGACGCCCTCGAAAGAGAGGTACGCACCTCATGAGCGCCCCGACCCCCGAGACCGCTACGAACTCGGACAGCGCCCGCGCCTCCCTGGAGGCCCTGCGCACCGAGATCGCGAAGGCGGTGGTCGGCCAGGACCCCGCCGTCACCGGACTCGTCGTCGCCCTGCTCTGCCGGGGTCACGTCCTCCTCGAAGGAGTCCCCGGCGTCGCCAAGACGCTGCTGGTCCGCGCGCTCGCGGCCACGCTCGAACTCGACACCAAGCGCGTCCAGTTCACCCCCGATCTGATGCCGAGCGACGTCACGGGCTCCCTCGTCTACGACGCCCGTACCGCGGAGTTCTCCTTCCAGCCCGGCCCGGTCTTCACCAACCTGCTGCTCGCCGACGAGATCAACCGCACGCCTCCCAAGACCCAGGCCTCCCTCCTTGAGGCCATGGAGGAACGTCAGGTCACCGTCGACGGAACCCCCCGTCCCCTCCCCGACCCGTTCCTCGTCGCAGCCACCCAGAACCCCGTCGAGTACGAGGGCACCTATCCGCTGCCCGAAGCCCAACTCGACCGCTTCCTGCTGAAGCTGACGGTCCCGCTGCCCTCCCGCGAGGACGAGATCAACGTCCTGACCCGGCACGCGAACGGCTTCGACCCCCGCGACCTCAAGGCCGCCGGAGTCCGCCCGGTCGCCGGCCCCGCCGAACTCGAGGCCGCCCGCGATGCCGTCGCCAAGACCTCGGTCTCCCCCGAGATCGCCGGCTATGTCGTCGATATCTGTCGTGCCACGCGTGAATCCCCCTCGCTCACCCTCGGCGTCTCCCCCCGAGGAGCCACCGCCCTGCTCTCCACCGCCCGTGCCTGGGCCTGGCTCACCGGCCGGGACTACGTCACCCCGGACGATGTGAAGGCCCTGGCGCTGCCCACTCTCCGCCACCGCGTCCAACTGCGGCCCGAGGCCGAGATGGAGGGCGTCACCGCCGACTCCGTCATCAACTCGATCCTCGCCCACGTCCCCGTACCCCGCTGAGAACGGCGCCCCATGGCCCTCACCGGACGAACCGCGCTGATCGCCGCCCTCGGATCGCTCCCCGTGGGCATCCTCGCCCCCAGCTGGGCGGGGATGCTCGCGGTGAACGCGCCCCTCTCGCTCGCAATTCTGTGCGACTACGCGATGGCCGCGCCAGTGCGAACGCTCCAGTTCACCCGAAGTGGTGACACAACAGTTCGACTGGGTGACGGGGCCGAAGTACAGCTCACCGTGACCAACCCGTCCCGCCGGCGCCTCCGCGCCCGACTCCGCGACGCCTGGCCGCCCAGCAGCTGGCTCCCCGGCACCGAACAGACCGCTTCACGACAGAAGTTGACCGTCCCCGCGGGCGAACGCCGACGCGTCACCACATCGCTGCGGCCCACCCGCCGAGGCGACCGCCAGGCCTCACGCGTCACCGTCCGCTCGTACGGGCCCCTCGGCCTGGCCGCCCGGCAGGGCAACCACACCGTTCCCTGGACCGTCCGCGTCCTGCCACCGTTCACCAGCCGCAAGCACCTGCCGTCCCGGCTGGCCCGCCTCCGCGAACTCGACGGCCGCACCAGCGTCCTCACGCGTGGCGAGGGCACGGAGTTCGACAGCCTCCGCGAGTACGTCCCGGGCGACGACACCCGCTCCATCGACTGGCGGGCCACCGCACGCCAGACCACCGTCGCCGTCCGCACCTGGCGCCCCGAACGGGACCGCCACATCCTGATCGTCCTCGACACCGGCCGCACGTCGGCCGGCCGCGTCGGCGACGTCCCGCGCCTCGACGCCGCGATGGACGCCGCCCTTCTCCTCACGGCCCTCGCCTCCCGCGCCGGCGACCGAGTCGACCTCCTGGCCTACGACCGCCGCCTCCGCGCCCAGGTGCAAGGCCGCCCCGCCGGCGACGTCCTGCCCGCCGTGGTCAACGCCCTGGCCCCGATCGAGCCCGAACTCGTGGAGACGGACGCCCGCGGCCTCGCGGCGACGGCCCTGGCCCGGGCCCCGCGCCGCTCGCTCCTCGTCCTGCTCACCAGCCTCGACGCCGCCCCGATCGAGGAGGGCCTTCTCCCGGTCCTTCCGCAGCTCACGCAGCGCCACACCGTGCTCGTCGCCTCCGTGGCCGACCCTCACACCGACCGCATGGCCGCCAACCGCGGCACGATCGACGCCGTCTACGAAGCCGCTGCCGCCACCCAGGCCCAGGCCCAGCGCCACCGCACGGCGGACCAGCTCCGCCGCCACGGCGTCACAGTCGTCGACGCCACCCCGGAGAACCTCGCCCCGGCCCTGGCGGACGCGTACCTCGCACTCAAGGCCGCCGGCCGCCTCTAGCCCCAGCGACCGATGACCGGCCCGGGGAGCACCCAGAACCGGCCACCGATCCGTTCACTGGATCAACGGAATACGACAGAAGCCTCCCCGGCCGCGGCGCTGAAGGAGCCGGGACAGAGGAACGAGCCCGAGACCTTGGTGGCCGTGAACGGCGTGTTCAGGTACTTCCTGGTGGCGCCGTCACGATTCCAGACGATGTTCGTCGCCTTGTAGCGGCAGGAGACGAACGACTGCTTGCCGGTGATGTCGATGGCGTCGGTCCTCGCGGTACCGGCGGCGTCGTCGAAGGTGAAGGCCGGGTTGTTGTTGAGCGTGGCAGTGATGCCCCCGCCGCAGGCCAGATTGCCGCCCGGCTTGTTGATCGTGGCCCGGTCGACGGTGAGCGCGCTCGGCGGATTGGCACTGCTGCTGGCGTTGGTCCAGCTACAGGTGTTCCCCGAGACGACCATCACTCCGTCGACCTTGAGGTCCTCGGTGGTGTCGGCGTACGCCGTCGTGGAAGCACCGATGCCGGCCGCGATCACCAGTGCGGCCAATCCACTCAGTGTGGGGGTGTACTTCATGTCGCTCCTCCTTGCCACTGCGTTGTGGGTGGGGGGAACCCAAACGGCCCGGCGGAGCCGGCCGCCCGGATTCGGAGTGCGCCACGAAGGGTGACACAACGATCGTGAGATGTCATGGCACGGTCAACTCTTGGCCAAAAGTAGCCGATCGCAAAAATGCCTCAACCCCCGGACAAGGTCCGGGGGTTGAGGCTAAAAATTGTTCGGCGGCGTCCTACTCTCCCACAGGGTCCCCCCTGCAGTA
>NZ_JBVHGJ010000012.1:0-34033 GCF_055561875.1 Streptomyces sp. NPDC022552
AACGACGCCGTCTCCGAGGTGAACCTGTCACCCGTGAGCTGCATACCGTCACCGGAATCACCCGCGAACCGGATGATCACCCGATCGAGCCGGCGAATCTCCTTCCCCGGCTCCTCCGGACGCGTGCGCGTGCTCGGCCCTGTCTCGGACTTCATCTCCGCACCCTCAATCCCATGCCTTCGTCGGCGCCTTGTGCGGCCGATCGTGACAGGTGCCGCTTACCGTGCGCTGACGGACGCCTGAGCGTCACTCCACCGCACCCGTCCCGTACCACCGGACCCCGGCCCGTGCCGCTCCCGGGTCAGCGCCTCGTCAGCGTCGTGTACGGCGGCCCCGTTAGCCTGCGCCTGCCGTTCAGCAATCAGGTGGGTGCAACGCGCTCTTTCCCTGTCATTTCTCGGCGCTCACGCGAAGAGACATCGAGAGGCTTCGGATGAACGAACTCAAGGAACTCGCCACCCGGGCCGGGCGGGAGCTGGAAGAGGCCCCGGCGCTGGACATCCTGCGCTGGGCCGCCGACACCTTCGGCTCCGGCATGTGCGTCACCTCCTCGATGGAGGACGCCGTCGTGGCCCATCTCGCCGCGCGCGTACTGCCCGGAGTGGACGTCGTGTTCCTCGACACCGGCTACCACTTCCCCGAGACCATCGGGACGCGGGACGCGGTGGCGGCGGTCGGCGGCGTCAGGATGATCACCCTGCTCCCCCGTCGAACGGTGGCCGAGCAGGACGCGGAGTACGGTCCCGAACTGCACCGCCGTGACCCCGACCTGTGCTGCCGACTGCGCAAGACCCAGCCGCTGGAGGAGGGGCTCGCCCCGTACAGCGCCTGGGTGACGGGGCTCCGCCGGTTCGACTCGCCGCAGCGCGCCGAGACGCCGGTCGTCGCCTGGGACGAGGCGCGCGGCAAGGTGAAGATCTCCCCGATCGCACGGTGGTCGCGCGAGGACGTGGACACGTACATCGCCGAGCACGGGGTGCTGGTCAACCCGTTGCTCTCGGACGGCTACGGCTCAGTGGGCTGCGCCCCCTGCACCCGGCGCCTGCTTCCGGGCGAAGACGCCCGGGCGGGCCGGTGGGCGGGGAGCGCCAAGACGGAATGCGGGATCCACACATGACGACCGAGACAGACATACCGCTGCGGCATCTGGAGGCGCTCGAATCCGAGGCGGTGCACATCTTCCGGGAGGTGGCCGGCGAGTTCGAGCGCCCCGTCATCCTCTTCTCGGGCGGCAAGGACTCCATCGTCATGCTCCATCTGGCGCTGAAGGCCTTCGCCCCCGCTTCGGTGCCCTTCTCCCTCCTGCACGTCGACACGGGGCACAACTTCCCCGAGGTGCTCGACTACCGCGACCGCACCGTCGCCCGGTACGGGCTGCGGCTGCACGTGGCGTCCGTACAGGAACTCATCGACAGCGGGGAACTGCGCGAGCGGCCGGACGGCACGCGCAACCCGCTGCAGACCGTGCCTCTCGTCGAGGCCATCCGCACGCACCGCTACGACGCGGTGTTCGGCGGAGGGCGCCGGGACGAGGAGAAGGCGCGCGCCAAGGAGCGGGTGTTCAGTCTGCGCGACGAGTTCGGCGGCTGGGACCCTCGCCGACAGCGTCCCGAGCTGTGGCAGCTGTACAACGGCCGGCACGCCGCCGGCGAGCACGTGCGGGTCTTCCCGCTCTCCAACTGGACCGAGCTGGACGTGTGGCAGTACATCGCCCGCCACGACATCGAGGTGCCCTCGATCTACTACGCGCATCGGCGCGAGGTCTTCCTGCGGGACAACATGTGGCTGACCCCGGGCGACTGGGGCGGTCCGAAGGACGGCGAGCCGCTGGAGATCCGCACGGTGCGCTACCGCACCGTCGGCGACATGTCATGTACCGGCGCCGTCGACTCGTCCGCCGCCGACCCCGAGGCCGTCATCGAGGAGATCTCCGCCTCCCGGCTGACCGAGCGCGGCGCCACCCGGGCCGACGACCGCATGTCGGAGGCCGCCATGGAAGACCGCAAGCGCGAGGGGTACTTCTGATGCCGATCATGCCGACGAGGCCGAGCGGAACCGAGCACCGCTCCACCCTGCTGCGCTTCGCCACGGCCGGCTCCGTCGACGACGGCAAGTCGACGCTGGTCGGCAGGATGCTGCACGACTCGAAGTCGCTGCTCGCCGACCAGCTGGAGGCCGTGGAGCGGGCGTCCCTGGCCCGGGGCCAGGAGACGCCGGACCTGGCGCTGCTCACGGACGGCCTGCGGGCCGAACGTGAGCAGGGCATCACCATCGACGTGGCCTACCGGTACTTCACCACGGGGAACCGCAGCTTCATCCTGGCCGACACCCCCGGGCACGTGCAGTACACCCGGAACATGGTCACCGGGGCCTCCACCGCCGAGCTGGTGATCATCCTGGTGGACGCGCGGCAGGGGGTCGTGGAGCAGACCCGCCGGCACGCGGCGGTGGCAGCGCTGCTGCGGGTGCCGCACGTGGTCCTGGCCGTGAACAAGATGGACCTGGTGGGCCACGCCGAGTCCGTCTTCGCGGGCATCGCGGACGACTTCATCGGGTACGCCAGGGGGCTCGGCGTCCCCGAGGTGACCGCGATCCCGGTGTCGGCGCTCAACGGCGACAACGTGGTCGGCCCGTCGGCGAGCATGGACTGGTACGGCGGGCCGACGGTCCTGGAGCACCTGGAGACCGTGCAGGTGAGCTCCGAGCCCGCAGGGGCGCCCGCCCGTCTGCCCGTGCAGTACGTCATCCGGCCCCAGACGGCCGAGGACCCCGACTACCGCGGCTACGCGGGCATGATCTCGTCCGGCTCGCTCCACGTCGGCCAGGAGGTCACGACGCTGCCCTCCGGCCGTACGTCGGTGATCAGCGCCATCGACCTGCTGGGGCAGCCGGTGCAGACGGCCCGCGCGCCGCAGTCCGTGACCGTGCTGCTCGCGGACGATGTCGACATGTCGCGCGGGGACCTTCTGGTCCCCGCCGACCAGGCCCCGGCGCCCTCGCAGGACATCGAGGCCACGGTCTGCCACCTCGCCGACCGGCCGCTCGTCCCCGGTCAACGAGTGCTGCTCAAGCACACCACCCGTACCGTGCAGGCGGTCGTGAAGGAGCTCGTCAGCCGGGTGACGCTCGATCCACTGTCCCAGCACGGCTCCCCGGAGCGGCTGACGGCCAACGACATCGGCCGCGTCCGGATCCGTACGGCCGCTCCGCTCGCCCTCGACCCGTACGCGGTCTCCCGCCGTACCGGATCGTTTCTGCTGATCGATCCGGCCGACGGCACCACGCTGACGGCGGGCATGGCGGGCGAATCGTTCGTCAGCCTGGCCCCCTGGGAGACCGGCGCATGAGGCAGGTCCGGAGGCTGGGCGCCGTCCTCGCGGGGCTCGCGCTGTGCACCACGCTCAGCGCGTGCGGCTACGGTTCGCAGCGCGTCGGCACCACCGCGAGGGTGGCGCCGGCGGGCGCCTCGCTCTCCGCCCCGGAGGTGCGGATCGGCTACTTCCCCAACCTCACGCACGCCACCGCCCTGGTGGGCGTGCGTGAGGGCATGATCCAGAATGAACTCGGCGGTACGAAGCTGTCGACGGCGACGTTCGGCGCCGGGCCCACCGCGATCGAGGCGCTCAACGCCGGTTCGATCGACCTCGCGTGGGTCGGCCCGTCACCGGCGATCAACGGATACACCAAGCTCGGCGGCAAGGGCCTGCGCATCGTCGCGGGGGCCGCGTCGGGCGGCGTCAAACTGGTCGTGGACCCGAAGAGGATCCGTACGGCGGCCGATGTGAAGGGCAAGCGGATCGCGAGCCCCCAGCTCGGCAACACCCAGGACGTGGCCCTGCTGCACTGGATCGGCGAGCAGGGCTGGCAGGTGGACCCGATGTCGGGGCGCGGCGACGTGTCCGTCATCCGTACCGACACCAAGATGACGCCCAACGCCTACAAGTCCGGTTCCATCGACGGGGCGTGGGTGCCCGAGCCGACCGCCTCGCTGCTGGTCGCCCAGGGAGCGCGCGTCCTCGTCGAAGAGGCGCGGCTCTGGCCCGACCGGCGGTTCGTGACCACTCACCTCATCGTGTCGCAGCGCTTCCTCGACCAGCACCCCGACGTCGTCGAGGCGGTCATCGAGGGAGCGGCGGCCGCCAACGCGTGGATCGCCGCGGAGCCCGAGAAGGCCAGACAGTCCGTCAACGAGGCCCTGCGCGAACTGACGGGGAAGCCGCTGCCCGCCGAGATCATCGAGTCGGCGTGGTCCTCCCTCACGTTCACCGACGACCCGCTGGCCGCCACGCTCGGCGCCCAGGCCGCCCACGCCACCGAGGCGGGCCTCCTCGACCGACCCGTGCTGCGCGGCATCTACGACCTCGGCCCCCTGAACAGGGTCCGCAAGGCCGCGGGCAGGCCCCCGCTCGACGATGCCGGGCTCGGCACGCCATGAGGGACGACGTCATCGCTGCCGTCCGCCCGTCCTGCACCGCACCCAGGAGTTGACTCGAGTGCATCCGACAATGACCACGGACCACGTCGCCGCGCCCGGTGCGGCCTCCCTCGCACCCCGCGGGCCCGCTGTGCGCGTGGCGGGGGTCCACAAGACGTTCCGCCGTGCCGAGGGCGTGCAGACGGTGCTCCAGGACATCAACATCGATGTCCAGCCCGGCGAGTTCGTCTGTCTGCTCGGGTCCTCCGGGTGCGGCAAGTCCACCCTGCTCAACGTGATCGCGGGTCTCGACCAGCCGTCCTCGGGAGAGATCGAGGTGCCCTCCGGCCGGCCCGCGCTGATGTTCCAGGAGCACGCGCTCTTCCCGTGGCTGACGGCCGGCAGGAACATCGAACTGGTCCTCAGACTGCGCGGTGTCCCCAAGGCCGAACGCCGGACCCGGACCGAGGAACTCCTCAGCCTGGTACGGCTCCAGGACGCGTACGGCAAGCGGCCCCACGAGCTGTCCGGCGGCATGCGGCAGCGCGTCGCGCTGGCCCGCGCCCTGGCGCAGGACTCCCAGGTCCTGCTGATGGACGAGCCGTTCGCCGCGCTCGACGCCATCACCCGCGACGTCCTGCACGAGGAGCTGACCCGGATCTGGGAGACCACGGGGGTCTCCGTCGTCTTCGTCACCCACAACGTCCGCGAGGCGGTCCGGCTCGCGCAGCGCATCCTGCTGATGTCCTGCCGGCCCGGCCGGGTGGCCCACGAATGGAAGATCGACCTGCCGCAGCCGCGCCGCCCCGAAGACCCGGACGTGGCCACGCTGTCCGTGGAGATCACCGACCAGCTGCGCGAGGAGATCCGGCGCCATGCCCGAGACTGAGGCCCGCGCGGCGGAGGCCGAGCGACGCGACGACGCCGACCTCGCCCGGCTGGAGGCGGGCCTGGACTCCCTGGAGACCAAGCCCGAACGCCGGGACTCCGTCGGACGGAAACTGAGACGGACGGTGGCGCCGCCACTGCTCGGCATCGTCCTCGTCCTGACGGTCTGGCAGACACTGCACATGACCGGTCTGGTGTCCGAGGACCGACTGCCGAGCCCCGCGGCGATCTGGGAGAGTCTGCGCACGCTCTGGCTGCGCGGCACCCTGTTCGACATCGTCTGGACCAGCCTGGAGCGCGGCCTCCTCGGCTTCCTGGCCTCGGTGGCCATCGGTACGCCGCTGGGACTGCTCGTCGCCCGGGTGCCGCTGGTCCGGGCGGCCGTCCGGCCGGTCCTGTCCGGACTCCAGTCGCTGCCGTCGGTGGCGTGGGTACCGGCGGCCGTCATCTGGTTCGGCCTCACCGACGGCGCCATGTACACGGTCATCCTGCTCGGCGCGGTCCCGTCGATCGCCATCGGTCTCGTCTCCGGCATCGACCAGGTGCCCCCGCTGTACCTCCGCGCGGGGCGCGTCATCGGCGCCACAGGTCTGCGCGGCGCCCGCCACATCCTGTTGCCGGCGTCCCTGCCGGGCTACACGGCGGGGCTCAAGCAGGGCTGGGCCTTCTCCTGGCGCTCCCTCATGGCGACCGAACTCATCGCATCCTCCCCGGAGCTGGGCATCGGCCTCGGCCGCTACCTGGAGAACTCCCGAGAGAACATCGACATGCCGGGCGTCTTCCTCGGCATCCTGCTCATCCTGACGGTGGGCGTGCTGATCGACCTCCTGGTCTTCAGCCCCCTGGAGCGCCGCGTGCTCCGCAACCGCGGCCTGGCCTGACGGGCGGGGCCGCCCCTGAGCCCGGAGGCGGGCTCGGTGCCTCATCCACGGCGCGGGAGCCGCGGTGCACTCGATGCACCGTGCGGCCCGCGTCCGCCTCCGGCCCACCTGTGTGGGGACGCCGAGACCCCCGTACCTCCTCGTGAAGAGGGAGTACGGGGGTCTCGGCGTCCCTCTCGTGCACGTCGCACGCCGCCTGCCGCCTTGCTCCTCCCCACGAAGCCGACGCGCCGCTTCCCTCTACGGCGCCGGCGCGCTCTCCCTCGTACGACGAAGGTGCCCGCGGTCCACCTGGGCGGGTGGGCCGCGGGCACCTGGGAGAGGCGGGGAGTGGTGTCAGTCCTGGCCCGTGTGGGTGCGGACCGCCCACTGGGCGAAGGTCTCCGACTCGTCCTTGCGGCCGTCCTGGTAGCCGCGGGCCAGGTTCTCGACGAAGTCGGGAAGGTCGGTCGCCGTCACCTTCAGGCCCCGGGGCTTGTGGCCGAGGGCCGCCTCGTCGTCCTTGGCGAGGGAGAGGCCGCCGCCCAGGTGGACCTGGAAGCCCTCCACCTGCGTGCCGTCGGGGCCGACGACGATCTGGCCCTTGAGACCGATGTCGGCGACCTGGGTGCGGGCGCAGGCGTTGGGGCAGCCGTTGAGGTTGACCGTGATGTCCGTGCTCTGGCCCGCGAGCCGTCGCTCGAGCTCGGCGACGAGCTCGGCGGCCCGGTCCTTCGTCTCGACGATGGCGAGCTTGCAGTACTCCAGGCCGGTGCAGGCCATCGTGGAGCGGCGCCACCGGGAGGGGTGGACGATCAGGTCGATCGTCTCCAGGTCGCGGACGAGCGGCTCGGGGTCCACCACGTCCAGGACCAGCAGCTTCTGATAGGGCGTCAGGCGGATGCGGCCGGAGCCGTGGGCCTCGACGATGTCGGCGAGCCGGGCCAGCCGGGTGCCCGACACGCGTCCGACGACGGGCGCGGCACCGACGTAGTACCGCCCGTCCCGCTGCTCGTGGACGCCGACGTGGTCGACCGGGGCCGCCGGCAGGACGGGCTCGGGGCCGTCGACGAGCGGCCGGCCGAGATACTCGGTCTCCAGGACCTCGCGGAACCTCTCCACGCCCCAGTCGGCAATGAGGTACTTCAGCCGGGCCCGGTTGCGCAGCCGCCGGTAGCCGTAGTCGCGGAAGAGCCCGGCGACGGCCGCCCAGACCTCGGGCACCTCGGCGAGCGGCACCCAGGCACCGGGGCGTTCGGCGAGCCGGGGGGAGGTGGAGAGTCCGCCGCCCACCCAGAGGTCGAAACCCGGTCCGTGCAGGGGGTGTTCGACCCCGAGGAAGGCGATGTCGTGGATCTGGAAGGGCACGTCCGGCAGCCAGCTGACCGCGGACTTGAACTTGCGGGGCAGGTTCGACAGCGAGGGGTCCCCGACGTGCCGGTCGACGATCGCGCGGATCGCGGACGTGGCGTCCAGGACCTCGTCGGGGCTGATCCCCGCGACGGGGCTGCCGAGCACGACCCGGGGGCAGTCGCCGCAGGCCTCGGTGGTCGAGAGCCCGACGGCCTCCAGGCGGCGCCAGATCTCGGGGACGTCCTCGATCCGGATCCAGTGGAACTGGATGTTCTGCCGGTCGGTGATGTCGGCGGTGTCCCGGGCGAACTCGGTGGACAGCGCGGCGATCTCCCGCAGCTGCGCCACGGAGAGTTCGCCGCCGTCGACGCGTACCCGCATCATGAAGTGCTCGTCCTCGAGCTCCTCCGGTGCCAGGGTCGCGGTGCGCCCGCCGTCGATGCCGGGACGCCGCTGGGTGTAGAGGCCCCACCAGCGGAGCCGGCCGCGCAGGTCCTCGGAGGGGATGGAGGCGAAGCCCTCGCGCGCGTAGATCTGTTCGACGCGTTCGCGCACCAGCAGCGGATCCTCGACCGCCTTGAAGCGCTCGTTGTCGTTCAGGGGCTCCCGCGAGCCGAGCGCCCACTGGCCCTCGTCGCGTCTACGCTCCCGGGTCATCGTTGGTCCTCTCCTTCAGGGGGCCGCTGATCGGCGAGATCATTCCCGAGGGCAGCCATTCCGCCGTCTCGCCTCCGCCGTGTCGGTGCCCGACGCTCTGGCCCTTGCCGTCCGCGGAGACCATGCCTCCGGGGACGTACGCGACGGAGACCGCGAAGAGCCGCGGTGCGGGTTCGGGCTTCTCCTCCCGTACGCGCTGCCAGGCCTCGTAGCCGCCGCCCGACGGGTACGCGCCGGGCATCCGGGCCGTGAGAGCCTTGACGTACTCCATGGCCTCTGCCCGCCTCGGTGTGTACCGCAGCGGGATCAACTGGCCCGCGCCGGGCGTGATGACGGACCGGGCGAGCAGCCAGGGGGCGAGGTAGACGCCCTGGGCGAGGGTCCGGCCGCTCTCGACGGCGAGGGTCGCGTCCGTCGCGCCGGGCCAGCCGGTGGTGACGATCAGGGGCTGGGTGGTGCGGCCGGGAGCGGTGACGTCGATGCCCTCGCGGGCGGCGGCCGCGCGGACCGTGGCGGCCGCGGACCTGCCGCGCTCCGAGTCGTCGGAGACGAGGCCCACGGAACGCGTGCCGCGAGCGGCGAGGAAGTGGACGGTGGCGCGCAGCGCGGTGGCGTCCCGTTCGGCGAGCCGGTCGGACGGGCAGGCGGTGAGCGGGGCCCGCTCGCCTGCCACGAGGGCGCCGAGGGCGACCTCCGCGCACTCCGGCCCGTCGGTGGTGGTCAGGGCGGCGAGCGGAGCCTGGGCCGTGCTGCCGGTGTCGACGGCGAGCTCGCCCGACGCGCCACCCGCGGAGATCCGCAGGGTGCTGCGGCCCTCGGGGAGGTCCACCGGAATCCAGGACTGGGCGCTGCCCGGCCGCCGTTCCCCGGGCCGCAGGGTGGCGGCGGCGGTGCCGGCCCGCGCGTTCTCGGCTCCGACGGCGACCAGGTTGGGGCCGGGCCGTCCGGGGACGACGAGGACGCCGACCTGCTTCCCGCCCAGGGCGAGGGTCCGCAGGACTGGCGTGCCCGGCGGTGTCCGCTCGTCCGCGGCGAGGGTGTCGTCGGCGGCGAGGTTCCCCCGGTCCCTGTCCCCCGAACCGAGCGCGGCGACGGCGACGAGGCCGAGCGCCACGGCGAAGACGGTGAACGAGACGCCGAGGTATCTGCGGGGCAGCAGGTTCCGCCGCGCCATGATCAGCACCACCGCGATGCCGATGACGGACGCGACGGCGATCGGCACCAGGGTCTCCCCCGGCGCCGCCCCGTCCAGCGCGGCCAGGTGACCGCGGCCCGGGGTAAGGGCCGCGGTCACCTGGGTACCGATGGATCCGGTCACTTCAGGACGCTGTCACTGACGGTGAACAGGATGCCGTGCGGACGGGCCGGACCGGTCTCGCCGTGCGGCCAGGAGGTCCGGTCGAAGTCGACGCAGGGCTTGCCGCTCCGCTCGTCGCGGAACGACCTGTCCTGCTTCAGCTTGCCCTTGCGGTCGAGGTCGTACATGCAGACCTCGTGGTTGCCGTCGCCGCTGAAGGAGCCGGCGATGAAGTAGTTCGAGGTGGCGAGACGGCGGATCTGCTTGGTCTCACGGAACTTTCCGCCGTACGTCTGCTCGAAGTTGTCCATCGCGCCCCAGTGCGGGCCGCCGTCCGTGGTGTCACGGATCGGCATGGCGGAGGTGACGGCCGGGCAGTCGCGCTCCAGGCCGCCCTGGTAGACCTCCTTCAGCTTGTCGATGTTGCACTTGGGGTCGTCGCCCGCGGCCAGCAGCTTCTGGATGTCGAGCACGTAGAGCATGCCGGTGGTCTTGTCGAGCGGCTCGCCGTACGCGGTCGACTGGCCCATCACCGTGTGGAACAGGTAGCGGTCGTCGGGGCTGACCATCAGCCAGCTCGCGGCGTCGCCACCGCCCGTGACGTCCTTCGGAGCGCCCGCGGCGCGGTACGCCGTGGTGTCGTCGAAGACCTCGCGCCACTTCGGTTCGGGCACGGTCACGTCCGGGGCGTAGAAGACCGCGCCACCGAGCATGGAGGAGGCGAACGCTCCCTTGTGCTTCTTCTTGTTGGGGAGCGCGGGCTCCATGACGACCCGCGACTCGTGCCACATCGCGGACTTCTCCAGGCCGGCGCGCGGACCGTCGGGCATCTTGCTGACGGAGAGCAGCTTCGGGTTCTGGCGGTCCTTGATGTCCCAGACACGCACCGTCTGGCGCGCGAGGTTGGCCTGGTCCGGCAGCTTCGGGCTCAGGAAGTGGCGGGCCTCGACGAAGTCGCTCGCCACCATGATGTTCTTCTCTTCGCTGACCATGATCCCGTGCGGGTTGGCACAGGTGGCCTTCTTGAGCGCGGGCACGTTGCCGCACTGCTTCGGGTCCTCGCCCTCGGCCAGCGCGGCCGGGATCTCGGCGAGGGTCTTGCCGTCCTTGTCCATCCGCACGATCTGGCCGGGCGAGCCGGCCGCGCCGTTGCCCTCGCGGACCTCGCCGTTGGTGTACGTGCAGGGGCCGGGGACGTCCGGTCCGCCGAGGTAGCTGGCGTACGCGGTGCCGTCACGGAGCACCTGGAAGGCGTCCGGAGCGGTGCCGCACGGCGTGTCGACGGTCGAGTTGACACCGGCCAGGCTCAGGGCGGGCAGCTTGCTCGTGTCGAAGACGAAGACCGTGTCCTGGAGCAGCGCCCCGGCGAAGAGCCGGTCACCCTTGTGCCACACGTACTGCATGTGGTGGGCCTCGTTGGCGAGGTTGGGGCCGAGAGTGACGGTGTTGACCACTTCGCCGTACGTCGGCGAGTTGCGGGTCGCGTCGACCACCGCGAGGAAGTCCGGCTTGGCGGGGTCGGCGGAGCCCGCCCAGGTCAGGAGCCATTCCCGGCCGCGGCCCTGGGCCGCGGGCAGCATGTGGTTGGTGGCCGTGTAGGTCACACCGTCGGAGGCGGTGAACTTCGTGGTCACCCGCTCGGGCTCGGGGGACGCGGCGGCGCCTCCCGAAGTCGTCAGCAGGGCGGCGACCACGCCGACCGCGGTGAGGCACGCGGCCAGGCGGGATGTTCCGCCCGGCCGTCGGAGACTGATGCGTCGCACGTCGCGAACGCTCCTCTCACGGAGCTGTCTGGTGGGTCCAACTGGGCGCCGGTACCTTCGCAGAACTCGCTGACGTGCCACTGACGCCCCGATCGCGCGCGCCTCCGGCCGTTTCTCCGGTGGGGCGGGGGCTCTCGGGGCGTCCGGTTTCAGCTGTTGAGGAGCCACCCCGCGTCGCGGGCGATGCGCACGGCGTCGGTGCGGTTACGCGCGTCCAGCTTGGCGACGACGGCCGTGATGTAGTTGCGAACGGTGCCGGGCGACAGGTGGAGCAGCTCGGCGATCTCGGCCGATTCCGCACCGGCGGCGACCAGCCGGAGCACATCGGCCTCGCGGGCGGTGAGGGGGCTCGGTTCTCCCTCCCAGGCCGCGAGAGCCAGCTCCGGGGTGATCACGCGCTCGCCGGCCATGACCCGTCGGACGGCGTGGACGAGCTGCTCGGCCGGAGCGTTCTTGACCATGTACCCGTCCACGCGGATGTCCTGCGCACGGCGTACGACGTTCGGCGCGTCGAGCACGGTCAGGACGAGGATCCGGCATCCGGAGAGCTGCTCGCGCAGCCGCTCCGCTCCGGTGAGCCCGTCGAGACCGGGCATGTTGACGTCCAGGATCGCGATGTCGGGCTGCGTCTTCTCGGCTACTGCAAGGAGGTCCTCCCCGTTGCCGACCTCCCCGACGACCTGAACGTCGTCCTCCAGTTCGAGGAGAGAGGCCAAGGCCTCTCGCACCATCTGTACGTCCTCTGCCAAGAGCACACGTATCACGCACACACCCCCGCGATGTCCCCGACCCGGCCATACCAGGGGGCGAGTTTCGCACATTCGTGTGCGTCATGGCGTGAACGGCGCGGGTCGGTGCGGTGGGCCCCGCGGGATCACTTTCCGGCGGCGACGGGAACCGCGATCCGTGCCGCCCATCGACGGATGTCGGAACCACGGGTGGCAGGGGCGTGAACGCCCGGCGCGCCGACGGCGAAGCTGCGCGAGGCGGGCACCACCCGGGCCGGGACCTCCGCCACCACCCGGAAGACGCCGCCGGGACGGATCTCGCTGCGGAAGGAGCCGCCGAGCACGCTGACCCGCTGGCCGAGGTTGCCCAGCCCGGCGCCCCCGGTGTCGGGACCGGTGCCGCCGAGCCGGGAGACGGACACGGAGGCCCCGTCGTTGGTGACCTCCAGGCGTACGGACCTGGGCCCGCCCGTCAGCGCGATGGTGCAGTGCGTCGCCTTGCTGTGGCGCAGCACGTTGGTGACGGATTCGCGCAGGACGGCGGCGAGGGCGAGGGAGGCGTCGTCCCCCTCGGGCTGCGCGTCGATGCGAAGGGTGACCTCGATGTTCATGGCGCGCAGCAGGGCGGCCGCCGTCGGTACCTCGCACGCGAGGGACACACCCTGGTATCCGCGTACCGCCATCCGGAACTCGGCCATGGCCTGCCGGGAGGTCCGCACCAGCTCCTCGGCCTCGGTGGCCGCCCGTTCGGGGGAGACCTTGAAGGTACGGTTCACCAGCTCGGCGCGCATCGCGACCGCCGAGAAGGTGTGCCCGAGGAGATCGTGCAGGTCGCGCGCGAGGCGGTTCTGCTCGCTCTCGACGACGGCCTTCGCGATGCTGTGGCGGGAGCAGCGGGTGCGGTGGATGAGCAGGACGGCCTGGGTGAGGGTGTACGACATGAGGCCGACCACGACGATGGCGCCGGCCATGAGCAGCAGGTGCGGCAGCGCGTGGGACAGCGATTCGGAATCCCTGGTGCAGAGCATCGACACCAGCGCGATGACGAGGCCGAAGAGCGGCCAGGCGTAGCGGGCGCGCAGGATGAGCGGCAGCGAGCCGGAGAGCGTGCCGGCCAGGATGCCGCAGGCCTCGTGGACGAGTTCGGTGGCCGGCAGCACGATGGCGAACTGGGCGGCGAGGGCGAGGAGCGCCCCGCGGGACGGGCCGGCGCCGCGCTCCAGGGGCCGCGCCACGATGACACAGGCCTGGAGGGCCAGTTGGGCGACGACGAGGAGCAGGACGATGCCCGAGGGGCCTAACCCCGGGCGTCCTCCGACGGCGCTGTAGACGATCACCTCCCAGGCGACGAAACTCGCTCCCAGCAATGCCATGACCTGGATGAAGCCGTTCCGTGCGGTTCTGTCGCGGTGTTCCGCCCACATACCCATCACAGGTCCTCTTTCCTCTGCCTCATGGTCACGGTCCACAGATCCCGCAGGGGGATTCCAGCACCGAACCGCCGTTCCCTGCGGGAACGGCGGCTGAAATCTCAGGGAGTTACCGAGGTGCGCTCTCGTTCGGCGACGGGGTCGTCCTCCTCACCGGAGGGTGTGGCGACGTGCCGTGGGATGGCGAGGGCACAGAGCGCTCCCAGCAGGACGACGGCCACGCCGATCCAGATCGCGGGGCGCATGCCGTCGACGAATTCCTCGGCGGTGCGGTCGCTTCCGTAGTGGATGAAGACGCTGCTGAGGATGGCGGTGCCGAGGGCGCCGCCGATCTCCCGGACGGTGTTGTTGGCGCCGGACGCCTTGCCGCGGTTCTGCGGTCCCACCGAGGCCAGCACGACCGCGGCGGTCGGGGCGAAGACGAGACCCATGCCGATACCGGCGACGATCATGGCACCCACCATGCGGGAGTACGGGGTGTCCGAGGTGGCGACCAGGTCGATCCAGGCGAGGCCGATCCCCTGGAGGAGGAGGCCCGCCGCCATCAGCCGGCCGCCGCCCAGACGGTCGGTCAGCGCACCGGCCACCGGCGCCACGAACATCGGCATCAGGGTCCAGGCCAGGGTGAGCACACCGGCCTCCAGCGGGGTCCGGACGGGCGCCATCTGGAAGAACTGGGCCAGCAGGAAGATTGACCCGAAAACGCCGAAGTACATGCTGGCGGAGACCAGGTTGGAGAAGACGAAGGCCCGCTTGCGGTAGAAGGACAGCGGCAGCAGCGGCTGCCGGGCGCGTCGCTCCCAGAGGACGAAGAGGACCAGCAGCACGGCGCCGGCCACGAAGGCCGCGATGATGAGGCCGGAACTCCAGCCCTCCGACTCGCCGTTGACGATCGCCCAGACGAGGGAGACGAGTCCGGCCGTCACGAGGAGCATGCCGGGCAGGTCGAGCCGGGACGCGGGCACGGAGCTCTCGCTCAGGACGGCGAAGACCAGTGGAATGGCGACGACACAGACCGGGACGTTGATCCAGAAGATCCACTGCCAGTCGAGTCCGTCCACGACCGCGCCGCCCACGACCGGGCCGAGGGCCACGGCCATGCCGCTGACGGCCGACCACAGGCCGAGGGCGAGGTTGCGCTTCCGGTCGGGCACTTCCTCGGCCAGCAGCGTCAGGGAGAGCGGCATGACGGCCGCGGCGCCGAGACCCTGGAGCGCGCGCATCACGATGAGCTGACCGCTGCTGTCGGCGAGGCCGCAGCCGATGGACGCGAGGGTGAAGAGGGCGATGCCGAGGACGAAGACGCGGCGCCGGCCGAACCGGTCCCCCAGGGCCGCGCCGGTCAGCAGCAGACAGGCGAAGCTGAGCACGTACGCGTTGACGAACCACTGCAGGTCCGTGGTGGAGGCCTGGAGGTCCGCGGCCATGGAGCGCAAGGCCGTGGACACGACGAGGTTGTCCAGCGCCACCATGAACATGGGCAGGCTGCACGCGAGGATCGTCACCCACAGGGGGAAACGGCCCTGCCGTGCGTCGGGGGCGGGGGGCCGTGCCGTCCCGCCACCCTCGCCACTTCTGATTGTGCTCATGACAATTGCCTCCATCCGGCGGACACCGGGATCGAACACGCAGGGGGGTCGAACGAAGAAAGAGCGAGCAGTGGGGCGCGCTCCGCCGGGAGCACCGACGGGGGACGAACAGCGTCCCGGCGGAGCGCGGCTCGGGGGTGGGGGAGGGAGGGCCGGGGACTCCGGGGGTGGTGAGCCCCCGGCCGGACAAGGGGGCGGTGAGCCCGGCCGGACAGAGGGCGTGCGGCCCGGCGCCGTCAGGCCCGGTGGCCGCCGCCGCGGGCGGCGTCCTGGCGCGCCTTCTCGGCGAGGCGGCGCTTCGCGTCGTCCCAGTCGATCGGCAGCGACGCGGTCTCCACCTCCCAGAAGACGAAGGTCGACGACTTCATCTTGGGCGCCATGGCACGCATCGCCGCACCGTGCGGGTCGGACTTCGCGTAGGCGTACAGCGCGTCGCGGTCCTCCCATGCGGACAGCGTCCAGAACGTCCGCTTGAGGGGCTGTGCGATCAGCGAGGCGCCATAGGCCCCGGGAGCGGTCTTGACCTGGCTCCAGGAGCTCAGCGACTTGAGGAGAAACGTCGGGACATCGGCCAGGCTCTTCACCTCGAAGCGGGAAGCCATGACGTACGCGTTCGTGCGGGGCGGTGCAGGGTTCGGGGTGATCCAGCCGAGAGTCGGCATGACGGCGCCCACCTTCCTGAAGAGGCCAACGACTACAATAATAGACAGTAGCGCCATCCGTTATCCAGTGAGTGGGAGCACGATGAAGATTTCGGAACTCAGCCGTCGCAGCGGGGTCTCCATCCCCGCGATCAAGTACTACCTGCGCGACGGACTGCTTCCCCCCGGGCGCGCTACTGCGGCCAACCAGGCCTCCTACGGCGAGGACCACCTCCACCGGCTCCGGTTGATCCGCGTCCTGATCGGGGTGCGCAAGCTGCCGGTCAACTCGGTCCGCGAGATCCTGGGCGCCATCACCGAGGAGGGCGACCTGCACCAGATCCTCGGGATCGTGACCGAGGCCCGGCCGGCCGCCCTGAAGAAGAAGCAGGAGCAGGAGGCGGAGGCGGCGGAGCGGGAGACCGAGGGAGTCGTGGACGCGCGCAGACTCGTCTCCGAGATGGGGTGGGACGTCGCGAACCACACGGCCGCCATCCACACGCTCGGCGAGGTGCTGGACGCACTGAGCGGCCTCGGCTCCGACATCGACTGGCAGACCCTGCTGCCGTACGCCGAACTGGCCGACCGGACCTCCGAGTTGGACATCAAACAGATGCACGGCACGGTCGGCCTGCTGGAGCAGGCCGAACGTGCCGTGCTGGTGTCGGTTCTCCTGGAGCCGGCGCTCCTCGCGCTCCGCCGGCTCGCCCAGGAGGACAAGTCCGCCCGCCTGTTCGGCGGCCACGCCGACGGTGCCGACGAGACGGACGGCGCCGATGCGGCGGAGGAGGCGCGGGAGGCGCGGGAGGCGCCGGCGGCTCGCGGCGGCAAGCCGCGGAGCGCGCCGAGGGGAAAGCCGAAAGGGAAGCCGCAGGGGGACTGACCCGACGGGCCGTCAGGACAGCTCGTCCAGAATCCTGGCCGCCGCCTCCGCCCCGGCCGAGAAGGCCGCCTCGTGCGAGCCGATCAGGTCGGGGCCCAGCTCCTTGGAGTGGAAGTAGGACCCGCACAGCTTCACGCGAGTGCCCTCGTTGGCCGCGTGGATCACGGACTGCCGCTCGCGCAGCGCCATGTCGATCACCGGGTGGGTGTAGTCGAACGAGGCGATGACGAGGTCCTCGGCCGGCGGACGCGGCGGGTCGAGGGTGACGAAGTAGTCCTGGCTCGCGGTGAAGTCCTGCAGCCGGTTGAGGTAGTACGTGACGAAGCAGCGGGTCTCCCCGTCGACCGTCTTCTTGCCGTAGTTCCAGGCCCCCCAGCGCTCGTGGTCACTGGGCATCAGCGAGGCGTCCCGGTGCAGCACCACGCGCGACGCGCTGTAGCGCACGCCCTCGACGGCCGCCCGCTGCGCGTCGGTCGGGTTCTCGAGCAGCGCGAACGCCTCGTCGGCGTGGGTGGCGAGGACCACGTAGTCGAACGTGGCGGCACCGTTCGCCGTGGTGACGACGACACCGTCCTCCTCCTGGCGCACCCGGACGGCCGGCTCCGAGATCCGCAGGTCGGGACCGATCGCGGCGAGGGCCTTGCGGACGTACGAGATGGAGCCGCCGCCCACGGTCCGCCAGTCGACCCGGCGGCCGCCGAGGCCGCCCTCGTCGTGCCCGACGAAGAAGGCGATGACGGTGGCGGCGGGCATCTCCCAGATCAGCTCGGCCGGGACCGACCAGACCGCGGAGCAGAGCATGATCAGGTACGAGTGACGGAACGCGGTGCTGTAGCCGTTGCGGTCCAGGTACTCCCCCAGCGACATGTCGGCGCGGCCCCGCGAGAAGTCCCGGCGGCTCTCCGCGTGGAAGCGCCGCACCTCCCGCCAGACGTCGGGGAACTCCGGGTACGCGGCGGCGTAGCGCGCCTCGATCGAGGCCTCGTCCAGTTCCATCTCCTCGGTGCCGAACTCCAGGCCGCTGTCGAGGTCGAAGAACTCGAAGCCGCCCGGGTGGGGCACGGCCTCCACGCCCAGCTCGCCGAAGAAGGCGCACAGGCGCGGGTAGAACCGCGGGTTGAACACGATGAACGCCGTGTCGAGGCCGATGACACGGCCGTCCTCCTCGACCTCCACCGTGTTGGCGTGGCCGCCGGGCCGGGGCTCGCGCTCGAAGACCGTGATCCGGGCGCGGTCGCGCAGTCGGTAGGCCGCGGAGATCCCGGCGGGGCCGGCGCCGATGACGGCGACGCGTGGCGAGTCGTTCTCGGGCATGGTGGGTCCTTCCAGATCACAAGAGGGGCGGGG
Source organism: Streptomyces sp. NPDC022552 (assembly GCF_055561875.1). Taxonomy (NCBI): domain Bacteria; kingdom Bacillati; phylum Actinomycetota; class Actinomycetes; order Kitasatosporales; family Streptomycetaceae; genus Streptomyces; species Streptomyces sp. NPDC022552. The sequence continues at coordinate 17,851 of NZ_JBVHGJ010000012.1, forward strand.
CAACGGAAGACGGGCTCGAAGGGTCAGGGGGAGGAGGCGGCACGGTGGCCGGGCGAAGGCCACGGACCGGTCGAAGGCCACGGGCCGGTCGAAGGCCACAGGTCGGTCGGCGGCACGTCCGGGCGGACGAGGTCGGCGGGTTCGACGAGGTCGTGGCGGCGCAGCCGGCCCGCTCCCCCGTCGGCGACCGCCACGGCGAGCAGATGACCGGTGCCGTGGCCGGTCAGGTCGAGCCGCCAGCGACGGCACGTGCCGGGGCGGCGTCCGTCGGCGACGGTCACTTCGGTGGACCCGGGGCGCCGGGTGAACCGCAGCTCCCCCAGGCCCTGTACGAGGCCGATGCCGAGCCCTTTGAGGTAGGCCTCGCTGAGTACCCACATCTCCTGCAGGGCGGCGGCCGGGTCCGGGGCGTCCGCGATGACGGCCCGCTGAGCCTCGTCGAACCGGGTGGCCAGCAGCCGGACCGTCTCGTCGTCGAACGGGACCCGCTCCACGTCCACTCCGGACGCGTATCCCTCGGTGACGACACAGGCGATCAGGCCGTCGGTGTGCGACACGTTGAAGCGCAGGCCGCGGTGGCCGGGGAAGAGCTCCGGGCGCCCGTGGACGCTCTCGGTGAAGTGCCAGCTCTCCGGTGGCAGTCCGGTGCGGGCGCTGAGCGCGAGCCGGCGGAGCAGCCGGCCGCCGAGGAAGCGGCGGCGCGCCCCGGGCGAGCGCCGCCGTGCGTGGCGGGCGCGCTCGTCCGGGGTCAGGGCCGCCGTCTCGCCGCCGACGCGGGCCGCGAGGTCCGGCACGAGCCGTTCGGAGAGCGTCCACAGGTCCGTCACGGGCCCGTCCGCGGGGACGGGCCCGTCCGGGCCTTGGTTCACGCGGGGCTCCCCTCCGGGGCCGTGGACTCCGACTGCCGCGCCTGCTCCGCCTCCTCCGCCGCTCCGGCCAGGGTGATCGGCCAGTGCGACAGGAGGCGGTTCTCTGCGTGCATGCGGGTGAGGACGGCGAGGACCTCGTCGACGGCGGACGGGTCGCGGTAGGGCTCGTACGGGTGGAACTGCTTGCGCAGCCGCTCCAGTTGGAGCAGGAGCACCGCGGCGCTGGGCAGGGGCTCGGCCATGCAGCCCTGCGAGTGGACGTACGTGAGCACCGAGGCGCTCGCGGCGTGGACGACGCAGTACTCCTTGGCCAGCTCGAAGAGTTCGGCCGACTGGGCGTAGCCGCGGCCGAGCTCCTGCCGCAGCGCGGTGGCGCGCTCCTCCAGCGGGCCGAGCCTGCCGAGGAGTTCTCCGGCGATGTCGGCGGCGAGCAGCAGCCGGTCCTTGTCCTTGTCGCCCGCGTCGTCCGCGAGGGCGCGCAGCCGCTCCAGGCCGTCGGCCGCCGCCAGGATCGCGTCGTCGCGGCCCCGGCTGGACAGTTCCTGCTCCCACGGCCGGTACGGCCCGAGTTCCGCGTCCATGTCGAAGAGCACGGCGGCACGGCCGGCGGCCTCTTCCCGCTCCTCCGGGCCGGCGGTGCGGGCCTTCTTCAGGAGCGAGTCCAGCTCGTGTCCGATGTTGCGCAGGTTCACGACGGTGTTCCCGTCGGCCATGTTGGTCACGAGAATGTCGCGGAGCATCTTCTGGTGCATGCCGTAGCGGGGGTCCTCGCGGAGGAACACCCGGGCGCCGAGCACCACGTTGAGCCGGGAGAGAGCCCCTTCGAGGAGGGTCGGCACCAGGTACTTGGCCGCGGAGGACCAGACGCTGACCTGGTTCGGGGAGGCCTGGACACTGCGGACGGCGCCCAGGCACATGGCGTCGGCCGCCATGAGGTCGGCGAAGGACTCCGCCAGCTGGGTGCCGGTGTACGGGACCTCGACGATCGGGCGGTCGAAGAGCACCCGGCCCTGGGCGAACTCCAGGGCAGTGCGCAGCGAGGTGTCCACGCTGGACAGGGCCAGGCTGAGGATGACGAGGCGGGCGGTCTGGCTGGTCTTGAGGGCGATCTCGAGGCCCTGGCCCTCGGCTCCGATGAGGAGGTCGTCGGGGACGAAGACGCCGTCGAAGCGCAGCCCGCTGAGGTCCAGGGGGCGGACGCCGTGGAGTTTGAGCAGGGGCGTCTCGCGGACGGTCTCGGCCTCGGCGGTCCACTTGTCGACGACGAGGATGGAGAAGTCACCGGGGCCCCGTCGGGTGCCGGTGCGGGCGAAGACGACCATCCGGTCCGCGAAGGTGGCATTGCCGATGGGCCACTTCTCGCCGGTGAGCCGGTAGCCGCCGGGTACCTTCTCGGCGACGACCTCGTTGCCGAGAAGGTCGCTGCCGTGGGCGGCCTCGGAGAGCCCCCAGGCGAGGGAGACACCCTGGTGGATGTCCTCGATCTGGCGGCGCTTCTGCTCGTCGGTGCCGCCGATCCACACCGGCGCGAAGGCCGCCTGGGAGAGACCGGCGGCGATGGCCGTCGCGCCGTCGCGGCGGGCGACGAGCCGCATGAGGACGAACCCGGTCTCGGGGCTGCCCGCCTTGCCGCCCTGCTCGGCCGGCAGGCCGTAGTCGAGGAACCCCCAGCGGCGCAGCATGCCGATCAAGGCGTACGGGAAGGCGTCGCGCTCGTCGTGGTCGAGCACGGTCGCGAAGGACATCCGGCTCGCGGGGTCGTGCGGATCGCCCAGATAGGTTTCGAGCCGCTCGGCGAGCTCGATCAACTCGGCCTGGGACATCAGTCGTCCTCCATCGGTGTCGGGTGTGCGGTGGTGGGAGCGAGCCGGACGGGCAGGGCGGTCAGCATCCGGTTCCCCTCCCAGAGCGCCTCGACGGCGTCCAGGGCGGGGTACAGGCCCTCGGCGTGGCGCAGGACGCCCGCGCCGTCGGCCTGGGCGAGCAGATGCGCGAGGGCCGCGCCGAGCCAGCCGGTGGAGCCCGGCGCGGTCCCGTAGAGCGAGAGGTGGCGGTTGTGGCGCCACAGGTGGAGGCAGGCCGCGGCGCCGTGCAGCCAGGCGTGGCGTTCGGCGAGGTCCACCAGGGCGTTCGGGTCGGCGCCGCGCACGCGGGCCGCGGCGGCCAGGGCGGGCAGCCCGTCCACGGCGTCGGCGAGCCGGGCGACGCACGACCTGGTGAACGGGTCGGCCGCCGCTTCCGGGGTGTCCGTGAACTCCCTTACGTGCGCGGGAAGTTCGGCGAGCACCGGATCGGCTCCGCGGACGACGAGGTCGAGCCCGGTCGGGTCGTACGGCGGGGGCTCCTCGTCCAGCCGGAAGGCACCGTCCAGAAGACCGGCCGGGGCCGTACGGGTTCCGTCGAGCAGGCCGGGCAACTGACCCGCGTACGAACGGAGGTTGGCCATCGGCCCGGAGTCGATGACGCGGATCACGGCGCTGTCCCGCTGGAGCTTCTGGAACAGACCGGCGCCGGGCGGGCCTTCGCGCAGGACGGAACGGGTGGCGAGGAGCCGGGCGCAGCGGCGCAGCAGGGCGTCGGCGGTCTCGGCCACCACGTGCTTGGCGGCGAGTGCCCACACGCTGAACGCACCGGGGACGGCGTGCACGCCCCGGGCGGCGGCCAGGGCCGTGGCGTCGGCGGCGATGAGCGCGGCCGAGGTGGCCGCGAGTTCCCTGCGGGCGTACGGGGTCCGCAGGACCGGGGTGCCGGCGACCCGGTGGCCGGCGGCGAAGTCGAACGTGAGGCGCACCGCGGTGTCCACGCAGCCGAGGCTGCCGGCCATGCTCATGACCCGCACGGCCTGCTGGGCGCGGACCGCCATCTCCAGGCCCTCGCCGACCCGGCCGACCTGGGCACTCTCCGGGACGGGGAGGCCCGTGAAGCGGAGCCGGGCGGTGTCGATGCCGCGCATGCCGTTGGTCCGGGCGGCCGGGAGCCGCTCCAGGCCGGTGCCCTCACCGCCCCGCTCCGGGTCCAGGTCGAGGAGGAACGCGGTGAAGGCGCCCGGCCCCCGCTCCCCGGTACGGGCGACCACGTAGACGGCGTCGCAGCCCAGGCCGTTGCCGACCATCCACTTCTCGCCGTGCAGGGTCCCGTCGGGCGCGAGGCGGACCTCGTTGGCGAGGATGTCGCTGCCGTGCTCGGCCTCGGTGAGCGCGAACGCCACCGTGCCACCGCTCGTGAGGATCTCCGCGGCCCTGCTCCGCTGCTCCTCGTCGCCGTGGAGCTGGAGGCAGGTGGCGGCGATGATGCCGAACATCGTGCCCGGCATGACGTTCACATCGCGGCGGGCGGCGGCCCGCACCAGGGTGAGGCTCCGGTCGAAGGAGCGGAACTCGCCGCCCCATGCCTCGGGCAGGTAGTTCAGGTGGAAGCCGGCCGAGACCAGCTTGCGGCAGAGGTCGTCCGGGGCGGCGTCCTCCTCGTCCCTGGCCACGGCGGCGGCGAACCCGTACGGGTTCTCGGGATCGGTGGGGTCGCCGAGGAGCTCCTCGACCGCCTCGGGTGTCAGGCCGCTCATGAGGCCACCTCCGTCGGACCCGCCGTGTCCAGGGGCACAGGCACGTACTCGGCGGTGGACGGCAGGGTGAGCCCCGCCGCCCTCAGCTGGGCTGTCCTGGTGTGGTACGCGGCGCCGCGTACGAGGTGATGGGCCACGTCGGCGACCGTCCTGTTCCCGGGGGTGTTCAGATAACTGCCGGCCACCCAGGAGTTGAAGCTGCCCATCGCGGGGCCGCACCAGATCTGGAAGTCGGCGCTGCGTTCGGCCTGGCCCGTGACGGCCCAGCGCGAGGACATCCCGAGGTACCAGCGGAAGACCAGGGCCATCCGGCGCTTGGGGTTGTCGGCGGCCCGGCTCAGCTGGTCGGGGTCGCGGCGGCTGAAGTACGCCACGCACTCCTGCCAGACGTCCTCCAGCGGGCGCTGGAAGGTCTGCGTCTCCAGGCGCCGGCGCTCCACCTCGGGCAGCGCCTCGATGCCGTCGTACATCTGGTAGAGCCGGTAGAGCTGCCCGGCGCGCATCGGGAACATCGAGCCCCGGCGCAGCACCTGGAGCTCGACGCCCATCTCGAACATGTCGGCGGCCGGGGCCATCACGCAGTCGGCGATGTCGGCCTGGGCGAGGACCTCACGGGCCGCCCTGGACGTGCCGGACTCCACGCACGACTGGTTGACGGAACCCGTGACGACATAGGCGGCGCCCATGGCGAAGGCTCCGGCGACGGCCACCGGGGTGCCGAGCCCGCCGGCCGCGCCGACCCTGATGGGCCGGGCGTAGCGGTACTCCCGCTGGATGGTGTCGCGGATGCGCAGGATGACCGGGAGGAGGGCCGGGAGGGGCCGGCGGTCGGTGTGGCCGCCGGAGTCGGCCTCCGCCGTGATGTCGTCGGCGAGCGGGACGAGATGGGCGAGGCGGGCCTGCTCGGCGGTGATGAGACCGTCCGCGAGGAGGCTCTCCACGAGGGCGGCCGGGGCCGGGCGCATGAAGCGCTCGGCGGTCTCGCCCCGGGAGATCTTGGCGATGACCCGGTTCTCCGCCACCACGCGTCCCGACGCGTCGGTCCGCAGTCCGGCCAGCCGGTAGCGGACCAGGTGCGGGGTCAGGTCCAGATAGGCGGACGCCTCCACACAGCGCACCCCGTGGTCCAGGAAGAGCTGGACGGCGTCGCGCTCCAGGCGCTGCTCGCTGGGGCTGTGGATCAGGTTGACGGCGTACGGCAGGCCGGGGATCTCCTCGCGGAAGCGGGCCAGCGCCGCCGCGATGGCGTCGGGCAGCAGGCCCGCGGCCCCGAAGGAGGCCAGGAAGCCCTGCCGGGCCAGCGCGACGACCAGCTCGACGGAGGCGATGCCGCCGGCCATCGCCCCGGCCATGTAGGCGTACCGCACACCGTGAGCGGCGCGGAACTCGGCCGAGCCGAGCCGCTGCGGCGACAGGGCGGGGGCGACCGCCAGTACGGCGGGGCCGTCACCGCCGGCGACCGCGGTGCCCCCGGCGACGGCGCCGATGCCCTGCGGTCCCGACACGACGTAGCAGGGCTGCTCCAACTGGCTGAGTGCCTGGTGGATGCCCGCGGGATCGGGACTCGGATACCCCTCCCCGTACCAGCGGACGGTGTGTTGTGCGGTACTCGTGGACAATTCGGCTCCTCGGCTGTCCATGCGGTCAGTCCGTTTCCGGACGGACTTCGACAGCCACGTCGGTGAGTTCGTAGATGCGCAGGCGCGTCTTCCAGAGGTCGGCGTCGGCGATCACGAGCAGCCGGTCGGCCTCCCTGCGCACCTCCTTGATGTGCACGTCGAAGAAGAGCTCGTCGTCCTCGCGCAGGATCTGGCCTCGGTACTTCCACGCCATCTCGACATCGGTGGCCATGGCGAAGCGGGGCCGTGTCATGCCGTCGGCGAGGTTCCGCTCCTGCACGAAGAGGCGCATGGCCTGGAGCACGGCCTCGACGCCGAGCGAGCCCGGCATCACGGGGTCGCGGTGGAAGTGCCGGTCGAAGTACCACTCGTCGGGGCGGATGCTCCGGTGACCGTGGAGGTATCCGGCGCCGTGACGGCCGCCGTCCTCGACCAGGTCGACACGGTCCACGAGGTGGAAGCGGCCGGCGGGCAGGCGCAGGGCGCCGCCCGAGGGGTCGGTGAACGCGGGTGCGTCGTCGGGGAGTTCGATCCTGCGCACCCGCTCGGCCGCGGGCCGTTCGGTCGCGATCCAGGGCTCACGGTAGGTGCCGCTGTCGAGGCCCACCTGGTTGGCGAGGGCCGCGTCGCTGAAGTACCCGAAGAGCGACTCGCCGGTGTAGAACACCTCGCCGTCGGCGCTCAGTTCGTAGCTGAAGTTCTGCAGCACGGCCCCGGCGACGACGCTCGTGCTCAGCAGCTTGGAGTGGTGACGGATCGTCCTGCCGCGCAGGTCGATGTCGCGGACGAGGGTGGCCCGGCCGTCGAGGTTCCGGATGCGGTACTGCTCCTCGGGCCGGCTGAGGGTCGCGCCCAGGTAGTAGCCGAGGAAGATCGCGGCCTGGAGGGAGGACTCCATGTACACGCAGTTCGGCATGTACGGCGAGGAGTTCTCCTGGTAGTACCAGGCGTCGTCCGGGGAGTCGTACTCCGTGACCATCTCGGAGCCGGGGCTCAGGTCACCGCGGGTGCCGGTCAGGGACATCACCCGGTCGACGAACTGGAAGTCCCCGTTCGGGATGTAGGGAGCGCGGCTCTCGCGGTAGATCTCGAACTCGGGGCCCATCGCCATGTCGAGGAGGCCCTGGGCGGCGTGCGCCAGGTGCAGCTCGTTGATCATGGCCGGTTCGCCGGAGCGGTTGCGGCGGCCGAGGAAGGCCGGCACACCACCGGTCTCGGGGCGGTGGGGCGTGCCCGGCTTCTCCACGATCTGGAGGCCGAGGTTCTCCATCCGGACGACCGGCTTGTCGCCGAGGTACACCAGGACGTCGGCCACCACGGTCGGCCGCGGCAGCAGGGTCAGCTCGGTGATCTCCAGCTCGTGGCGGATCTCGCGGTCCCGCGGGGTGACCTGGCCGCGCACCTTGACGTCGATCTGACGGTCGGTGACCGTCTGGAACCGGGCGTCGGGGAGCGTCAGGTGCATGCCCTGGTGCAGCAGATAGACCTGGAGGAGCTGGACGGCTCCCTCCGCGATCAGCGAGCCGGCGAGCACCGGGTCGTCCGGGAAGTGGCAGGTGAAGTACCAGGCGTCCGGCTCCAGGTGCTTGACGGCGCCGATCCTGCCGAGGCCGCGCGGTCCGCCGGTGCGGTCCACGGTGACCTCGTCGATCATGCGGAGCATCGAACCGGGAAGGCGCAGCGCCGGGTTGAGGCCCGGATCCTGGGCATGGTCGGGGCCGAAGACGTCCCCGGGACGGCCCTGGGCGAGCAGTTCCAGGTCGGCGGCGTCGAGCCGGTCCTTGCGGGCGCGGGCGAGCGGCTTGAAGGTGCCCCGGGGCAGCGCGGCACGGCGGGCCCGCTCCGCGTCGGTCATGACGATGCCGAGCGGGGTGTCGAGCTCGGCCTGGCTGAAGAATCCGGCGCAGCCGTCCTTGAGTTCGAGGATCAGCTCGCCGTCTGCGTAACAGAGGTAGCTGAAGAAGAAGACCGTGGTGTCGCCCTGGTGGACGAAGCGGTCGATGGAGATGTCGTATCGGAGCGTCTGCCCGGTGCGGGGCAGCCCGCCGTGGAAGATCAGCGAGCTGTCGAGCAGTCGGTAGACACGGTCGCCCTTGTTGCGGAAGTCGATGCCGAGGAAGCTGACGAGCAGCAGGTCGCACTGGCCGGCCTCGACGGTCACCGCCGGCGGGACACCGCCGTCGACGGCGTACCAGGCGTCCTCGGGGACGTCGTACTCGGTGGTGATACGGGCCGGTTCGAGGACCCCGGGGCGGGCCTCGAGCGCGGTGACGCGAGTGACGAAGTGGTACGGAGGCGCGGGCAGCCGCACGCGGGCCCGGAACGCGTCGATCTCGGCGAACTCGGGGCGGCCGAAGGCCTTCGCCACCGAACCGGTCGCGAACTCCAGCAGGTCCGCCTCGTCGAAGACGACACCGCCGCGGTCACGGGGCTGGGGGGCGGGGGCCGGTGCCGGGGTGAAGGGCACCGCGGGCGCGGCCGGGACCGGGGCGGGTGCGGCTGCGCGCACCGGGGCCGGCGGGAGCGGCGCGGGCGCCGGGACGGCGGGCAGGGCCGGGACGACCGGCGCGGGCGACGCCGGCATCGGCGCGGCGGCGGGAGCGGGAGCGTGGGTGTCCAGGAGGGCGGCGGTACGGTCCAGCGTGGCCGCCTGGAGGACCCGGTGGGTCTCCATCACGACACCGTGCGCGGCGACGATCTCGCGGCGCAGGTCGCGCACCAGGTCGGCGGCGGGCGTGCCGGCGGCAGCCGTGGGTACGGGCGCGGCCACCGGAGCGGGGGCCGCGCCCGGAGCCGAGGTCTGCGCAGGGACGTGCGCCGGTACGGGTGCAGGGGCGGCGGCACCCGCCGGTGCCGGGGTCGCGGGGGCGGCGCCTGCCCACGTGACGGCGGTGACCGGGCCGCCGTCGAACGTGATGGCCTCCGGCGACTCCAGCGTGGGGTCGGCGGGCATGGCGGCAGGCAGAGCGGCGGACATGACGGCGGGCACCTCCGGCGGAGCGGGCGGGTCGATGGCGGCGGGGCGGGACCGTACGGCGGTCAGGGTCCTGGCGGCCTCACGGGCGACGCGGTCCGGGATCGGCTCGCCACCGCCGACGCGTACCGCCGGAAGGCGGCGGGCGGACGGCGCGGATACGCCCTGCGCGGCCTCCGGTTCGTCGCCCCACAGCACCGTGAGGTCGACCGGGAGACCGTGTCCGACGAGCCGGGCCGCCAGGTGGGCGAGGCTGGTGGCGGGGCTCGCGCCCCGGCGGTCGACGCAGGCGGCGACGTGCGGCGCGTCCCCCAGCGTGTCGCGGATCCAGCGGGTGCAGGTGGCGCCCGGCCCCGCCTCGATGAAGTAGCGGTAGCCGCGGTCGTACGCCCCCCGTATCAGGCGCGGGAAGTCGATCGTGGAGCGCAGGGTCTGCGCGATGCGCTGCGGGGAGTCGGCGAGCCGCTCGGCGGGCAGCACGTCGTAGTCGTAGGCGCTGAGGAGTTCCAGGGCGCCGAAGGAGCCCGTCGGATAGTCGTTCAGCCGGGCCAGGCCGTCGAACTCGGTGTCCACGACCGGGCAGTGCATGACCACGTTGGCGGGCGAGCGGGCGGCGGGGCAGCCCAGTTCGCGGATGAGCGCCCGGCACTGCTCGGGGTCTCCGCCGATCACCAGCTCGTTCGGGGTGTTGACGTGGGTGATGTGGACCCGGTCGTAGCGCGTGAGCGCCTCGGTGACCGGCTCGGCGGGCGAGAGCAGCACATGGGTGGACCACACGTCGCCGTCGGGCGTCTCCGGGGGCAGCTTCCACAGCTCGCGCACGGTGCGCCGGGGCCCGCACAGCCGGTCCTGGAAGACGGGGCTCTCGGTGATCAGCGCGTCCGAGCGGCTGCCGGCGTCCCATCCCCCGGTGGCGAAGAGCATGCTCGCCTCGCCGAGGCAGTAGCCGAAGCCTCCGTGCGCGGTGATCCCGAGGATCTCGCGGATCAGCTCGGTGTAGAGGATCGCGAAGCTGGTCCCGGTGGCGAGCATGAACGGGATGTCGTCGGCGAGACGCTCCTCCCTCCGCATCATCTCGCGACGGTCCGGCGTCTCGATCCCCCGGGGGTAGAGCTGGGCCGAGCGCAGCATGCGGGCCGGCTGGGCGGCCTGCCGCTCGTAGCTGTCGAGCAGGCCGGGGAAGGTCCTGAACAGGCCCCTGCCGAGGCCCGGGTAGGTGTTGAACGCCCCCGGGTAGACCAGGGCCACCCGCCCCTCGGGGCCGATCGGGCGCGGGGTGAAGAACGATCCCGCGGGGGTGTTCCAGTCCGTTCCGGCGGCGTGCGCCTCGGGCAGGTCCCGTGCCGCGAGCTCCGTTTGCCGGACCAGCGCCTCCCGGTCCCGGCCGACGAGGACGACGCGCAGCCGCCTTCCGTCGAGGCCGCGTGCCGCCTCGCGCGCGAGCGCGGACGGGTCGGCTCCGTCCGCGAGGAGGGCACCATGGCGGCGGACCTCGGCCACCAGGGCGTCGACGGTGTCGGCTCCGAGGGGCAGCAGGAGCGGACCCCGGGCCCGCGCCCAGTCGGCCGTGGGCCGGGGCCGGTCGGCGGACGGCACGGACGACAGCACCAGATGGGCGTGCGAGCCGCTCGCGCCGAGCATGCTGACGCTCGCGTGCCGACGGGCGTCCGGGCGCTCCCGGAGCCAGGGGAAGGAGGTCTCCGGCACCTGGAAGGCGGAGGCGGCGAAGGCCTCGGCGAGGTCGTCGGCGGGGCGGCGCCAGCCCCGGGTGCCGGGCAGATAGGCGTGCCGCAGGCACACGACGGCCTTGATCAGGGCGGCGATCCCGGCCGCGCAGCCGGCGTCGCCGATCTGCGCCTTGACGCTGCCGAGGACGGTGGCGCCGCCGGCCGGGTACACCTCGGCGAGGGCGGCGATCTCGGCCCGGTCGGCCGACTCCGTGCCGCCCGCGTGGGCCTCCAGATAGTCCACCTCGGAGGCGGCGATCCCGGCGGCGTCGAGCGCCGCCCGCGCGGCCTCGGCGAGCGCGGGGCCGGAGACCGGCGTCAGCGAGCCGTCGGCGGCGTTCGCGTAGCGCACGGCCACCGCGTCGATCCGGGCGTGCACCCGGCCGGGTGCCGCGTCGGGGCGGGTGACGACCAGGGCGCCGGCGCCCTCGCCGGTCCGGCGGCCGCGCGCGCCCTCGTTGAAGGTGAGGCCCGGCTCGGTGCCGGGAGCGGGCTGGGCGAGCAGGTTCTCGGCCGCGCCCGCCATGTCGACGCCGCCGATCAGTACGGCTTCCAGGTCCGGGTCGAGCAGAAGCAGCCGGGCGACGTCCAGGGCCTCGGCGGTGCCGGCGCCCTCCGCGGAGAGCGTGAAGGAGGGGCCGGTGAGGTTCCAGCGGGAGGAGATCCGGCCGGCCATCACGTTGCCGATGTAGCTGAGCACCTCGTTGGCCCCGATGGGGTCGACGACGGCGTCGCGGGCGACCTCGTTGAGGGCGGCCCGCTGCTCCTCGGTCAGCTTCACCCCGGCCTTGTCGAGTTCGCCGCGCAGGAAGGACCCGAGTCCGTACCGGCTCAGCCTGGCGTGCGAGTACGGCTCGATCTCGGTGACGACGACGACCGCGATGCGGCGGGCGTCGGGGGTGTCGCGGCTGCCGGTGTCGAGCCGGTACCCGGCGTCGCGCAGCGCCTCGTCGGCGACCCTGGTCATCAGGGCGTGCTGCGGGTTGTAGATGCGCAGGTCCGCGGGTGGGACGCGCAGGTCGGCGGGGTCGACCTCGACGCCGTCGACGAAGGCCCCGTGGGGCGGTCCGGTGAGCCCGGCCGCTTCGAGCGTGCCGCCGTCGGTACGGTCGAGGCCCCGCCAGCGCCGCTCGGGCAGCGGCCGCAGGTCGTGCCCGCCCTCGTACACGGCCTGCTCGAAGGCGTCCAGCGAGTCGAGCGAGCCGAAGTGCGCGCCGAGGCCGATGACATCGAGCGCGGGCAGGCCCGAGGACCGCTCACGGGTGCCGGACGCGGTGCCGGAGGCGGACGCGGTGCCGGAGGCGGACGCGGTGTCCGGGGCGGGCGCCTCCTGGTCCCGGCTCTCCGGGACGTCCTGCGCCGCCGAGAGCACCACGTGTGCGTTCGTACCGCCGAATCCGAAGGCGGAGACGGCGGCGCGGCGGGGTCCCGGGGTCTTCGGCCAGGGGCGGGCGGTGCGGACGAGCGTCGCGGCGCCGACCTTCTCGTCGGGCGAGGTGACCGGCCGGTCCACCCCGATGGTCGGCGGGATCACGCCGTCCTCCATGGCCAGGACGACCTTGAGGAGACTGCTCAGACCGCCGACGGTCAGCAGATGGCCGATGTTGCCCTTCACCGACCCGAGCAGGGGTACGTCACCGTGGGCGCCGAAGAACTCGGCGACCGACTCCGCCTCGGTCGTGTCCCCGACCGGGGTGCCGGTGGCGTGGCACTCCAGGTAGTCGACGGTCGCGGGGTCCACGCCGGCGTCGGCGTAGGCGCGGGCGAGGGCGTCCAGCTGTCCGCTCTTGCGGGGGACCAACGGGTGCCGTCCGGCGCCGTCGTTGGAGAGGCCGATGCCGTCGACCACGGCGTACACGCGGTCGTTGTCGCGAACGGCGTCCTCGAGCCGCTTGACGGCGACCATGCCCGCGCCCTGGCCGGTGACGATTCCGCCGGAGCGGTCGTCGAAGGGCTGGCTGAATCCGTTCTCCGGGTAGGCGTGCAGATCGGAGAAGGAGAGGTGGATCAGGGTCGGGTCGGGCGCGCAGACCGCCCCGGCGAGCACCAGGTCCGCCTGGCCGGAGTCGAGGTGGCCGCAGGCGAGGCTGAGTGCGTAGAGCGCCGAGGAGCAGGCGGCGTCCAGGCAGTAGCGGGGGCCGCCGAGTCCGAGGGCCCCGGCGGCGACGGCGGCGGGCGAGCCGCTGACCCGGAGGTTCTCGGGCACGATCGCGGCGCGGTCGACGAGCGGGACCGCGCCGGGCAGGGAGTCGAGTTCGGGCGCACCGGAGCGGCGCAGTCCGGCGAGCACGGCCTCCTGCGCGAGGGGGACGCTCACCTTCGCCGATGTCGTGGTGGGGAACGAGTAGTTCCCCATGACCAGGCCGGTCCTGGCGAGCAGTTCGGGCCTGTCGGCGGCGCCGCAGTCCCGCAGGGCCTCCCTGGCGGCGTACAGCGACCAGTGGAAGAGCCGGTCGAGTCCGGCGAGCCGGTCGGGGTCGATGCGGTAGCCGGTGGGGTCGAACTCGAAGCCGGTGATGAACCCGCCCCGGCGGGACACGATGCGGTGCCGGGGGTCGAGGTCACGCTCGTCCGGTTCGGCACCGAAGACCTCTGCGCCTCCTTCCCGACGGCTGTCCGTGCCACCGCGGAGGTTCTGCCGGAACTCTTCGGGCGTTCGCGCTCCGGGGAACAGGCAGGAGATGCCGACGATCGCGTATCTGCTCATAACTGGGTGAGGTTCCTTCCCAAGCGGGAGATCCTGTGGGGCGGGCGGCGGCAAGCCGCCGCCCGCTCACTGCTTCCGGTGCGGATACCGTCAGCCCGTGAACTTGGCCGCCAACTGCGGGGCCGAGACGACGGAGACGGCGGTGAACCTGGCCCTGACCTGTCCGTCGGAGGTGCAGGCGGTGATGTCCAGTCGGGAGTCGGGGCCGCCCTGGCCCGCGGACTCCGCCGGCTCCACCACGATGAAGAACACCTCACCGGCCGTCAGCGGGCCGTACAGTTCGACCCCGCCCACCGCGAGCGGCAGTCCGGCGGTGCCGCGGAACCGGCGCACCCAGACGAGCGCGGCCTGGAGCAGCAGGTCCGCGGAGCCGGCCTCGAACCAGTCGGACGAACCGCTGTCGGTGTCCGTCCGTACGGCCTCGCACTCCAGCACCAGGCGGGACTCGGCGTCGGCGAGGATCCGGCGCAGACCGCGCAGAGCCGGTCCGTGGAAGAGCGTGCCGTCGGTGTAGAGCCCGGCGGCCCCGGTGCCTGCGCCCGGCGCGGGAAGTCCCGTCACCGGCGCGGCCGGCGGGAGCGCGCCCGCGACGACCGTGGCCGCGTAGTGCGGTCGTACGGTGCCGTCGGCCAGTGACTGGACCGCGACCTTGACGTCGCCGCTCCCGTCGCCCTCGACCGGGGTCATCACCAGCCGGCACTCGGCGGGCTGGGTTCCGTCGAAGACGATGCCCCGGTGGACGGCGAAGTCGCGCAGCCGCACGGCCCGTCGCCCGTCGGCGTGCTCGACCGCGCCGAGCGCCCAGCCCATCGCCACGACGGCGGGGAGGACCGGCGTCGCGTCGATGACGTGGTCGGTGACGAGCGAGGAACCGGCGAGGTCCGTCAGGCCCCGGGTCACCGTGCCGCCCGCGGTCGCGCCGGAGCGGTCCCGGGAGCTCAGCGGGGTGGTCGGGCCGAGCACGGTCACCACGTCACCGGCCCGCTCGGGGGCGAACTGGTCGGCGAACATCCGGGCGCCGTCGGTGACCGGGATCAGGGCGATGCCCCGCTCCTCGAACACCTTCCTGATCTGCGGGGAGACCATCCCGCTGTCCCAGGCACCCCAGTTGATCGAGGTGACCCGCGTCCGCGGGAACGCCCGCCGCCGGGAGGAGGCCCAGGCGTTGAGGACCTCGTTGGCCATCGCGTAGTCCGACTGCCCCTGGTTGCCGAAGAATCCGGCGACCGAGGAGAAGAGCACCACATGGCGCAGGTCGGCACCGCCGAGGGCCGCCATGACGGAGCGCAGTCCGGTCAGCTTGGGCGCGAAGACCCGCTCGATCTCGGAGGCCTTCTTCTGCGCGATCATCTGGTCGGCGAGCACCCCTGCTCCGTGCACCACGCCCGTGACCGCGTCCTTGTACGGAGCGAGGGCGGCCGCGGTCGCGGTCTGGTCCGTGATGTCCACGGGCAGGTAGTCGGCGCGGCTCCCGGCCGCCCGGAGCGCGTCCAGGGTCGCGCGGATCTCCCGGGCGCCCGCGACGGCCGCGGCGAGCTGGCCGACGCGTCGCGGGGTCGGCTTCTCGCCCGCCGCGGTCAGCGACGCTGCCGCCGCCGCCTTCAGGTTCTCCTCGGGCAGGCCCTGCGCCCAGGCGGGTTCGTCGTCTAGCGGGGTCCGGCCGAGGAGCAGGAGGCGCGGCTGGTGACGCCGGGCCAGTTCGGTGATGCAGTCCGCCGTGATGCCCCGGGCGCCTCCGGTGACGACCAGCAGATCGTCGGAGGTGAGGGGGGCGGCGTCGGTGTCGGCTGCCGTGAGCGGCTCGCCGGCCACCGCGAGCCCGACCCTGCGGGTGCCGTCGTGGCCGACCTGTACGGGCTCCACGGCCGAGTCGGCGGCCTCGTCGAGCACCAGGGCGGCCGCGTCCGCCGGGTCGATGCCGGGCGCGAGGTCCACGGACCGGCAGAACAGCTCGGGCGCCTCCAGGGCCAGCGTCTTGACGAGCCCCGCGACACCGCCGGCGGGGGCGGCATCCTCGGCGACGCCGGTGAGGCCGAAGGCCCCGTCGAGCCGGGTCACGGCGAGGAACGCGGCGCGGCCGTGCGCGGCCATGTCGGTCAGCGGGCGGACGACGTGCCGTGCGAGCAGGAGGGAGTGCGCAAGCCGGCGTACCCCGTCGTTCCAGTCGCTGTCGGTCCGGGCGGTCACGTCGACGACGAGGCCGATCCGGGCGGTGAAGACGGCCTCGACGCCGGCCGCCAGCTCGGTGGTGCCCCAGCCCGTCAGGGCGTGGTCGTGCACACCGGACAGACGCGCCGGGACCCCGGGGAGCCGCAGGACGTGCACCGGGCGGCCGGTGGCGGTGAGCCGCTCGACGATCCGCGCGGCCGTCTCCGAGCCGTCGTCCACGACGAGGGCGCCCTGGTCGGCGGAGGAGGTGTCGACCAGCGGGTCGGCCGCGGGGAGGGTGACGAGGGCGGCGTGTGCGCGGCCGATGGGCGAGACGGCCTCGGACGCCTGCGGGGAGGCGGCGGGAGCCGGGTCCGCGGAGGTCGCGGCAGGCGTGGCCCCGGTCGCGGGGTTCCCTGTCGGACCGGCGACGAAGTCGACGATGTCGCCGAGGGTACGCAGCTCCGCGAGCTGTTCGGGGCCGGCCGACGACACCACACCGAACCGCTCCTGAATCACCCCCATGATCTCGACACGCTTGATCGAATCAATCCCCAGATCCGACTCCACACCCATG
>NZ_JBVHGJ010000012.1:34129-232882 GCF_055561875.1 Streptomyces sp. NPDC022552
TGTCGAGCTCCAGCATCTCCGCCGGATAACCCGTCTTCTGCGCCACCACCTCCAACAACACCGACCGCACCGTCTCCACGTCCACACCAGCAGACGCAGCAGCAGGGGCAGGCTCAGGAGCGGAAACGGGCTCCTGGGCCGGGGCGGCCTCCGGGGCCGGGGCGGCCTCCGGGGCCGGAGCCCCGACCGGTACGGGCGGGGTCCAGCCCGGGGGCAGCGCCGGGACGACCGGGGGCTCCGGCAGCGCCGGCGCCTGGACGGCGGGCCTCGGCGCGGGAACGGACGGCGCGGGGGCGGAGCGCGCGGGGGCCGCGGTGGCGGCACCGCCCATCTCCAGCTGGGCCAGCTGTCGCAGCACGTCGTTGGCGTGCGCGTGGGTGCGCCCGATCGCGAGGCCGTGCTCCTTGACGGAGCTCACACCCGGCATGACCTGGTCCAGCTGCCCCTGATCGGCTGCCCGTTCCAGGATGTGGGTGAGGCGCTCGACGCTCTGCAGCTGACCGTTGAGGTACTCGTCGTGGAGGGAGAGGTGATCCGAGAGGAGTTCGGTGAAGCGATCACTGGGCATGTGCTCGTTCTCCTGAGCAGGGGGTTGGGTGTCCAGAGGGATCCGGACGTCCCCCGCTGCGGTACCGGTGACCGTCGGGACGGCCCGGGTCGGTTCGGGGAGGGGCTGCTCCGTGGCCCGTACGGGGGCGGCCTGCGGGAGGCTCGGAGCCGGGAGTTCCGTGCGTACGACCGCCTGCTCCGCTCCGCGCGCCGCAGGTACGACGGCGGGCGCGGCGGCCACCGGCACGACGGCCGAAGCCGGCGCGGCGGCCACGGCCGGTGCGAGCGCCGCGGGCACCCGGTAGCCGTTGGACAGGGCGTCCTGGTACGCGGCCCGGCGCTCCGGGGACACGTAGTTGATGCCGTTCAGCATCAGCGACATGCCCTTGGTGGGGACGGGCTCCTCCACGGCGGCGGCATACCGGTCGGTGACGGCGACCGGGAGACCGAGCACCGCGAGCCGCGCCACGGACTGCTTCAGGGTGAGGTCGGCGTCCTTGCCCGGCCCCCCGTCGAGGGCGATCGCGCTGTGCGGGCGGTCGCCCAGAATGCGGCCGACCAGCCCCGTGAGGACGGACTGGGGGCCGAACTCGACGAAGACCCGGAACCCGTCGGCGTACATCTCCTCGACGCGCGTCGCGAACTCCACCGGGTTGATGAGCTGTTCGGCGAGGACACGACGGTTGCCGGCGGGATCCGTGCCGTAGACGGCGCCGGGGCTGTTCGCGTAGACCCGCCCGCGCGGCACGCCGATGTCGACGGTGTCGACGACGGCCCGGAAGTCGTCCACGGCATGGGCGACGAAGGGGGTGTGGAAGGCCGCGGAGACCGGCAGCCGCCGGGCCCGCACCCCGGCGAGGCCCGCGGCCTCGACCAGGCGGTCGACCTCGGCGGTCGCGCCGCCGATCACGATCTGGTCGGGTGCGTTGCGGTTGCAGACGCGCAGGCCCTCGCGCTCCGCGAGGAGTTCGGCGACGCGCTCCTCGGGGGCGAGGACGGCGGCCATGGCGCCGGTGTCCTCGGCGGCCTGCCCGGAGGCGGGCGACATGGCCCGGCCGCGGGCGCGGGCCAGCTGGTGGAGGGTGTCCTCGTCGTACGCTCCGGCCGCGTACAGCGCGGTGAGTTCGCCGAAGCTGTGGCCGAGGAATCCCTCGGCCTCGAAGCCGAGTTCGGTGAGGTACCGGAAGTGGCCGGCGGAGAGGGCGCCGATGGCCGGCTGGGCGTAGGCGGTGGCCCGCAGGGCGGCCTCCTGGGCTGCCCGGCCCTCGTCGTCGACGAGCGGCGGCGGGAACGCCACCCTGGAGAGCGGGGTGTCCTCACGGAAGTGCTGGTTGGCACGGTCGAAGGAGGAGCGCAGCGGGGGCAGCGCGAGGACGGCGCTCAGGCCCGGGTCGACGTACTGGCTGCCCTGTCCGGCGAAGAGCGCGGCCACCCTGCCCGTGTCGCCGGCGGACCGCCGGTAGTGGACCCCCTTGGGGTGGGACCACGCGTCGCGGTCCGTACGGGCGCGCAGTTCAACGACCGCGATGTCGCGCAGCGCGTCGGCCTCGGCCTCGTCGCGGGCCACGAAGGCCACCCGGGCATGGGCCGCGGGGACGGGTCCGCCGGTGGGCGGGGTCTTCGCGGCGAGGGCCTCCGCGAGGGCCTCGGGTCCCGCGGCGTGCCAGAGGTGGACGCGGGCGACCGGGAAGCGGACCGCCAGGTCGTCGCCGTCGCCGTGCTCCTGGAGCACGGCGTGGAAGTTGGTGCCGCCGAAGCCGAACGCGGAGAGCGCCGCCCGGCGCTGCGGGCGCTTCGGGTCGCGGATCCAGGGCCGGGTCCTGGTGTTGACGTAGAACGGGCTGTCCGTACCGAAGGCGGCGTTGGGCCGGTCCACGTTGATGGTGGGCGGCAGGACCTTGTGGTGCAGCGCGAAGGCGAGCTTGATCATCGAGGCCGCCCCGGCCGCCGCCTTGGTGTGGCCGATCTGGGACTTGACGCTGCCGATGGCGGCGTAGCCCCGCTCACCGCCGTCCTTGGCGACCACCTCGGTGAGCGCGCTCAGCTCGGTCGCGTCGCCGACGGCCGTACCGGTGCCGTGCGCCTCGAACAGCTCGATGCTGTCGGGGGCCGCGTCGGCGTCCTGGTAGGCGCGGCGCAGCGCCTCCATCTGGCCCTCCTTGCGGGGGGCGTAGATGGACTTGAAGCGTCCGTCGCTGGAGGTGCCGAGACCGCGGAGGACGGCGTACACCTGGTTGCCGTCGCGTTCGGCGTCGGCGAGGCGGCGCAGGGCCAGCATGCCGATGCCCTCACCGATCAGCGTTCCGTCGGCCTCGCTGTCGAACGGGCGGATCCGCCCGGACTTGGAGAGCGCGGGCGTCTTGCTGAAGCAGAGGTACATGAAGATGGTGTTCTCGGCGTCGCAGCCGCCGGTCAGCATGGTGTCGGCGCGCCCCTCGAGAAGCTCGCTGACGGCCGTGCGGACCGCGCCGAGCGAGCTGGCGCAGGCGGCGTCGATCGTCATGTTGATGCCGCCGAGGTCGAACCGGTTGGCGATGCGGCCGGCGACGACGTTGCCGAGCATGCCGGGGAAGGAGTTCTCCTCCCACGGGGCGTACGCCATACGGAACTTGGCGGCGACCTCCTCGGCGTCGCGCTCGGAGAGCCCGCAGCTTCTGACCACCTCCTTGAGCACGGGGCTCTGGAGGCGGGCGGTGAGCGGCTGGGTCAGCTGGTTGGCGCCGGTGATGCCGAGGACCACGCCGGTGCGCTTCGGGTCGTACCAGCCCTGGTCGGCTCCGGCGTCCTTGAGGAGGTCGCGGGTGACCGTGAGGCTCAACAGCTGGAGCACGTCGGTCACTTCGAGCGTGTTCGGCGGGAGGCCGAACTCGAGGGGGTTGAAGGGTACGTCGGGGATGAAGCCACCGCGCTTGGCGTACGTCTTGTCGGGGGCCGAGGGGTCGGGGTCGTAGAACTCGTCGACGTCCCAGTGCCCGGCGGGCACGTCGGTGGTGCAGTCGGCCGCGGCCACGACGTTGGCCCAGAACTCCCGTACGTTCTGCGACTTCGGGAAGAGCCCGGACAGGCCGACGATGGCGATGGGGTCCCGGGCCAGTCTGCGGTCGAGCATCCGTTCCTGGAATTCGTTCACTGCGTGTCCCTCCGGGTGGTGACGAGCTGTGGAGGCCGGGCGTCCGGGATCAGACCGGCGATGGCCCGCGAGGCGTCCGGGCGGATCAGCATGGTGTAGTGGTCGCCGGGCACGGAGTGCGCCTCCACCGTGCGATCGGCCAGTTCGGCCCAACCGAGGGTCGGGTCAGAGGGGATGAGGCTGTGCTGCGCCTTGATCTGGGTGAGGGGCACGGTGGCGGGCAGCGGACGGTAAGGCGAGGTCAGCCGGTTGTTGCGCAGGAGCCCCGCCGTGTAGGCGTCGAAGAGCTTCCGGATGCTCTGGACCGGCGTTCCCTCGGGCAGCGCGCCGCACGCCACGGCGTCCTGGAGCAGCTGCTCCAGTCCGGCGAGGACATGGTCGGCGCCGACGGTCGAGGACGGAACCTCGGACGACGTCGCGGCCGGGGGGACGGACGGGGTACGGAAGGGAACGTCCGTGCCGCGCTTGGCGCCGAGGAACATCGCGAACCAGCGCAGGACGATCCTGGGGTCGACGAAGTCGTCCTCCGCGTAGGTGTACGTCTCCGTCGGCGCGATGCTGTCGAGCAGCACGATGCCGTCCGGCCTCTCCTCGGGCTTCAGCCGCTCCGTCATCCCGTGTGCCAGGACCCCGCCGAAGGACCAGCCGACGAAGGTGACGGGCCCGGCCGGGCCGCCCGCTGCTTCCGCTCCACCGTCCCCCGCCGGGCCCGCACCGCCGGCCGCCGCTTCCGCACCGCCGGCCGCACCGGCGGCTGTGGTGCCGATGTCCGCGCGGTAGGCGTCGATCAGGATGTCGACCAGGCGGCCGACGGTCAGGTCGGACGCGCCGGGATCCAGCGCCGCCTCCACGTACGCGGGGACGGCGCCGACGTCGAGCACCACGAACCCCGTGTCCTGCGGCAGCGCTCCGGCCAGGTTGGCCCAGGTCGCGACCGGCAGGGCACCGGGGTGAAGGGCGTAGACGGTACGGCCACCGGGCGGGGTCGCCCGGTGACGTACCAGCACCTGTGCGGCGGCCGCTCTGCTAGGCCGCGGCGCCACGCTGAGCACTCTCCTCGGCGATGTGTGCCGACAGGGCCTCGATGGTCGGGTGGTACCACAGCGCCGTGGTGCCCAGCTCGAACCCGAGCCAGTTCTCCATCTCGCCGGCGATGACGAGCGCCTCGGTGCTGTCGAGGTCGAGCTCGTCGAAATACTGTCCGGGAGAAATGCTCGACGGGTCTTCACCGAGCCGGTCCGCGATCTTCTGCACAAGCCATTCCTGAACCTCGCCGGCCGTGACCTTGACCATTACCTGTTCCTTTCTAGAACCTGCACGCACCTGCCACCCCGGACGCCACTGAATCAGGCTTCCGGGGTGCACAGGTGTACGTGAGAGAACAATGAGCGGTCAGGCCTCCGCTCGCAGTTCGAAAGCCTAGGGAGAGCGTCACCGATTGTGCAACACGCCCCTTGGTAAACGACTTCCCATTTCGGAAGCACCGACTGCGGCCGGCCCGGAGAGGGCAGCGGAGCGGCACAGCCGGGCCGACCAGGAACGACACCGGGATTCCGCCCCGCGCACCCCCACGGCCCACCCCTCCGTACGCGGGCGAGTCGGCGGAAACGGCTTCGGCGACCCCAACGAGCCTGGTCCGAAGCTCTTTCGGAATGTCAGCGGCGCGTCAGAAGCAGCTCAGCGCGCCGTCCGGGCGCTTTCGTATGATGAGGAAAGGGCCAATCGAATTCCATGCCCCATTAATCTCTCTCAGCGGAGATCCGAATCACTCGTCGGGGCGCGATGCACCCTCGGCGCGGCCCCCGTCTCATCAATTCGGCTGTACTGCGGCACATATGATTTCGACTGCGTGACGTCCAGGTATCCGAGAGGCAAGGAATCCCTCACCAGACCTTCGCTCCGGGAGTCGAAGAAGACCCGACAGAATGCGAGCGAAAACTCGTCCTGGGCGGGCGGTCACAGCTCGCGCCGCGGAGCGGGATGCCCCGTCGACAAAACCTCGTCGACAGGTGACTGAATTCCTCGGACCGGGAACGCGCGCGACAACGGGCAAGGAGGCGGACGGACGAGCGCACCTCACCCGGCGGGCGCCCCCACCCCCCGCTCGACGACGAGCCGTACGAGCTCCGGAGCGGCGCCCAGCGGCGCGGACAGGACGTCCGCCCCGGCGGCCGCCGCCTCGGCGGCGATCCGGTCGGGAAGCAGGCCCGGCGCGAGGACGTACGGCGCGACGGCCACCCGCCGCACCCGCCGGGCGCGCAGTTCCCGTACGGCGTCGCCGGGACGCTGCCCGGGACCGGTGACGTACGCGGGGAGGGCGTCGCGCCAGCCGGCCCGCCGCAGCGCTCCGGCGACGACGGCGACGGACCCGCGGGCGTCGGCGTCCCTCGACCCGGTCGCGGCGACGACGACGCCGGTCGATTCCCGGTCGGCGGGGTCCGACCCGGCTTCGAGAAGCCTCCGTTCGAGCGCGGCTACGAGCAGAGGCGATCCGCCGAGGACCTCGGTCCTGCGCACGGGCACGGCCCAGTCCCCGGCCAGGGCCGCGGGGAGGTCCGTCGTCGCGTGGTAGGCGCGGGAGAGGAGAAGGGGGACGACGACGACCCGATCGGCGCCGGCGGCGACGCTGTCGCCCAACGCCTCGGCGATTCCCGGCCGGTCGAACTCCAGGAACGCGATCCCGGTCCGCGGGCCGGCGAGGGACCGGACGCCGTCGGCGAGCGTGCGCAGGGTCGCCGAGTGGCGGGGGTCGCGGCTGCCGTGGGCCACCAGGAGCAGGGCCGTCCCGTCCGAACCCACCGTACCTACGAAGGGCGTGGCGTGCGGACCGTGCGGACCCTGCGGGGCGAGCATGCGGCCGACGGGCATCCGGCACCTCCTGGGTCCCTCGCGCGACGGGAGGTTCCGCCGCGCGCGGCACGCTAGGCGAGGCCGGTCACACGCCACTGACCGTGCGCTGACCGACCGAAGAGCGGTCGCCGCCGGCGGGCGGAACGGAGAAACGGACCGGTGGGGTTCACCGGTCCGTTTCAACGCGAGGCGGAGGTTCAAGCGCTGCGCAATTGGCCGAACGGCGACTCTCCCCGCACGACCGCGCCCCCGTTTCCGGCCACGTCGAGCGTGAGGGTGGGGTCCCGGCGGAGCATCCGCTGGTGCGCGTCACGAACGGCCTCGGACGGCTCGAGCCCGAGCTCGGTCACGAGCCGGGTGTGCAGCCGGCGGTAGGTCTCCAGGGCCTGCCAGATCCGCCCGACCTGGTACTGCGTGACCATCAGCTGAAGATGGAACCGCTCGTGCATCGGATAGCGGGCAGTCAGCTCCGTCAGCCTGCTCAGGACTTCGGCGGTGTGCCCGGAGGCCAGGTCGACGGCGACGCAGGTCTCCAGGACGCTGAGGCACGACTCCTCGAGCCGCAGCGTCTCGACCCTGAGCGGCGGGCCCTGGGCGACATCCGAGAGGGCGTTGCCCCGCCACAGGGAGATGGCCTGGTTGAGTAGTTCGGAGGCGCGCGGGTGGTCTCCGCGGCGTGCCGCCGCAAGGCCGGCCGCGGCCAGGCTCTCGTGCTCCAGCGCGTCCACGTACCCGGGACCGATGTTGAGGACGTACCCACCGTGCGTGGTCGCGAGGATCTCCTTGACGCGGCACTCCGTTCCGCTCTTCACACCGGCGGCGGTGATCGCACGCCGCAACTGCATCATGTACGTCTGCAACGTCGCCTGGGCGCTGCGCGGTGGGCTGTCGCCCCAGAGTTCGTCGATCAGCTCCCACATCGGCACCGTGTGCCCGGCCCTCAGTGCCAGCAGGGCCAGCACCTGACGGTGTTTGGCAGCGCTGGGTGTCCACGCCGTACCACCCAGATGCGCGGCCAACGTCCCCAGCAACTTGATCTCCACTAAGCCAACTCCCCCCCGACCAGTAAGCACCTCGATGCTGGCAGGGACGACAAAATTCCAGTAGTGATCCGGTCACCAATCGGCCGTGAACGGCAACGTGATCGCTTTGGCTGGATCTCGACTCCAGCGAAAGCCCAGAGGGGCATCAGACGCGTCTCAAGTGCCGGCTCCCGGTGCCGTGTGAGGCTTCCCCCATGAGATTCACCATCCTCGGACCGGTCGGAATCGTCACGAACAACGAGTTGACCCCTGTCGCCGGTCACCGGCAGCGCATCCTCCTCGCCTCCCTGCTCCTGGCGGACGGACGGCTCCTCACCAACGAGCAGCTCTACAACGAACTGTGGGGCGACGATCCGCCGCACACGGCCCACAACGCCCTCCAGGCCCAGGTGTCCCGCCTCCGCCGCACCCTCAGCCGGCTCTCCGCCTCCTCCGACGACACCCCGCCCGTGGTCACGCACTCGGCCGGCTACGTCCTGAAGGTCGACCCGAGCGCCGTCGACATGCACACCTTCCGGTGTCGCACCACGGAGGCGAGACGCGTCGCCGACACGGACCCGGGCCGCGCGGTCGACCTCCTGGACTCGGCCCTCGCCCTCTGGCGCGGCAAACCCCTCCAGGACGTCGGCAACAGCCCCCTCTGCCACAGCATGGCCGTCCAGCTGGAGGAGGAGTACCTCACCGCCCAGGAGACCCGCCTGGAGCTGAAACTCCACTGCGGCCGCACGGAGGAGGCCATAGGCGAGCTACGCGCGATCAGCGTGGTCCACCCCTGGCGCGAGAAGATCACCGAGATGCTGATGCTCTCCCTCTACCACGTGGGCCGCCGCGCAGAAGCGCTGGAGACCTACCACAGCGCCCGCCGCCAACTCACGGACCACCTGGGCATCGAGCCCTCCCGCCGCCTCAAGGACACGCTCCGCGTGATCCTCCACGAGGAGCCCACCCCCACCCCCCGCACCAGGCCAGTCCTGGTCCGCTGACCGGCCCGACCCCCCGCGGAGCGCTGGACGCCCCGGACGAACCCGGGCTCAGGCGGCCTCCATGGCCGGCTCCGGAATTCGCGACTGCCAAGGCGACCGAGACGTGCGACATCAGCGGCGGAGGCAGCCTCTCGTAGGCGGAGTCGGAATCGGAATAGTCCAGAAGTCATGCCGGGCGACGGCGTTCACGACGGCCGGTCGGCGGGGGAAATCCCCGGCTGCTCGGGCTCGTTCGGGGCCGACGGCAGCCCGGTGAGAAAGGCGCGGATCTCGTCGGCCTCGGGGACGGCGAGGGCGGTGTAGAGGTCGAGGGCCTGTCGGGCGTGGTCGTGGGCGAGGTCGATGCGGCCGAGGTCGCGGTGGACGTGCGCCAGGCCGTCGTGGGCGCGGGCCTGCTCGGGGCGGTAGCTGAACTCGCGGGCGAGGGTCAGCGCGGTGTCGTGCTCGGCCGCGGCCCGGGCGAGGTCACCCATGGACCGGGCGGCTTCCGCGAGGGCGTTGAGCGACTCGGCCTCGTCTCCGGGGAAGTCGAATCTGCGGCTCAGCTCCAGGGCTTGCTGATGATGGTGCCGGGCCTCGTCGTAGCGGCCCTGCTGTTGGTAGACCAGCCCGATGTTGTTCAGCACGACGGTCTGGCCGATACGGGATCCCGTCTCGCGGTGCACGTGCAGCGCTTGCCGATGGTGCTCGTGGGCGTCCTCGTACCGTCCTTGGCGTTCGTGGACGATGCCGAGGTCGGTCAGGCACCTGGCCGCGCCGGCGCGGTCGCCGAGCTCGCGGAAGAGCGCGAGGGCCTGCGCGCTGTGGTCGTGAGCCTGGTCGTACTCCCGCCGCCGCCTGGAGACGGCGCCGAGGGCCTGCAACGCGCCGGCCGCTGCGTTCTGGTCGCCGATCCCGCGCGCCAGGTCCAGGGCGTTCCGGTAGTGCTCGGCCGCCTGCTCGTAGGCGCCGTGCCACCAGAAGTGCACCTGGCCGCGGTCGATGAGCGCGCGGGCTTCGGCTGCTGTGTCGCCGCTCCGGCGGGCGGCTCGCAGTGCCAGGCCGTTGAGGGCCAGCGCGTCGGCCTGGTGGGCGTGGCCCAGCAGGTAGCGGTGCAAGGTGGCGCCCAGTTGGCTGGTGTGCGGAAGCCAGTCGTGCTCGGCCGCGTACTGGGCGGTCGCCATGAGGTTCGCGCGTTCGCTGTCCAGCCAGGTGATCGCCTCGGCCTCGTCCTGCGGGGGCCAGGCCTGGGCGTCCGGCGCGGGAATGCGTGGCCTGCGGTTCTTTCCCTCGGGGTAGAGGTGGTCGATGGCCGTGCTCGCCGTGTGGAGATAGTGGTGGAACAGCCGGCCGAGGGCCTCGCGCCGGGCGTTGGGGGGTTCCTGGGAGGCCGCGGTGGCGAGCGCGTGTTCGCGCAGCAGGTCGTGGAAGGTGTAGCGGCCGAGCTGGTGCTGGGTCAGGACGTGGGCGTCCAGGAGGTCTTCCAGGAGCGTCTCGGCATCGTCCAGCGAGAGGTCGGCCAGCGCGGACGCCGCCTCGGGGCTGATGTCACGGCCCGGCTGGAGCCCCAGGAGCCGGAACATGCGTTGCTGAGCCTCGGTCAGCTGCTCGTAGGACAGGGTGAACGCCGCTGCCACTCCTCGCTCCGACGTGGCCAGCTCGGAGAGTCTGCGGCGCTGGTCGCGGAGCCGGTCGGCCAGGTAGGCGACGGTCCAGCGGGGGCGATGGTGCAGACGGGCGGCGGCGATGCGGACGGCCAGTGGCAGGAATCCGCACAACTGCAGGACATCGAGGACCGCCAGGGGTTCGGCGGCCGCGCGTTCGCCGACGATCGCCGTGAACAACTCCACGGCCTCCGCGGCGGGCAGCACGTCCAGGGACAGGGCGTGTGCCCCGTCCAGGTCGGTCAGCCGTCGGCGGCTGGTGATCAGGACGAGGGCGCGGGAGGCTCCGGGCAGCAACGGGCGCACCTGTTCGGCGCCGAGGGCGTTGTCCAGCACGGCCAGCACGCGGCGGCCGGAGAGTTCGGACCGCCACAGCGCTGCGCGGTCGGCGGCCGACGCGGGTATCTGTTGTGCGGGTACGCCGAGTTGGCCCAGGAGGACCTCGAGCGCGGCACCGGCGTCGAGCGGCGCCTGGCCGGCGGTGTGTGCCTGCAGGTCGATGAAGAGCTGTCCGTCCGGGAAGTGGTCCGCGAGACGGTGACCCGCGTGGACCGCGAGCGTCGTCTTGCCGACCCCGGCCATCCCGTCGATCGCCGAAATCGTCACGACACCGCCGTTGTTGCCCGACCACATGCGGATCAGCCCGTCGAGCTCGTCCTCGCGTCCGGTGAAGTCCGGGACGTCGTAGGGCAGGAAGTTGATCCCCTGCGGCTTCGCGGGCGCGGTGACCGGCGGCCGCAGATCGGGGGCGTCCCGAAGGATGTCCTGTTCGAGCTTGCTGAACGCGTGGCCGGGGTCCAGGCCCTGCTGGTCGGCCAGGGTCTCCCGGAAGGTCCTCGCCACGTGCAACGCGTCGGTCTGGCGTCCGGCACGGTGCAGGGCGAGCATCAGCTGGCAGCAGAGCCGTTCCCGCAGGGGGTTGGACGCCGCGTGGACGGACAGTTCGTCGATGAGGTCGTCGTGCCGCCCCCGGGCCAGTTCCAGCTCGGCCAGCCGCTCGACGGCGGTCAGCAGCTGCCCGTTCAGCCGTGCTCTGGCGCTCTGGACGTAATGGGCGGTGATGCCGGCCAGCGGCTCTCCCCGCCACAGCGCCAGCCCCGCACGTATCTGGTCCGCGGTGTCTCCCGGGTCGTCGGAGACGGCCGGTGCCTTGGCGGTCAGGCTGGTGAACTCGTCCAGATCGAGTTGTCCCGGCTCGGGGCTGATCACGTACCCGGCCGGCCGCGTGGCCAGCATCCCGTCGGCTTCCGATGCGCGCAGCATGCGGCGGATCGCGGCGATCGTGGTCTGGATCTGCGCGCGGGCGGAATCCGGCGGCAGCGGCCCCCACATCGCGTCGATCAGGCGATCCGTACTGATCGCGACCCCGGCATTCAGCAACAGATAGGCGAGCACCGCGCGGTGACGGGGTGCCAGGCCGGGGGCATCCGAACCCGGAGCCACGGCCTCCACCGAGCCGAGGATCTTGAACCGCATGCCGTCACTCCAGAGGTCACCAGCGCGTGCATCGAGGAAGCATCGGGAATGTATCAAGATCAACCTGCATGGTTACCGGCATGCAAGGACTCCACACCGTTGAACCGGAGGTCACGACCGGTGAAGCCGCAGCTCTGTTCACCGCCACGCACCGGGCCCTCGGGGTCGTCCCCAACCTGGCCAGGGTGATGGCCAACAGCCCGGCCGTGCTGAAGGGGTACGTGGGCCTCGTCACCACCTTGAACGCGGAGGGAACCCTGTCGACGGACGTACGCGAGCGCATCGCGTTGCTGATGGCACAGGAGAACAGGTCCGACTACTGCCTCTCCGTGCATGCGTTCCGCGGGACGAAAGTGGCCGGGCTGAGTGCGGCCGAGGCCACCCGCGCGCGGCGGGGCGAGGCCGACGACCCGTGGGCCGCCGCAGTCCTGGAGCTGGCCGCCGTGATGGTCCGTGACCGCGGAACCCTTGCCGACGAGCAACTGGCCGCGGCCCGGCGCGCCGGTCTGTCCGACGGACAGATCGTCGAGGTCGTCGCCCATGTCGCACTCAACGTGTTCACCAACTACCTCGCCACGGCAGCCCGGGTCGACATCGACTGGCCGCTCGTACGCCACACCGACTGAAGGAACGCGAACGCGATGACCCGGTCGGAGCCGGGTCGTCCGAACCGGGTTACCCGGCCCCCTCCGTCGCGGCGCCTCGGCCGACGAGAGCGCACCCTCGCACCATCCCGAAGTACGAACACCTCGACGACGAAAGACATCACCTTGACCACATCGGTACACGTCCACCCGCTCCAGCACGTCTCGGCCGCCGAAGCCGCCGCGTGGCATCAGGTCGTCGCGGCCTCGACGGCGCATGACCTGCCCGGAGTACCGGCCCCCGACCCCGGACAGATCCACGCCCAGCTCACCGGGCCCGCTCTGGGCAGCCACCGGCTGAACTGGCTGGCCACCGGCGCGGCCGGCGTCCCCGTCGGAGTCGCCGGCCTGCGGGTGTTCACCTCCCCGGGCCAGGAGCACCTGGCCGAACTGGAACTCCACGTCGACCCCGCACACCGCCGCCTGGGAACCGGCTCCCTCCTGCTGTCGGCGGTCGTGGCGGCCTGCCGCACCGAAAACCGGCGCAGCCTGATCGCCACGGCCGCGGCCGACGGTCCGGGCGAAGCCTTCAGCGAGCGGTGGGGATTCCGCCGAGCGCTGACGCTGAGTCATCTCACGCTGCGCCTCGACGGGACGGACCAGGCCGAACTGCTCCAGGTCGCCGATGCCGCGCACCCCGGCTACCGGCTGACCGGCTGGACCGGAACGGTTCCCGACGACCTCGCCACCGCCTTCGCCGCGGCCAAGAACGCGATGAACGACATGCCCGTCGGAGACCTGGACTACGGCAGTGTGGCGTGGGACGCGGACCGCGTCCGCGCCATGGCCGCGGTGGTCGCCGACCGCGGGGACACGCTGCTGACCGTCGCCGCCGTCCACGACGACGGCACGATGGCCGGCTACACCGAGATCCTGCTCCCCCAGGGCTCGGCGCCGCGCGCCCAGCAGTACGACACGGCGGTCGTGCCCGCGCACCGGGGCCACGGGCTGGGGTTGTGGGTCAAGGCCGCCATGGTGCGCCGGCTGCGCGCCGAGTACCCCGGCGTCGTCGAGATCGAGACGGACAACGCCGACGACAACGTCCACATGCTGGCGGTCAACCACCGACTGGGGTATCGCTCCTACCGGCGCACGCGCGAGTTCCAGCTCGACGTGCCCGCGACCTGATCCGTACCGCCTCCACCGCACCTCCCACACGAAGAAGCGAGAAGACGTGCGCAAGCTGATCTACTACATATCCGCGACCCTCGACGGCTACATCGCGGGTCCCGAGGGCCAGTACGACTTCCTCCCCTTCGAGGGCGAGGAAGCCGCGGCCATCCTGGCGGACTTCCCCGAGACCATGCCCACGCCCGCACGTGAGCCGTTCGGCGTCGCCGACCGGGCCGCCC
Source organism: Streptomyces sp. NPDC022552 (assembly GCF_055561875.1). Classification (NCBI taxonomy): domain Bacteria; kingdom Bacillati; phylum Actinomycetota; class Actinomycetes; order Kitasatosporales; family Streptomycetaceae; genus Streptomyces; species Streptomyces sp. NPDC022552. The sequence goes on from NZ_JBVHGJ010000012.1 coordinate 47,800, forward strand.
AGCGGTTCGACACGGTGATCATGGGCCGCGCGACCTACGACCCGGGCCTGAAGGCCGGGCTCACCAGCCCGTACGCCCACCTGACGCAGTACGTCGTCTCCCGCACGCTCGTCAGCCCCGACCCGGCGGTGACGGTCGTCGACGACCCGGTCGCGCTCGTCCGTGAGCTCAAGGGGCAGGAGGGCATGGACATCTGGCTGTGCGGCGGTGGCAAGCTGGCGGCCGTCCTGCGCGACGAGATCGACGAACTGGTCATCAAGCGCCACCCGATCCTCATCGGATCCGGCATCCCCCTGTTCGACGGGCCCTTCACTCCGACGAGGTTCACCCCGGTCGCCACGCGGACCTTCGACTCCGGGTTCGCCCTCACTCACTTCGCGAAGGTGCTGTCATGAACGTCACCGCCTCCACCCTCTCCCTGACCGTCGCCGACGTGGACGCCTCGCGCGCGTTCCTGTGCACCCACCTCGGCTACGAGGTGGCCATGGCCGACGACGGCTTCGTGTCCCTCACACGCGGGGACGCAGCCGTCGACGTCGTCCTCCTCCGCGGAGGTACGGACGTCCTCCCGCCCGAGCAGCGCGACCAGCGGGCGGCCGGTCTGATCCTGGCGCTCACCGTCACCGACCTCGCGGCGGAGGAGGCCCGGCTGCGCGCGGCGGGCGCCCCCATCACCATGCCGCTGCGCGAAGAGCCGTGGGGCGAGCGGCTGTTCCAGATGACCGACCCGAACGGTGTCGTCGTCCAGCTCGTCGAATGGGCGGCCACCGCCGACGGCGACCCGGCCGACGACGAGAGCGCCGCCATGCTCGTGATCACGCCCTCCACCGACCACGTCACCATCTCCCCGAACGCCACCATGGCAGGTCTGGCGGCCCCCAGCCGCGGCAGCACCGAACTCAGCACCTGGACGGTCACGATGGACGCCGGCGCCACCGGCCCCGAGCACTCCATCAGCCGTGAGCAGGTCTGGACGGTCACCGCGGGCGCGCTGGAGGTGACCTGCCTCGGCCGTACGGAGAAGGTCGCGGCCGGCCAGACCCTGATCCTGCCGTCGGGCAGCCTCCGCCGGATCCACGCCCCGGAACGGGCCGAGGCCCACGTCTCGATGCCCGCCGACGGGGTCGCCTCCGTTCCCGGCACGGAGGGCACCCGGGAACTGCCCTGGGCCAGGTAGTTCAACAGACACAGCTGAAGAAGCAACAGAAGCAACAGAGACAGGAGAATCACAACGTGCGTGCGCTGTTGTCGACATATGGGTCGCGCGGGGACGTCGAACCGCTGGTGGGGCTCGCGGTGCGGTTGCGGGAGCTCGGCGCGGAGGTGCGGGTGTGCGCGCCGCCGGACGAGGACTTCGCGGAACGGCTGGCCGGGGTCGGCGTGTCCGTGGTGGGTGTCGGACAGTCGGCACGAGCACTGACGACCGCGGCTCCGCCGCCGTCGAAGGGCAATCTGCCCCAGCGCGCGGCAGACCTGATCGCCAGTCAGCTGAAGGTGATGCCCGCGGCGGCAGAGGGGTGCGACGTGCTGCTGGCGACCGGGGCGATGCCGGCCATCGCCGGTGCGCGGTCGGTGGCCGAGAAGCTGGGCATCCGCTACGTGTCCGCGATCTTCCAGCAGCTGACCCTGCCGTCGCCCCGACGCCCGCCGCTGGCATACCCCGGGCGGCCCTTCCCGCCGGAAGTGACCGACAACCGGGCACTGTGGGAACTGGACGCCCGGAGCATCGACGCACTGTTCGGTGAGGCGCTGAACACCAACCGGGCGTCGATCGGCCTGCCCCCGGTGGACAACGTCCGCGACTACGGCTTCGGCGACCGGCCGTGGCTGGCGACGGACCCCGCGCTGGACCCGTGGCTGGAGACGCCGGACCTCGACGTCGTACAGACCGGCGCATGGGTGCTGCCCGACGAACGCCCGCTGCCCGCCGACCTGGAGACGTTCCTGAACGCGGGCGCGCCGCCCGTGTACGTGGGCTTCGGCAGCATGGCCGTACGCGCGGGTGAGGAGGCGGCCCGGGTTGCCATCGAGGCGGTCCGCTCGAAGGGCCGCCGGGTCCTCGTCGGGCGTGGCTGGGCGGAACTGGGCCTCATCGACGACCGGGACGACTGCTTCGCCGTCGGCGAGGTCAACCATCAGCAGCTGTTCGGACGCGTGGCTGCCGTCGTGCACCACGGCGGTGCGGGTACGACGACGACGGCCGCCCGGGCCGGCGCACCGCAGGTGGTGGTACCCCAGCTGGCGGACCAGCCGTACTGGGCCGCCCGGGTGGCCGATCTCGGCATCGGCGTGGCCCACGACGGCCCGGTTCCGACCGTCGAGTCCCTGTCGGCCGCGCTCCGGACAGCCCTGGCCCCGGAGACCGGCAGCCGGGCGAAGGCCGTCGCCGGCACGGTCCGCACCGACGGCGCGGCGGTGGCAGCGAAGCTGCTCCTCGACACGGCCACGCCGCGCCGATGAGCCGCAGAGCCAGGACAGGTCACAGAAAAACCACAGGTCAGCCGCACGTGGATCGCAAAACGGACTCAAGATCAATGTGGCTTACGTGCACCATGGGCGCTACGGGCGGCCTCTGCGCCCCAGAAGGCGCGACACTGACCGTCGCCGGAGCCGTCACCCACCCCGGTGCGCGTGTGCTGATTCGTCACCTTCCGCTGCCAAGGCCGCTCGCGCCCGCCGCTGCTCGCGAGCAGAGCCGATGTCCCGTTCCAGGGGTGTACGGCTCACGGCCGTCGCGAGGTCCTCCAAGGCCTGCTTCTGCAGTTCCGCACCGCGCCGCACCACGGGGCTACGGTCCACAGCGGCGTCCGGCCACTCGCGGAGCGCCTCCTCCACGCGCCCCCAGTCCGGATTCCTGTGCTCGCGCATGTCGACCGCAGCCTGCGCGGTGTCCGCTTCCAGGGCCTCGGCGAGCCGCTCCGCCTCGGGGGCGAACGGGCTGCCGGTTCGCGGGACGAGGCTCTCCATGAGCATCGCCGCCCTGTCGAACCCCTTGAGCGCCTCCTGCGCCTCCTCCGCCTCGCGCGAGGTAAGACCCCTGGGGGGAACCGGTTCCTGTTTTGCCTGGTCGTATGCCTCGTGCCAGGCGGCTCGTGCTTCCCTGCTCGCCAGTTGGGCCCGGCGCATGTCGGCGCGATGCTCCTTGGTTGGTTCGGCGTAGCTGCGGAGCACTGCGGCCGCGTAGCGGCCGTTCGCGGCGAGCCAGTCCGCAAGCCGGCCCGGCAGCCGAGGGGTCTCCCACGCGGGAAACACCACGTACGCCAGCATTGCCAGGGCCCCGCCCAGCAGAGTGAGCACCACCCGCTCCGGGACCGTCTGCTCCCATGCCTGGCCGCCCATGGCGAGCAGGAAGACGACATACGCGGCAGTGAAGCACTGCGAGTAGGCGTAGCCGGTACGGATCAGCGTGTAGGACAGACCTGCCGAGACCACTGCCAGCACGCCGAACAGTTGGGCGTCCGGGCCCAGGGCCCGCGCCATCCCGGTGGCGAGCGCGACCCCCGCCAGGGTCCCGGCGAGACGGGCGACCGCTCGCGCGTACGTCTGGTGGAAGTCCGGCCGCATCACCATCACCGCGGCGATGGGCGCCCAGTAGCCGTGGCCCAGGGGCAGCCGGGTGGCGATGAGATATCCGAGCATGGCTACCGCCGCCAGGCGGACGGCGTGCCGGAACACGGGCGAGTCCCGGCGGAGCTCCCGGCGGACCGCCCGCACGACAACCGGGACCAGCCGCAGCATCGTCGGGCGCACCAGGAACTGGGCGCCCGCAGTGCCGTGCGGGATGGGCTTCGTCCCACGCGTGCTGCCGCTCCCAGCGATCTCGAGCGCCTCGCCGAGAAGTTTCACGAGCCGCTCGGCGGCCTGCCGCGCGGGACCCTCTAGTACCTCGTGCTCCTGGTCGACGCGCAGGACGTCCGCGCTTCCGGGCGGTACCTCTGCCGGAGTGCCACGGCGGATCGAACGGGCGGCCGCATCCAACACGTTGGCGGCCGCGCCGAGCAACTCCCGCGCGCGGTCCCGCCCGGCTCCCTCCGCCGGGGCGCCGACGTCCGGGTCGGCGAGCGCCGCGACGGCCGGCAGAATGCGCTCGGCGAGTCCCCGGGGGCCGTGGAGGACGGTGGGACGGGTGCGCGCCTGTGACGGCGTCACGGCAGCCGCGTCCCGGGCCGTCATCAACGGCTCCGGGTCGAACGCGGCGGTCGGGTCGTGCCGCAGCCGACGGGCGTAGTCCGCCACGGCGGCCAGGGCATCGGCGAGCGCGTCACGATGCGCCCCCCATCGGCGGATCGGGAACAGCAGAATCAGTGCGGCCTGCACCACGCCCCCGAGCGCGATGACCCCGGCGTGCTCCAGAGCTCGCCCGGCGCTCGTGGGCAGGGTGATGGTCACCAGCATGCTGCCGACCGTCGTCGCTGCGACGATCCCGGCGGTCGATCCGACGGCCCACGCCATCCCCGCGACAAAGGCCCATACGGCCAGCAGTGGGAGGAACGTCACGAGTCGCCCCGCTGCCAGATAGCCTACGAAGGTGCTGAGCGCCAGACCGGCGCCCGCGCCGAGCGCGATCACCTTGCGTGGACGCCAGGTGCGCTGGAAAGTGGCTGCGCCCGCGGAATAGGCACCGAGGGCGGCGGACGCGGCGTACGCTGGGGAGGCCAGCGACAGCGCCGACCCGATGATGATCGCCATCCCCACTGCTGTGCGCAGCGCGAGCAGGGGCTCCAGTCGCGCCTCCTCGATCGTGAGCCCGGATCGCACGACTTCCCGGAGGGCCCGCAGCCACGTCACGGGCAGGAGCCTAGCCCGACCCCCTACCGGGTCGCGCCGGCCACGCCGCCGAGTCCGTTGAGCATGATGCTGGAGTCCTCGGGGGCGCCGATCGACCGTCGATATCTTTGGAACCGGACGACCACCAACCACCGACGCATCTCCGACTCAGGTCACCAGCTGGTCGCCTTGGAGCATGTGGCGACGTTCCTTTTCGCGCGTGGAGTAGGCGGCTGCGCGGATCGCCTCGTCGCTCTCCAAACCTGATCCCAGCGCGCCGGCCACCGTGGCGACCGAAGCGACGAACCAGGACAACGTCAAGTACTCCGTGGCGTGCAGCGGGGTTCCTGTCGTGGAAGCGAACACTCGGTCGTTGAGGATGAACAGCGCCCACACCAAGTTGATGACCATCAAACCCGCGTAGCAGACGAGCGCCCCGATTCCTACGGTGAGGACCGTCGAGGTGTTGTAGAGCCGCGCCCTCTGCCTCGCCTCCGGCGAGCTCTCTGGCGATCGATGCCATAGTTCCCCGTCCACGATGAGCCAGCCGATCATGAGCCCGACGGACCCGACCATGGCGATCACGAGGCGTGGCGCGCTCAGGGCTCCGGAGAGGCTCCAGGTGGTGGAGTCCAGGGTGGCGATGGCCCCCGTGGCGAGTGCGGCCGCCAGGGCTTTCGACAGGCCCGACACCAAGCGCCAAGGCCGGTTGGCGCGGACCATACCGACGAGTACCCGCAGGTAGCCGCGCGGCCCGCTGACGACGTACCGGAGATCGGCAGTCTCCTCGTCAGCGACCTGGCCCCGATGGACAGGCGCGAGACGACCGGCAAAAGGGCCCAGGAGCGGCTGACTCCGCGGAAGCCCTTCAGCCCCGGTGGCCTGCGGACCGGCCAAGCCGAGCACGGCTTCTTCCACGGCCCGCCGAGCCCTCGTCTGCAGCCGCAAACCCCCCAGGGAAGGAAGTGACAGCAGCGCCAAGCCGTGTTCGTGGCTCAGATCCACCGCGACCTTGCGCCCGTGTGAGTGCAGCGGAAGGTCTGTGAGGGCCACGACGATGTCCCAGTTCTCCTTGCGTCCGCGGTCCATGATCCGGCGCATCAAGGTGGGCGGGTCCTCGGTCCCCGAGGTGAATGGCTCACTGACCACCTTGACGTCGAACTGTCGTCCCCGGCCCGCTTTTTCGGCGAGCCGATCAGGAAGTATCCGGGCCACGCGCTGCGCGATGTCCGTGGGCGCGTCCGGATCCGCCAGGAGGACCACGACCGTAACGTCCTGCGACGACACCCGCACGACCGGACCATCCTCCTCCGCTGCCCCTCCGCGATTGCAAGGGTTCACAGGATGCCCTGGGGCGGAGTCGAAGCCGCGGTGACACGCTGTTCTTGCGGGTCACCTTCATGGGCTGCTCGTCGACCACGAACGGCGGGGCCGACCGAGTGCGGAGATCGCTCGGTGGCACTCGGTGGCGCTCCGGAGTCGTCGGGCCCGGCGGGCACCGGCCCGCCAGCTGGTACCTCTCCCCCGCCCTGGCAGGGCAGGGTCAGCGCGAGGACGCGGACCCGCCCGCAACCGGCTGATGTCCCTCGGAGCCGGCGGCGACCAGGTTTCCCCTCCTTTCCCGGTGCTCGTGCACGAGGCGGATCGCCATGGCACCCTCACCGGTCGCCGAGGTCACTCGTTTCACCGAGCCGCTACGGACGTCGCCGGCGGCGAAGACCCCGGGAAGGGTGGTCTCCAGCAGCATCGGATCGCGGCCTAGCGAGGCCCACCGATTCGCGTCGGCCACCGCCTGGGCGTCGGCGCCGGTGAGGACGAAGCCCTTCTCGTCCAGGGCCAGCACGCCCCTGAGCCATTCCGTGCGCGGCCGGGCCCCGATGAACACGAACAGCGCCGCGGCCTGCAGCTCGTGGCGCTCACCGCTTGCGTTGTCCTCGACGATCAACGACTGCAGCTTCTCCTCCCCGGAGACGCCGCGGACTTCGGTGTGGAGCAGCACCTCGATCTTGGGGTGCTGCTCCACCTGGTCCACCAGGTAGCGCGACATGTCCGCGTTGAGATCACCGCCCCGGACGAGGAGGTGGACCCTGGACGCGTGGTTGGCGAGGAACAGCGCCGCCTGCCCGGCGGAGTTCCCACCGCCGACCACGGCCACCGGATCCGCCTGGCAGAGACTGGCCTCGTGAACCGTCGCCGCGTAGTAGACGCTGATGCCTTCCAGGCGGTCGAGGCCGGGCACTTCGAGCCTCCGGTACCACACGCCCGAGGCGAGCACCACGGCGCCCGCCCGCGCCCTGGACCCGTCTGTGAAGGTGACGACGTACCCGTCGTCCTGCGGGGTGAGCCCCGTGACCTGGGCCGGCACCATGAGGCGGGCACCGAACTTGTGGGCCTGGAGCACCGCGCGTTCGATGAGCTCGCCCCCGGAGATGCCCGACGGGAAGCCGAGGTAGTTCTCGATGCGGGACGATGTAGCGGCCTGGCCTCCGGTGGCCACCGCGTCGACGGTGACCGTGGTGAGGCCGTCGGAAGCGCCGTACACGGAGGCGGCGAGTCCCGCGGGGCCCGCACCGACCACCATCACGTCGCACCGTCCGGTATCGGACGAGGGGACGGGGGTGGGCAGCCCGATGAGCCGGGCGAGTTCGGCGTTGCTCGGATTGCGCAGCACCCGCTCGCCCTTCCAGAGGACCACCGGGGTCTCCTCAGGTTGGATCGAGAACCGACGCAGCAGCGCATCAGCCTCCTTGTCCTTCTCCAGATCCACCCATCGGTGGGGCAGCCGGTTGCGGGCGGCGAACTCACGCAGCCGCAACGTGTCCGGTGAATAGCACGACCCCAGGATCCGGAAGCCGGCGCCGAGGCCGATGAGCAGGTACCTGCGGCCCAGGTAGGCGCGGAGGATCAGGTCGCCGAGGACGGGGTCGCGGTCGACCAAGGCGCGCTGCTGCTCCACCGGCACGGCCAGGATCTCGCCGGCCTGTCGCACCACGGCGGTGTCGAACGCCGCCTGGCCCTCCAGCAGCCCGAGTTCACCGAGGAACCTGCCGGGCCCCTGCACAGCCACCGTGCGCTCCTCGGGCCCACCGTGGTCGTGGAGGATCTCGACGGTGCCGCTGAGGATCGCGAGGAACTCCCGGAACGGCTCACCCTCGTGGTACAGCACCTCACCCTCGGCGACCCTGCGGCGTTCACCGTGCGCGGTCAGGTCCTGGAGCTGCTCCGGTGTCAGACGCGGAAACGCCCCGTACCGGTCGGGTGTCTCGCGGACCGCACCATTGTTGTGCTCGGCCGTGCTCATCAGACCAGGGCCTCGTGAACGAAGCACCAGCGCCAGTCCTCTCCCGGCTGGAAGGACTGCACGACGGGGTGACCGTCGCTCCCCGCGTGCCGCCTGGCGTGCTTGAGGGGCGATGAGTCGCAGCAGCCGACGTGTCCGCAGGTGAGGCAGAGGCGCAGGTGCACCCACGGGGAATGCTCCCTGAGGCACTCCTCGCAGCCCTCCGGCGTACGCGGCGTCACTGGGCGCACCATCGCCAAGTGCGGGTCGGGAATCGTGGCCATGAGGGTTCTCCTTCCGTGAATGGGATGCTCAGCCGCGGCCGGCGACTGTCTTCCTTCCCACCGCCATGACTGGAACCGCTGCGCGAGGGCGACGACCGGTCGATGTCGGGATCGCGGTTCATGGGGCTCCCAAGGTGACCGCATCGTCGTGCTCACCCTCCTGCAGTGGGTTGCGGGCCCTCCATCGCCTGCTCGACCCACGAGCGCAGAACGTGCGCGGGTGCCGCGCCGGCCTGTCGGGCGATCGTCTCTCCCTTGTTCAGGACGAGGAGGGTCGGCACAGCCTGCACTTCGAAGCGCCGGCTGAGCTGTGGGTTCTCGTCGACGTCGACCTTGACGAGCTTGATGCGTCCGGCGAGGTCGCGGGCGACCTGTTCGAGGGCGGGGCTGACCATGCGGCAGGGACCGCACCAGGTGGCCCAGAGGTCGACGACCACCGGCACGGAGGCCCGCTCGACGACCTCGGCGAAGTCGTCGTCGCCGGCGTCCACGAGCCAGGGCAGGGGCTGCTTGCAGTGGCCGCACCTGGGCCGTCCCTCGGCGGCCACGGGAATCCGGTTGCCGCGCCCGCAGTTCGGGCAGGTCACCGTAGTCGTCCGGGTGGTGTTCACGCCGCCCTCGCTTCCCGGACCCCCTCCTGCTGGTCATAGGCGACCACCAGCTCTCCGTGCTCGGCGTCGACGCGCACCGTCGCACCGTCCTGGACGTCGCCGCGCAGCAGGGCGCGCCCGACGAGCGTCTCGACCTCGTGGGAGATGTAACGCCGCAGCGGCCGGGCCCCGTACACCGGGTCGTAGCCCTGGTGGGCGATCAACTCCCTCGCGACATCGGTGAGTTCGACGGTGATGCGGCGCTCGGCGAGCCGCTGCCGCAGTTCGTCGAACTGCAGCTCCACGATCCGCTCGATCTGCCGCTCACCGAGCGGCTTGAACAGCACGATGTCGTCGACGCGGTTGAGGAACTCCGGGCGGAAGTGCCCACGCAGTTCGCCCATGACCAGGGCGCGGGCGTCCGGTTTGATCTCTCCCTCGGCGGTGGCGCCGTCGAGGAGGTGTTCGGAGCCGATGTTGGACGTCATGATGATCACGGTGTTGCGGAAGTCGACGGTGCGGCCCTGAGCATCGGTGATACGGCCGTCATCGAGGATCTGCAGCAGAGTGTTGAAGACATCGGTGTGCGCCTTCTCGATCTCGTCGAACAGCACAACCGAGTACGGCTTGCGGCGTACGGCCTCGGTGAGCTGGCCGCCCTCCTCGTAGCCGACATATCCGGGCGGTGCGCCCATGAGCCGGCTCACGGTGTGCCGCTCCTGGTACTCACTCATGTCGAGCCGGACCATGTTCTCCTCGGAGTCGAACAGGGCCCGGGCGAGGGTCTTGGCCAGCTCGGTCTTCCCGACGCCGGTGGGGCCGAGGAAGATGAACGAGCCGATGGGGCGGCGAGGGTCGCGGATGCCGGAGCGGGCGCGGATGATGGCGTCGGCGACAAGCTTGACGGCCTCGTCCTGGCCGATGACGCGCTCGCGCAGGATCTCGTCGAGGCGCAGCAGTTTCTCGCGTTCGCCCTCCTGGAGGCGGGCGACGGGGACGCCGGTCCAGGCGGCGACGATCTCGGCGATCTCCTCCTCGGTGACGACCTCGCGCAGCAGCCGGTTCTGCCCTTGTTTGGCCGCCAGCTGCTCCTCCTCCGCGGCAAGTCGGCGCTCCAGGTCCTGGAGGCGGCCATAGCGGAGTTCGGCGGCGCGGTTGAGGTCGTAGGCGCGTTCGGCCTCCTCCGCCTCGAGGCGGACCTGCTCCAGTTCCTGGCGCAGTTCCTGCACACGGCGGATCGCCTGCCGCTCGGCCTCCCACTGGGCGTGTTTGGAGTCGGCCTCTGCGCGCAGATCGGCCAGTTCCCTGCGCAGCTCTTCCAGGCGGGCTTCGCTGGCGGGATCGGTCTCCTTCGAGAGGGCGGCATCCTCGATCTCCAGGCGGGTGACGCGGCGGGTGATCTCGTCGAGTTCGGCGGGCATGGAGTCGATCTCGGTACGCAGCCGGGCGCACGCCTCGTCCACGAGGTCGATGGCCTTGTCCGGCAGGAACCGGTCGGTGATGTAACGGTGGCTGAGGGTGGCCGCGGAGACCAGCGCGGTGTCCTGGATCTTCACTCCGTGGAAGACCTCCAGGCGTTCGCGCAGTCCTCGCAGGATGGAGATGGTGTCCTCCACGCTCGGCTCGTCGACCACCACCTGCTGGAAACGGCGCTCGAGGGCGGCGTCCTTCTCGATGTGCTTGCGGTACTCGTCGAGGGTGGTGGCGCCGATCATGTGGAGTTCTCCGCGCGCGAGCATCGGCTTGAGCATGTTGCCCGCGTCCATGGCTCCTTCGGCGGCACCCGCGCCGACGACGGTGTGCAGTTCGTCGACGAAGAGCAGGATGCGCCCCTGGGCGGCCTTGACCTCGCTGAGCACGGCCTTGAGCCGTTCCTCGAACTCACCGCGGTACTTGGCCCCGGCGACCAGGGAGCCCATGTCGAGGGCGAACACGGTCCTGTCACGTAGCCCTTCGGGCACGTCGCCGCGGACGATGCGCTGGGCGAGACCCTCGACGATGGCGGTCTTGCCGACGCCGGGGTCGCCGATGAGGACCGGGTTGTTCTTGGACTTGCGGCTGAGGATCTGGGTGACGCGGCGGATCTCGGCGTCCCGGCCGATGACCGGGTCGAGGCTGCCGGTCCTTGCCTCGGCGACGAGATCTCGGCCGTACTTCTCCAGAGCCTCGTAGGCCACTTCGGGGTTGGCGGAGGTGACGCGCTGGTTCCCGCGGACCTGGGTGAGCGCGCTCAGGAACGAGTCCCTGGTGATGCCGGCCTCCTTGAGCAGACGTCCGGCGGTGGTCGACGAGCCCTCTTCCGCCAGGGCGAGCAGGAGGTGCTCCACAGACACGTACTCGTCCTTGAGGCGTTTGGCCTCCCGTTCGGCAGCATCGAGCAGGCGGGCCAGACGCTGGGTGACGAAGACCTGGCCGGGGGATGCGCCGGGGCCGGTGACCCTCGGGCGGCGGGAGAGTTCCTCGCGCACGGCCGCGCGCAGTTCGTTCGGCTCGGTACCGGCCTGTTGCACCAACCGCGGGATCAGACCGTCCTCCTGATCGAGGAGTGCGAGCAGCAGGTGTTCCCCGTCGACCTCGGTCTGCCCCATGCTGACGGCTGCGGTCTGGGCTTCCTGGAGGGCTTCCTGGGACTTCTGGGTGAGACGATTCATGTCCATGGGGGGTTTCCACTCGTCGTGCCGCGCCCTCGCAGGGCGGCTTCGAGCAGGCTGATGCGATCGAGCAGGTCGAGCACCAGGCCGATCGAGGCGTAGTTGAGGCAGAGTCCGGAGCGCAGCCGCTGGATGCGGGCGAGCACCGCCGGGGCCGTGGGGTCGAACACCAGGTGCCCCGCGGCGTCGCGGTCGGCGTCGACCAGTCCGAGGGCGACAAACCGGCGGATCAGGTCGGGGTGAAGGCCTGAGCGACGGGCCACGTCGTCCAGGGAGAGTCTGCGGACGGGCACAAGCGCGTACCGGACAGCCGTCGCGGCGGTGAGGCCGGTGCCCGTTCGTACCGGACGGTCGCCCATGCCGGCCCGGCCGATGCCTGCCGCTCCCGCGGGTCGGTCGTTCATCGTGTCCTCCTGGGGTCGAAGGAGGAGGTGGCGGCGAGCTCCTCGAACAGTTCGCGCTCCCGGTCGCCCAGGGTGGACGGCACCATGACGCGGAGTTCGGCGTACAGGTCGCCGTCGGCGCCGCGCGGATTGGGCATGCCCTCGCCGCGCAGCCGCAGTCGCCGACCGCTGGACGAGCCCGCGGGCACTGTGACCTTGGCCGTGCCACCGCCAGGGGTGGGCACGGGCACAGTCGCACCAAGGGCCGCTTCCCAGGGGGTGACGGGGACCTGGACGTGGACATCGCGGCCATCCAGCCGGAACTGTGGGTGGGGCTGGATACGCACCCGCAGGTAGAGGTCGCCTCCGGGGGCGTCACCACTCCCCCGACCACCCTCCCCCGCCAGCCGGATGCGCTGTCCGTCGGTGACGCCCGGCGGCACGTTGACCTCGTACCGCCGCGGCTGCCCGGTGGGCCCGGCGAGCGTGACGGTGCGGCGGCCGCCCTTGAACGCCTCCTCCACGGTGAGCGGCAGCTCGGCCTCCTGGTCGGCTCCCGGTACGCCGCGGGCGGCGCCTGCTCCGAAGATCGAGCCGAGTAGATCCTCGATGTCGACACCGTCTGTTGCGAAGTCGTCGCCGAAGCCAGTGGCGTACCGGACTCGGGGGCCGCCCGCGCCCGCGGTCCTCCGGGCGCGGAAGCCGCCGCCCGCGCCGGCCGCGACCCGTTCGTCGAAGTCCTCGGGGATCTGGCGGAAGTCTTCGCCGAAGCGGTCGTAACGGGCCCGGGTCTTCGGGTCCGACAGGACGCTGTATGCCTCGTTGAGGTCCTTGAAGCGTTCTTCCGCCCCCGGGTCCTTGTTGACGTCGGGGTGGTATTTGCGGGCGAGCTTGCGATATGCCTGCTGGATCTCGTCCTGGCTCGCGGTTCGCGACACGCCCAGCACCTCGTAGAAGTCCTGTGCCATCGCCGGTCACTCCCGCTTCGCGACAGTCACGGCGGCTGGCCTGAGCTGCCGTTCGCCGTCCCCGTAGCCCGGGCGCAGCACGTCGACGACCGTGCCCGGCGAGGCGTCGGGGTCCTGGACGACGCCGATCACCTCGTGCCGGGCTGGGTCGAACGCGACGCCGGTCTCCGCGTGCCGCGGGTAGCCGAGCAGTTCGAGGACGTTCACCGCCTGGTCGCGGACCGCCTGGACGCCCTCCACAATGGCACCGGGATCGGCGCCGGCATGGGTCAGGGCGAGTTCGAGGTTGTCCAGGACAGGCAGGAAGGCGGCGGCCGTCCGGGAACGCTCGGCCTTCCGCTCCCGCTCCAATTCCCTGGCGTGGCGCTTGCGCAGGTTGTCGAGGTCGGCGAGCGCGCGACGCCAGCGGTCCTCCAGTTCCTTGAGCTCGGCCGTGTACTCGTCCTCGGACGGTGCGGGGGCGCCGCCGGCCGCGCCGAGGCCGGGTTGCCCGTCCGTGGCAGGCCCCCGCCCCGTCGGCGGGCCCGAGAGTGGCGGAGCGCCGGGAAGAGGACCTGCGGCGTCCTCCGAAGCCGGATCGGTGTGGTCGGGTACGGCCGGGTCAGGTTTCTCGGGGTGGATCGGCATGGCGGTTCCTCAGTCCTTGTCGAACTCGGCGTCGATGACGTCGTCGTCACCGTCACCGCCACTCGTGGGACCGCCGGTGGTGGCGTCCTGCCCGGGGCCGCCCGTGTCGGCGGCGCCCTGGTGGGCCGCCAGCCCGGCGAGCAACTGCTGGAGTTCGGAGGTCAGGGGCCGCACGCGCTCGACGCCTGCCTCTTCCTTGACCGCCGCCCGGGCATCGGACACGAGCATCTCGGCGCGTGCCTTCTCGTGAGCGGGCGCCGCGTCGCCCAGTTCCATGAGGCGCTTCTCGACCTGGTAAGCGATGGCGTCGAGCTCATTGCGGGCGTCGACGGCCTCGCGGAGTGCCTGGTCCTGGCCCTGGTTGCGCTCGGCCTCCTGGACCATGCGTTCGACCTCACTGCGGTCCAGGTTGGAGCTCTCGCTGATCGTGATGCCCTGTTCCTTGCCGGTGTCCCGATCGCGGGCCGTGACGTTGAGGATCCCGTTGGCGTCGATGTCGAAGGTGACCTCGACCTGTGGTTCGCCCCGCGGCGCCGGTCGGATGTCGGTGAGCTGGAACCGCCCCAGCACCCGGTTGTCGGCGGCCAGCTCGCGCTCGCCCTGGAGGACGACGATGTCGACGGCGGGCTGGTCGTCCTCGGCGGTGGAGAAGGTCTCGGAGCGGCGCACCGGGATGGTGGTGTTCCGCTCGATGATCTTCGTCATCACGCCGCCGCGTGTCTCGACACCCAGCGACAAGGGGGTGACGTCGAGCAGCAGGACGTCCTTGACCTCACCCTTGAGCACCCCGGCCTGGATCGCGGCGCCCAAGGCCACGACCTCGTCGGGGTTGACGCTCATGTTGGGTTCCTTGCCGCCGGTCAGTCGGCGCACGAGGGCCTGAACGGCGGGGATGCGAGTGGAGCCGCCGACAAGGATGACCTCGTCGATGTCGCTCTCGCCGACCTTGGCATCGGTCATGGCCTGCTGGACCGGTTCGAGGCACCGATCCACCAGGTCGCTGGTGATCTGTTCGAATGTAGACCGCATGATCGAGTCGGTGAGGTGCTTGGGGCCCGAGGCGTCGGCGGTGATGAACGGCAGGCTGACCTGCGTCTGTGTCACCGAACTCAGCTCGGTCTTGGCCTTTTCCGCCGCCTCGAACAATCGTTGCAGCGCCTGCGGATCCTTGCGCAGGTCGATGCCGTTCTCCTTCTGGAAGTCGTCCGCAAGGTGATCCACCAGGCGCCGGTCGAAGTCGTCGCCGCCCAGGTGGCTGTCACCGGCGGTGGAGCGCACCTCCACCACGCCGTCGCCGACGTCGAGGATGCTCACGTCGAAGGTCCCGCCGCCCAGGTCGAAGACGAGGACAGTCTCGTGCTGCTGCTTGTCCATGCCGTATGCGAGGGCTGCGGCTGTCGGCTCGTTGATGATCCGCAGCACCTCCAGTCCGGCTATCCGACCGGCGTCCTTGGTGGCCGTGCGCTGGGCGTCGTTGAAGTAGGCGGGCACCGTGATGACCGCCTCCGTGACCCGTTCCCCCAGCTGTTTGGAGGCGTCCTCGGTGAGTTTGCGCAGCACCTGGGCGCTGATCTCTTCAGGCGCGTACAACTTGTCGCGCACCTTGAAGCGGGCCGCCCCGCCGTCGCCCTCGACGACGTCGTACGCGACCGCCCTGACCTCGTCGGAGATCTCATCGAAGTGCCGGCCGATGAACCGCTTGGCCGAGTAAATGGTCCCCTTGGGGTTGAGAATCGCCTGGCGCCGGGCCATCTGGCCCACCAGACGCTCGCCGGTGTCGGTGAAGGCCACTACAGATGGTGTCGTGCGGTTGCCCTCGCTGTTAGGCACCACGGACGGCTCGCCGCCCTCCCACACAGCGATCACCGAGTTCGTGGTACCCAGGTCGATACCCACTGCCTTGGCCATGAGAAATCTCCTCCCGGTGCGCGGTCCTGCGCTGACTCTCCGGATCACGTTCGTTCAGGTACGAGTGGAATCTCCGCCGGTGGTACGCAGCGCGCCGAGCAGCCGTACAGCCTCGTCGGCGACCACCTCGTCCGCGACGACCTCGTACCGGCTCGGCTGCAGCGAGCGAAGCGAGGCGAAATCCCGGCGACCGCCCTGCAGCGCGTGCAGCAGCATGCCGAACAGCGCACCGACGATCGCTCCGAAGATCAGCCCGTACACGGCGAGGAGCAGTGCGGAGACGACGGGGTCGAGCCAGTTCACAAGGCCGAAAAGCCAACCGATCAGGACACCGGGGAGCGCACCACTCGCCGCTCCTTGAAGCGCGGCCCTGCCGTAGTCCATCCGGCCGATCACCTGCTCCACCAGGCGCACGTCCTGACCGATGATCGCCACCCGTTCCACGGGAAACCCCTGGTCAGAGAGATGGTCAACAGCGCGTTCGGCTTCCTCGTACGTCTTGTACGAGGCAACCGGCCTGCGAGGTCGCTCGCTCATCGCCCGGCCCTTCCTGCCGATGCCCGCGGAGCCTTCCAGACACTGTCCAGGATCGCTAGCCGGGTGGCTTCGCGCCTGCTCCTGACGGGTCAGAAGTGCGCGGTCCTGGTAGCCCCGCGAGTATGAGAGGGAAGAATCTGGACGTCGCGGATGAGCCGCCCCCGAGTGGCTAGGCGAAAAGCGATCGTCTCCCCGGAGCTCCGGGGAGAACGGAGTGATCCCATGGCCGGCAGCCGGGCACACAACGTGTACGGCCGCTGCTCCGACTGGGAGGGCAGCCTTCCGCCGGGTGGCGCCGGGCAGCATCCCACGGATGCACGGAGAGAGCTGCGCCCATCCGCTACGAGCCCGGTTGACGATGCCCTCCACGAGCTGGTGGCGCTTTCCCGCGCCCTGCTCGAAACCCCGAACGAAGGCGAGATCCTACGCCTGGCCATGCACCACATAGCCGCCGCCGGGCCATACAGTGCCGAAGCCGGATACCTCGAGGTGGACGGGGACCTGGTCCCCAGTCCCAGGAACGGTCGGACCCATGCCGCAGCGGTGGACCGAAGGGTCCGGGAGCTGGAGGGGCAGGACGGCCCTGTGACCGTCCCCGGCAGGCCCTGGGGCTGGGCCCTGGGGCTGCGCGGGCTGGAGAGACTTCACGGCTACCTTGTGGTGACGTCCCGAACCCGCCCCACGGGGGCCCAGCGATCCCAGCTCGCCACGCTCGTCTGGCACACCGCTGCTGCTCTGTCAGTCGCTTTCGCGCAGCGCCGCCAACGCGAGGACGCGGTGGAGCTTTACCGGGTCAGGGAGGAACGCGCCACTCTTCAGCAGCAGCTGATCTCCGTGGTGGCTGAGCTGGGGTACGAGCGGGCCACTCACGCGCTCATGGCCGACATCGCCGTCTCGGGCGGCGGTGAGGAGGCCGCCACCCGCGCACTGCACGAGCTCACCGGACTTCCCGCGCTGGTCGAAGACCGCTTCGGCCGGCTGAAGTCCTGGTCAGGTCCCGGCCGACCCGACCCCTACCCGGAACCGGACCCCGTGCGCCAGAACGACATGCTGCACGCCGTCGCCCGGGCGGCGGGGCCCGTACGGATGAAGGACCGGCTGATCGCTCTGGTCCGCCCACATGGCGAGATCCTGGGCGTGCTGGGACTCGTCGATGCCTTGGATGAGGCCGACGAACACACCGTGTTCGCGCTCGAACACGCCGCCACGTCGCTCGCCCTGGAACTGGAGCACCTGCGCAACCTGGCCGAAGTGGAGCTGAGGCTGCACCGCGAGCTGGTCGACGACCTCCTGACAGGGACGGACGCCACGAGCGCCTACGCCCGATCCGAGGCAGTCGGACACGACCTGCACCGTGGCCACTACGTCGTCGTCGTGAAGTGGTCGAACCGGACCGCGGACGATTCGTTCGCCCAGACCGTGGGCCGGGCGGCCTCTGCCGTCGGCATGCGCTCGCTGGTGACCCAACGCTCCGACCACGTGGTCCTGGTCTCTGACGACAGGCCGCACGCTAGCGCGCTGCACGAGGCGCTCGCCCGGGAAACTGGAACACCGTCCGGGACGATCGGGGTGAGCGCCCCTTCCGACTCCGTGCCCGACATCCCCCACCGCTACCAGGAGGCGCAGCGCGCCCTCGAAGTGCGCCTCAATTCCCGCGAGCGGTACGGCACGACCTTCTTCGACGAGCTCGGCCTGTACCGCATCCTGGGACCTGGCGCCGATCATCAGGAACTGGAGATGTTCGTCCACGAGTGGCTCGGGCGGCTCATCGACTACGACTCCCGACATCACGCAGCCATGGTGGAGACCCTCTCCCGGTACTTCGACTGCGGCGGCAACTACGACGAGGCCGCCGCATCCCTCGCGATCCACCGCAGCACGCTGCGCTATAGGCTGCAGCGCATCCGCGAGATCAGCGGCAACGATCTCGCGAACGTCGAAGACCGGCTCAACCTCCAGGTGGCGACCCGAGTGTGGAAGATCGTGCTGGGCGGATCTGGCTGATGCCCTTACACCAGCTTTGCTAGCCGGCCGGCCCGCGGAACCCTCCCTGGGTTGCCGGTGAGGCCGTGGCGTAAGTCCCGCTCAACCCTGAACCACGAGAGCCCGGGTCTCAAGGTCGATCTGCTGAGCCTCTCCGGTAGGAACGACCACGACAGGAACGCGTGCGTCGGGCGCGCTGACGATCTCCGGCCGTTCGGCGACCACAGGTCGCAGACCGCCCGTGAGGCCGAACACAGAAAGCCGGGCGCACACCTCTTCACGTACCTCAGGCTGATCCTCACCGATCTCACCGGTGAAAACCAGGGCGTCCAGACGGCTCAAGGATGCGGCCATCCCGGCGATACCGCGACGGCAATGGTGGGTGAAGACATCAAGGGCGAGTGCAGCACGCTCATCGCCCGCCGCCCGGCTGCGGACCAGGTCGCGCGTGTCGTCCGAAGTGCCGGAGAGGGCGAGCAGACCGGACTTTCGGTTCAGAGCGTCTTCGATCTCGTCCGCAGACAAATTCTTCCGTTTCAGCAACCAGGTCAGGGCGCCGGGGTCGACGCTGCCGCTGCGACGACTCATCACCAAACCCTCCAACGGCGTAAAGCCCATCGTCGTGTCGACACTATGCCCCTCACGCACGGCGCAGGCGGAGCAGCCACCGCCAAGGTGCACCATCACCAGCTGCAGCTGCTCCGGGCGGCGGCCGAGGAGTTCAGCGGTGCGGGCCAGCGCCCAGGCGTAGGACAGACCATGGAAGCCGTAGCGGCGCAGTCCGTACGCCTCGCGCCAGCTCGCAGGTACGGCATACTCCCATGCGGCAGCCGGTAGACCGGAGTGGAATACGGTGTCGAAGCAGACCACGTGCGGAACCTCGGGCAGCAGATCCCGAGCCGCGTCCAGAACGGTCAACGCTTGCGGGACGTGCAATGGCGCGAGGTCCGCCACCCGATCCAAGCGGAGACGCACATCGTCATCGAGCAGGGTGTGGCTGCGCATCTCCGAGCCGCCGTGGACGATGCGGTGACCCACGGCTGCAGGAGCCGGCCCTTCACTCAGCAATTGCCGCAGCGAACCGAATGCGCCCTCGCCAGGAGGAGAGTCGCTGTGATGTTCGTTGAGGACCTCACCGCCGCCCCCGAAGACCGTCAGACGCAAACTCGATGACCCCGCGTCTGTCACTAGTACCGGGCTGCTTCGTGTTCGCACACACCGATCCTCTCCCTCGTTCCGCACCATGTTCCGAAAGAGGCATCATGACTTTCGTATCGGGCTTCCATGCCCCGGCACTGAGTACCCGATCCGACCACCCAGGAAACGGAACATTCTGCGGGACGATTCCAGCGGACCAGTAACGTTCGGCGTACCGATTGACCGAGTGCTCGGAATTGACAGGCCCTGATAGATGCCGGTTGTGGTGTGGCTGCCAGGGCCTTGCGTGGGATCTTGTTCGTGCTGCAACCGGCATCCAGTGGGAGTACCTGTCCCTGGAGCCGGGTTCCGGTTCGGGCATGACCTGCCGGCGCCGGCTCGAGGCATGGAACGAGGCCAGAGTCTGGACGGGCTCCACGTGATTCCGCTCGAGAGGCTGCGGGCGGCAAAGCAGCTCGACCGGTCTCGGACGGTGATCGACTCCAGTCATGCCCGGACCGCTCGACAAGGCCCAGAAGCGGGCCCAGCCCGGTCGACCGCGCACGTCCGGGCAGGAAGCAGCGCCTTGTCGTCGACGGCCAGGGCATCCCACTCGCCGTCCCACTGACCGGCGGCAACCGGAACGACGTCACCCAGCTGATACCGCTGTTGAAGAAGACTCCCCGGGTCGCCGACCTGGTCGGACGGCCACGAAAGCTTGCCTGCCACGCTGCTTGGCGACCGCGGCTACGACAAGTACCGCCGCCTGGTCCGGGAGACAGGCGTCAAACCGGTGATCGCACGCTGCGGTGCCCCGCACGGATCTGGGCTCGGAGTCCACCGATGGATGGTCGAACGGACCATCGCCTGGCTTCACACTTCCGCCGCCTACGCATCCGCTGGGAACGACGGGACGACATCCTCGAAGCCTTCCTCGGCCTCGACACCTGCCCCATCACCCACCGACACGTTCGACGCCTTGTCAGGACCTCTTACTGGCGACTGCAATCACCGCCGCGTCGAACGACTTGACCCGCTGAGCGCACCACCCCGACTGCCCGACATCCCCGAGCCACGAGTCGACGGCCTGCCCCGGCATCACGGAACGTCACGACCGAGAAGCGAAGGGGGCGGGGCCGACCAACCGCGCGGCAGTCGGCCTCACCACCCCGCTGCGGGGGCCACCTCCGCACGAGCGCGTGCCCCGGCCGGCAGCCTTGAGCCACGCGTGACGACCTATCAGGCAATGCGCCGCTCGTGCGTCAGACGTGCGTCACGTGCGTCGAATATGCGTCAAGATATCGCACCTAACGCACGTAACGCCCGCAACGCACACTCGGAGAAACGCCAGGTCAGCGGCCCTTCTCGGCAGGCTCAAGGATCGCGACGCACTCCACGTGATGCGTCATCGGGAAGAGGTCGAACGCGCGCAGCGTGCGGACGCGGTAGCCGTTGTCCTTGAAATAGGCGATGTCGCGGGCCAGGGCCGCCGGGTCGCAGGCGACGTAGGCGATGCGGCGGGCGCCCAGGCCGGCGAGGTGCTTGACCGTCTGCTTGCCGGCGCCCGCGCGGGGCGGGTCCAGGGCGATCAGGTCGACCTCGGAGATGCGGGTGCGCGGGAGGACGGTCTCGACCTTGCCCTGCTCGATGCGGACCCGGTCGTAGGCCTCCAGGTTGTGGCGGGCGTCCTCCACCGCGCGCTTGCCGGACTCGATGCCGAGCACCGCGCCCTGGTCGCCGACGCGGTCGGCGATCGCGCCCGCGAAGAGGCCGACGCCGCAGTAGAGGTCGAGGGCCGTGTCGCCCTTGCGGGGCATCAGGCCCTGCATCACGGCGAGGACCAGCGTCTGGGCGGCCTTCGGGTGGACCTGCCAGAAGCCGCCGTTGCCGACGCGGTACGTGCGGTCGTCGGCGCGCTCGCGGACGAAGGGGCGGCCGTGGACGCGGTGGACACCGCCGTCCTTCTCATCGACACGGAGGACCGAGACCGGCTTGTCGAGCTCCACCAGGGGAAGGCGGGCCCCCGGTCGCGGGGTCAGGATCACCTGGCGGTCGCCGGAGCCGGAGGCCGCGATGGCCTCGACCGAGGCCATGCCCTCCCAGTCGCGCTTCTCGATGCCGAGCTCGGAGACGCCGGGCGCCGCGATCATGCAGTGGTCGATCACCTCGACCTCGTGCGAGCGGTGCCGGCGCAGGCCCGCGTGCCCCTCTGTGTCCACCGCGTACTGGACGCGCGTGCGCCACTGCGGGACCTCGCCCGCCGGCAGCTTGTCGCCCTCGGCCGGCATGACGGTGCCGTCCCAGCCGGCCTCCTCGGGCGTGAGGCCGGCCAGTCGCTGGAGCTGCTCGGCGATGACCTCGCCCTTGAGGCGGCGCTGGGCGCCCGGCTTGGCGTGTTGCCAGTCGCAGCCGCCGCACCTGCCCGGGCCCGCGAACGGGCAGGGTGCCTCCACCCGGTCCTTGGACGCCTCCAGGATCGTGACCGCATCCGCGCGCAGGTAGCGGGACGTCGCCTCGCCCTCCGTGACCCGCGCGACGACCCGCTCTCCCGGCAGCGCGTGCCGGACGAAGAGGACCCGGCCGCCCTCCGTGCGCGCGATGCAGTGACCGCCGTGGGCCACCGGGCCGACCTCGACCTCGTACTCTTCCCCGACCAACGAAGAAACAGGTGCGTTCTGCATGACGGGGTGACTCCAGAGAAAGAGAGAGGTGGGCTGCCGCTAGCGGCAGCCCACCAGTCTACGTGCCCTTGCCGGTCGGTTCCTTCGCGCGCTTCTCGACCGGACCACGGCGCACCGAACCCGGTGCGTTCCAGTCCTGGCGCTTCCGCGCCCGCTTCCGCGCGGCCTCGGAGGACTGCAGCTGGTACGGGACGGACGTCACCATCACGCCGGGGGTGAAGAGCAGGCGGCCCTTGAGGCGCAGGGCGCTCTGGTTGTGCAGCAGGTGCTCGTACCAGTGGCCGACGACGTATTCGGGGATGTAGACCGAGACGGCGTCGCGCGGGCTCTCGCGGCGGATGTTCTTCACGTACTCGATCACCGGCCGGGTGATCTCGCGGTACGGCGAGTCGAGGATCTTCAGCGGTACGTTGATCCCGCGCCGCTCCCACTCGTCCCGCAGCGCCCTGGTCTCCGCCGGGTCGACGTTGACGCTCAGCGCCTCCAGCTCGTTCGCGTGCAGCAGCTTGGCGTACGCGAGCGCGCGCAGCGTCGGCTTGTGCAGCTTGGAGACGAGGACGACGGACCGGACGCGCGACGGGCGTACGTACTCGTCGGGGCGCTCCTCGGCGGCGGCGATCTCGTCCGCGACCGAGTCGTAGTGCCGGCGGATCGCCGTCATCGTCCCGTAGAAGATCACCATGCCGAGCAGCGCGACCCACGCGCCGTGCGTGAACTTGGTGGCGAGGACGACGACCAGGACCAGGCCGGTGAAGAAGGCGCCGAAGGTGTTGATCGCGCGGGAGCGGATCATGTGGCGGCGCTTGGCCGGGTCCCTCTCGGTCTTCAGGTGCCGGTTCCAGTGCCGGACCATGCCGGTCTGGCTGAGGGTGAAGGAGACGAAGACGCCGACGATGTACAGCTGGATCAGCTTCGTCGAGTCGGCCCCGTAGACCCAGACCAGGAGCGCGGCGGCGCCGGCGAGGAGCACGATGCCGTTGGAGAAGGTGAGCCGGTCGCCGCGGGTGTGCAGCTGGCGCGGCAGGTACCGGTCCTGGGCGAGGATCGAGCCGAGGAGCGGGAAGCCGTTGTACGCCGTGTTGGCGGCCAGGAAGAGGACGAGCGCCGTGGCCGCGGCGAGGAGGACGAAGAAGAACGTTCCGTCGCCGAACACGGCGGCCGCGACCTGCGAGATCACCGGGTCCTGGACGTAGCTCGCACCGACCGGCACCCCGTTCTGGAGCAGGTCGTGCGCGGGGTTCTCGGCCATCCGTACGTCGGTGGCGAGGGCCAGGAAGATGATGCCGCAGAACATGGTGACGGCGAGGGCGCCCATCAGCGCGAGCGTCGTGGCCGCGTTCTTCGACTTCGGCTTGCGGAAGGCGGGGACGCCGTTGGAGATCGCCTCGACGCCGGTGAGGGCGGCACAGCCGGAGGAGAAGGCGCGCAGCAGCAGGAAGAACAGCGCGAAGCCGGCCAGACCCTGGTGCTCCGGCTTGATCTCGAAGTCGGCGGTGGGGGCCTTCATGGTCTCGTCGAGGACGATCCCCTTGTAGGCGCCCCAGGCGATCATGATGAAGACCCCGGCGACGAAGACGTACGTCGGGATGGCGAAGAGGCTGCCCGACTCCTTCACCCCGCGCAGGTTCATCAGCGTCAGCAGCACGATGACGCCGACCGCGCAGAGGACCTTGTGCTCGACGACGAACGGGATGGCCGAGCCGAGGTTCTCGATTCCGGAGGAGATCGAGACGGCGACGGTCAGGACGTAGTCGACGAGCAGGGCGCTGGCGACGGTCAGTCCGGCCTTCGGGCCGAGGTTGGTGTTGGCGACCTCGTAGTCGCCGCCGCCGCTCGGGTAGGCGTGGACGTTCTGCCGGTAGGACGCGACGACCGTGAACATCAGGACGACGACGGCCAGCGCGATCCACGGGCTGAAGTGGTAGGCCGACAGACCCGCGATCGACAGGACGAGCAGCACCTCGCCGGGTGCGTACGCCACCGAGGACAGCGGGTCGGAGGCGAAGACAGGGAGGGCGATGCGCTTCGGAAGCAGGGTCTCCCCGAGCTTGTCGCTGCGCAGAGCCCGTCCGATCAGGATCCGTTTGGGCAGGTCGGTCAGTTTGGACACGGAGAGGATCGTAAGCGTTCGAAAACAGCCATGCTCACCGCGACCCCCAATCCGCACGGAATCTCCCTGGCGGGGACCGCGGATGCGGTCCCCCAAGGTGTTGCCGCATAAGCTCGGATCGGGCAGCACGGCAGGGCGCTGCCCGCCACGGCCCGGGCCAGTCGGGTGAGGAAAGTTGTGAGCAGGGTGTATTCGCAGGTCAGTAAGACGATCAGGAGTGCGGGGTAAGGGGACGTGCACATCGTCATCATGGGCTGCGGGCGAGTGGGAGCCGCTCTCGCGCAGACCCTGGAGCAGCAGGGGCACACCGTCGCCGTCGTGGACCAGGACCCGACGGCTTTCCGCCGTCTCGGCTCCGGCTTCGGCGGACGGCGTGTCACCGGCGTCGGCTTCGATCAGGACACGCTGCGCGAGGCGGGGATCGAGGAGGCCGGTGCCTTCGCCGCGGTGAGCAGCGGCGACAACTCGAACATCATCGCGGCGCGGGTCGCCCGCGAGATGTTCGGCATCGAGAACGTGGCCGCCCGGATCTACGACCCGCGGCGCGCCGAGGTCTACCAACGTCTGGGCATCCCGACCGTCGCAACGGTCCGCTGGACCGCCGACCAGATGCTTCGGCGCCTCCTGCCGTCCGGCGCGGAGCCGCTGTGGACCGACCCGAGCGGCGGGGTGCAGCTCGCCGAGGTGCACACGTCCGCCGCGTGGATCGGCCACAAGATCAGCAAGCTGCAGGACGAGACGGGCGTGCGCGTGGCGTTCCTCACCCGGCTGGGCGAGTCGATCATCCCCTCCTCGCAGACCGTGCTGCAGGAGGGCGACCTCGTGCACGTGATGATGCGTACGGACGAGATCGCGAAGGTCGAGGAGGCCTTCGCCGAGGGTCCTGAGGAGGGCGGTCACTGATGCGTGTCGCAATTGCGGGCGCGGGTGCGGTGGGCCGTTCCATCGCGGGCGAGCTCCTGGAGAACGGCCACGAGGTCCTGCTGATCGACAAGGCCCCCACCGCCATCTCGGTGGAGCGGGTGCCTCAGGCGGAGTGGCTGCTCGCCGACGCCTGCGAGATCACCTCGCTGGACGAGGCGGCGCTGCAGCGCTGCAACGTGGTGATCGCGGCCACCGGTGACGACAAGGTGAACCTGGTCGTCTCGCTGCTCGCGAAGACCGAGTACGGCGTGCCGCGCGTGGTCGCCCGGGTGAACAACCCCAAGAACGAGTGGCTCTTCAACGAGTCCTGGGGCGTCGACGTCGCCGTGTCGACCCCGCGTCTGATGTCGGCCCTGGTGGAGGAGGCGGTGAGCGTCGGCGATCTGGTCCGGCTGCTGCGCTTCAGCCACGGCGACGCGAACCTGGTGGAGCTGACGCTCCCGCCGGAGTCGGCGGTCGCGGGGACGGCCGTGGGCGATGTCGCCTGGCCGCAGGACACCTCCCTGGTGACCATCATCCGGGGCTCGCGGGTGCTGACCCCGAGCCCGGAGGAGACCCTGGAGTCGGGCGACGAGCTCCTCTTCGTGGCCGCCCAGGCCCGCGAGGAGCAACTGGAGGACCTGCTGTCGGTCCGCCGCGACGAGGGCGCCGCCGGCTGAGTCCTGCCGGTACGACGAAGGGCCCGGGACCTCGACAGGTCCCGGGCCCTTCGTCGTACCGGTTACGCCCCCGGTTCCGTCGTACCAGCTACCGGCTGCTCCTCGTCACGCCTCCGGCGGGCGCGCCGCGGCGGCCTTACGGGCCTTCTCGGCCTCCTCCTCCGCCTCCATCTCGGCGAAGACGTCGATCGGCGGCGGGGCCTTCGCCAGGAAGACCCACGTCAGGTACACCGCGAGCAGGAACGGGGGGATCTTCAGTGCGACGAGGACCCAGCCGAACTTGGTCGTGTCGGCCCACCAGTACATCGGGAAGAGGATCGCGCACTTGCCGAGCAGGATCAGGCCCCACGCCCAGCTCGCCTTCGCGTAGGCCTTCTTGCGGCCGGGGTTGCGGGTCCGCCAGGAGAGGTTCTCCTTGAAGACCGGGCCGAGGATCAGGCCGATCAGCGGGACGCCCGCGAGCGTGGTGATGATGTACGCGAGGGCGAGGCCCAGCGTGTACAGCATGCCCGGCAGGTAGAAGTCCTTGGCGTTGCCGGTCATCATCGCGAAGACCACACCGAACGCCACACCGAAGACGCCGCTGAAGGCGTGCTTCACGGTGTCCCGGCGGATCAGCCGGACGGCGACCAGGACCAGGGAGACCGCGAGTGCCGCGATCGCCGAGATGTGCAGGTCCTTGTTGATCGTGAAGATCGTGACGAAGAGCAGGCCGGGGACGACCGTCTCGATCATGCCCCGCAGGCCGCCGAAGGCCTCGAACAACGCGGCCTCGGTGACCTCCTTCGAGGCCTGGCTCTGCTGAGCGCCCTTGCTGTCCGGGGCGTCCTGATCCGTCGTCGGCTTGTCGAGCGACGTCACCGGCTACTCCTGTCCGAGCGGTCGGAGCTCGTATTTGGGGTTGAAGAGGACCCGCCGGCCGTGGCTCATGGAGATCCGGCCGGAGGCGATCAGCTTGCGGCCCGGCTCGATGCCCACGATGGACCGCCGGCCCAGCCACACCACGTCCAGCGGGGCCGTGCCGTCGAACAGCTCGGCCTCGAGGGCGGGCACTCCCGCCCGGGGGCGCAGCGTGACCGTGCGCAAGGTACCAGTCACCTTGACTATCTGGCGGTCGGAGCAGTCGGAGATACGCGTGCAGCCCGACGCTTCGGCGTCCTCCTGGAGCTCGACGGACTCCAGCTCCTCCTGCGAGGTGGACAGCCGGTCGAGCATCCGGCGGAAGCGTCCGGCCGGCTTCTCTGTACGCGGTGCAGCACTCATACAGAAAGCGTACCGGCCCCCGCCGACTGGGGAACCGGCCCTCCGGACGGACCCTCACGAGGCCTCTCCGGACCACACTGGCCTCTCGGCAGGCCCTGGAACGCCCTCGGGAGCACCGCCGGGCTCCCGCCCGGTCGATTCAGCGCTCGAAGCGGTAGCCCATGCCCGGTTCGGTGACGAAGTGGCGCGGGTGCGAGGGGTCGACCTCCAGTTTGCGCCGCAGCTGCGCCATGTAGACCCGCAGATAGTTGGTCTCCGTGCCGTACGACGGCCCCCAGACCTCCTGGAGGAGCTGCTTCTGGCTCACCAGGCGCCCGCTGTTGCGGACGAGCACCTCGAGCAGGTGCCACTCGGTGGGTGTGAGGCGGACGTCACGGCCGTCGCGGTGGACCTTCTTCGCGGCCAGGTCGACCGTGAAGCCCTCCGTCTCGACCGTGACGACGCTGTCGTCGCCGCCGACCGGCTCGGCCCTGCGGACCGCGGCACGCAGCCGGGCGAGGAGCTCGTCCATGCCGAAGGGCTTGGTGACGTAGTCGTCGGCCCCGGCGTCGAGGGCCTCGACCTTCTCGTCGGAGGTCTGCCGGGCCGAGAGCACCAGGATCGGCACGCGGGTCCAGCCGCGCAGCCCCTTGATGACCTCGACACCGTCGATGTCCGGCAGGCCGAGGTCGAGGACGACCACGTCGGGATGGCGTTCGGCGGCGAGCCGAAGGGCGGTGGCGCCGTCGGGCGCCGCGTCCACCTCGTACTTGCGCGCCTTGAGGTTGATCACCAGCGCGCGGACGATCTGCGGCTCGTCGTCGACGACGAGAACCCGGGTCATCGAGGGCTTCCTTCTCTCTGCTGCGTACGTCGGGGAGTGCGGGGGAACCCGTGGGTCACGAGGTCACACAAGGCCACCACCTGGTCCAAGGGCGCCCAGGTCGAAGGGCGGACGAGTCACCCGGCCGCACGTGCACCGGGTCGCGTGGCCACCCGGGCGGGCACGTCGGCGGCCGGGGGCGGCGGTGGCCGTCCCGTCACGGCCTTGAGGGTGATCGTCATGGTCAGGCCGCCACCGGGGGTGTCCTCCGCGGTGATGGTGCCCCCCATGGCCTCCACGAAGCCGCGGGCGACCGCGAGGCCGAGGCCGACACCGGAGCCGCGCGGGGCGTCGCCGAACCGCTGGAACGGCTCGAAGATGCCCTCCTTGCTCTCGTCAGGCACCCCGGGCCCCCGGTCGACGACGCGCAGTTCCACCCGGTCGCCCAGAGCGCTGGCGGAGACGACGACCGGCACACGCTCCGGACTGTATTTCACGGCGTTCTCGACGATGTTGGCGACGACGCGCTCCAGGAGCCCCTTGTCGACCTCGACCATCGGCAGCGTCTCGGGGATGTCCAGCTCGGCGCTGCCGTCGGGCACCCCGCCGAGCGCCATCGGGACGACCTCGTCGAGGTCGATGGAGCGGATCAGGGGGGTGACGGTGCCGGTCTGGAGCCGGGACATGTCGAGGAGGTTGCCCACGAGGTGGTCGAGGCGGTCGGCGCCGTCCTCGATGCCTTCGAGGAGTTCGGCGCGGTCCTGCTCGGACCACTCGACGTCGTCGGAGCGGAGGGAGGAGACGGCCGCCTTGATGCCGGCGAGCGGGGTACGCAGGTCATGGCTGACGGCCGCGAGCAGGGAGGTGCGGATCTTGTTGCCCTCGGCCAGCTTGCGGGCCTCCTCCGCCTCTCCGACGAGCCGCTGCCGGTCCAGTACGACGGCCGCCTGGGCGGCGAAGGCGCCGAGCACGCGCCGGTCCTCGGCCGGCAGCACCCGGCCGGTGAGGGCGAGGGCCAGGTGCTCGCCGACGGGCATGTCCACGTCGGCGTCCTCCGGCCGGGCGACGGGGCGCGCCCCCACGCTCGCCGCGCGGGTCCACGGCTCGACGTCGCTCTCCCGTTCGAGGAGCACGACGGATTCCATGGCGAAGGTCTCGCGGACCCGTTCGAGCAGGGACTCCAGGCTGGTCTCGCCGCGCAGCACGCTGCCCGCGAGGAAGGAGAGGGTCTCGGCCTCGGCCCTCAGCCGGGCCGCCTGATGGGTCCGGCGGGCGGCCAGGTCGACCACCGAGGCCACGGCCACGGCGACGCCGAAGAAGACGGCGATCGCGACGATGTTCTTCGGGTCGGCGATGGTCACCCGGTGCAGCGGCGGGGTGAAGAACCAGTTCAGCAGGAAGGAGCCGAAGGCGGCCGACGCCAGCGCCGGCAGGAGTCCGCCGAGCAGCGCCGCGGCCACGGTCAGCGCCAGGAACAGCAGCATGTCGTTGGCCAGGCCGAGGTCCGCGTCGACATGCGTGAGCACCACGGTGAGCAGTGCCGGGCCCCCGACGCCGACCAGCCAGCCCCAGATGATCCGGGAGCGCCCGAGGCGGGCGCCGCGGGCGACGGGCAGCCCGCGGCCCTTGGCAACCTCCTCGTGGGTGACGATGTGGACGTCGAGGTCGGGGCCGGACTCGCGGGCGACGGTCTGGCCGACGCCGGGGCCGAACATGTACTGCCAGGTCTTGCGGCGGCTGGAGCCGAGGACGACCTGGGTGGCGTTGACGCCCCGTGCGAACTCGAGGAGGCCGGAGGGGATGTCGTCGCCTATGACGTGATGGAACGTTCCTCCGAGGTCCTCGACCAGGGTTCGCTGGACCGCGAGCTCCTTGGGCGAGGCGGCCGTGAGGCCGTCGCTGCGGGCGATGTAGACGGCGAGGACCTCGCCGCCCGCGCCCTTCTCGGCCAGCCGCGCGGCGCGCCGGATGAGCGTGCGGCCCTCGGGGCCGCCCGTGAGCCCGACGACGATCCGCTCGCGGGCCTGCCAGGTGGAGCGGATGCCGTGCTCGCCCCGGTACTGCTGGAGGTACTCGTCGACCCGGTCGGCGGTCCAGAGCAGCGCCAGCTCACGCAGGGCCGTGAGGTTGCCGGGGCGGAAGTAGTTGGCGAGGGAGGCGTCGATCCGGTCGGGTTTGTAGATGTTGCCGTGGGCCATGCGGCGGCGCAGGGCCTGGGGCGACATGTCGACCAGCTCGATCTGCTCGGCGCGCCGCACCACCTCGTCGGGGACGGTCTCCTGCTGCCGTACGCCGGTGATCGACTCGACGACGTCGCCCAGCGATTCGAGGTGCTGGATGTTGACCGTCGATATGACGTCGATCCCCGCGGCGAGCAGCTCCTCGACGTCCTGCCAGCGCTTGGAGTTGCGGGAGCCCGGCACGTTCGTGTGGGCCAGTTCGTCCACGAGGGCGACGACCGGTTTCCTCGCCAGGACCGCGTCCACGTCCATCTCGGTGAAGGAGGTGTCGCGGTACGCGAGAGTGCGGCGCGGAACCTGTTCGAGGCCGTGCAGCATGACCTCCGTACGCGGCCGGTCATGGTGTTCGACGAAGGCGACGACGCAGTCCGTGCCGCGCTCGACCCGGCGGTGCCCCTCGGAGAGCATCGCGTAGGTCTTGCCGACACCCGGTGCCGCGCCGAGGTAGATCCGTAGCTTGCCCCGTCCCATGCCATGACCTTACGTCCAGCGAATCGGACATTCCGCACAAGGGGCAAGGGCGACGAGCCGTATTGACGCGATTCTGATGGGTCGGGCGTCGGGACCGGCCGAGCCGCCCCGCGCCCGTGTCACCGAGCGTGTTCGACGATCTCGCCGTCGCTGAGTTCGAGCACGCGGTCCGCGAGCCCCAGGAGCTGGGCGTCGTGCGTGGCGACGAGCGCCGTGACGCCCTCGCTGCGGACCACCGCGCGCAGGAGCTCCATCACCGCGAGCCCGGTCTCCGCGTCGAGCTGCCCCGTCGGCTCGTCGGCGATCAGCAGGGCCGGCCTGTTGGCGAGGGCCCGGGCGATGGCGACGCGCTGCTGCTGGCCGCCGGAGAGCTCGCCGGGCCGCTGCGCCGCGTGGTCGGCGAGGCCGACCAGGGCGAGGAGGAGGGCGACCCGCTCCTCCCGCTCCTTCGGGTCCGCCCTGCGCAGCCGCAGCGGCACTCCCACGTTCTCCGCGGCGGTCAGGATCGGGATGAGTCCGAAGGACTGGAAGATGAAGCCGATACGGTCCCGGCGCAGCTCCAGGAGCCCGTCCTCGCCGAGGTCCGCCAGGTCCGTCCCGTCGATGGTGATCCGGCCGCCGTCCGGGCTGTCCAGGCCGCCGACCAGGTTGAGCAAGGTGGTCTTGCCCGAGCCCGAGCGGCCCTTGAGCGCGACGAGCTCGCCGCGGTGGACGTCGAAGGAGACCCCGCGCAGGGCGTGGACGGCCGCCGCGTCCGTACCGTACGAGCGCCGCAGGCCCTCGACGCGGACCATGGGTCCGCCGGCCGGGTCCTCGGCGACCGCCGTGGCGGACCGCGCGCTGCTCTCGCTCATCCCTCTGCTCCCCCTCGTCGAACGTGTGCGCCCGTCGGCGTGCCCGTCAGTATCGGTCGCCGAGGGGCCGTCCGGCCAGGGTCCGGAACGCACCGGTGGGCCGCATTCCGGACAAGCTGTTCGGAATGCGGCCCACCGGCCTCGATCTGCCTGCGGTACGGAACGGGGTCAGCGGACCTCGGTGATCTCCGGTCCGCGCTGGAGCTGGCCCATGCCGCCGGAGAAGCGCGAGCCCTCCTGCTCCTCCTGCTGCACGCCGTCCGGCACCATCTGCGCGTCGTTGGGCAGCTTGAGGACGATCGGGTCGCGCGGGGCCATCGGGCCCTCGCCACGGACCACCACGGTGTCCCGGACGATCTGCTCCAGGAGACCGGCGGCCTCGGGCTGCACCGCGCCCTGGCCGGAGATGACTCCGCGCAGGAACCAGCGCGGGCCGTCGACGCCCACGAAGCGCACCAGCTGCACGCCGCCGGTGCCGTCGGGCAGCTGCACCGGGACCTGGGCCCGCAGCTCCCAGCCCAGCGGCCCCTCGACCTCGTCGATGACACCGCCCTGCTGGGTGATGCCGGAGGCGATCTCCTCGCGGACCTCGCCCCAGATGCCTTCCTTCTTCGGTGCGGCGAATGCCTGCAGCTGTACCGCGCTGTCGCGCAGCACGACGGTGGCCGCGACGATCGCGTCGCCCGCGACCTCGACCCGGAGCTCCATGCCCTCGACTCCGGGCACGAAGATGCCACCGAGATCCACGCGCCCGTCCTCGGGCTTGGAGACCTCGGAGATGTCCCACGGCCCGTCGGGCCGGGGCGCCGGCGGAAGGTTCACCCGACGCGGCGCTCCGGCCGTGTCGTCAGTGTCGACCTCGTCGACGACCTGCTCGGCCTCGCCCGCTGCGTCCTCAGCGGCACCGCTCTTCTTGCGACGTCCGAACACGTCACTGTCCTTCCCGGTCGGATACGACCGAAGCGTATCGATTCCCACCCGTTGTGCCGTCCACAGCGGAATGACCGCCGGTGGACCCGAAGCCCCCCTCGGCCCGCGCCGAGCCGGGAAGCTCCGCCACCTCGTGGAAGCGCACCTTCTCGACCTGCTGGACGACCAGTTGGGCAATCCGGTCGAACCGTTCGAACCGCACGCTCTCACGCGGGTCGAGATTGACCACGATCACCTTGATCTCTCCACGGTACCCGGCATCCACCGTCCCTGGGGCATTCACGAGGGCGACTCCGCACCTGGCAGCGAGCCCGGAGCGCGGGTGCACGAACGCGGCGTAGCCGTCGGGCAGGGCGATGGAGATCCCGGTGGGCAGCACGGCCCGCTCCCCGGGGGCCAGAACGGCCGCCTCGGTGGTCACGAGATCGGCGCCGGCGTCGCCGGGGTGGCCGTAGGCGGGGATCGGTACGTCCGGGTCCACACGGCGGATCAGTACGTCGACAGGGTTGCTCATCAGGGGTTCACCTCGAAGGCGCGGGCGCGCCGGACCTGGTCGGGGTCGGACATGGCGGCGCGGATCTCCTCCGGGCGGCCGTTGTCGATGAAGTGGTCGACCTTGACCTCGATGAAGAGGGCGTCGGCACGGACCGCGACGGGGCCTTCCGGCCCGCCGATCCGGCCGACGGCGGTCGAGTAGATCTTGCGCCCGTGCACGGCGGTGACCTCGGCCTCCAGGTGCAGGACGGTGCCGACCGGGACGGGCCGGGCGAAGTCGGTCTCCAGACGTCCGGTGACGGCGATGACGCGCAGCAGCCAGTTCAGGGAGCCGAGGGTCTCGTCGAGCGCGGTGGCGAGGACGCCGCCGTGCGCGAGGCCGGGGGCGCCCTGGTGGTCGGGGGTCACGGTGAACTCGGCGGTGACGGTCACGCCCTCGCCGGCCCGGGCCTCCAGATGGAGCCCGTGGGGCTGCCCGCCGCCGCAACCGAAGCAGTGCTCATAGTGCGCGCCGAGCAGCTCGCCGGGGGCGGGCGCGTCGGGGTGGCGTACCGGCGGTATGGCGTCGGTCGGCGGGGTGAGGGCAGGAGATGTTGCGGTCACAGCCGCAGACCTTACCCGCGAGGCCAGGCGCAGGTCGCGCCGTGCCAAGCTTGGACGCATGCAGCCTTCCCCCTCGTCCCCCGCTCCGACCGCCGCACCGCGCTTCGACGAGCGGCTGACCGCCCCCGGCTCCTGGTGGGTGATCACGGTTCTGCTGGGCCTCAGTGGCGGTCTGGTCATGTTCCCGCTGGGTACGGTCCCGGCGCTGGGCGGGCTGATCGCCGCGGGCGCGCTGGCGGCCGTGGGCGTCTCCTCGTACGGCTCCGCCCGGATCCGGGTGGTGTCCGGTTCGCTGGTCGCGGGTGAGGCCAGGATCCCGGTCTCGGCGCTGGGGACGCCCGAGGTGCTCGACGCGGAGGAGGCGCGGGCCTGGCGCACGTTCAAGGCCGATCCGCGCGCCTTCATGGTGCTGCGCAGCTATGTGCCGCGGGCGGTCCGGATCGAGGTCACGGACCCCGAGGACCCGACGCCGTACGTGTACCTCTCCAGCCGCGACCCGGAGGGTCTCGCCGCGGCCGTCGAGGCGGCCCGCGACGAGGCCTGAGCCCGCGCCGGGTCCTGGGCCCGCACCAGGTCCTGGGCCCGCACCGGGTCCTGAGCCCGCACCGAGGCCTAGAAGCCGATCTCCTTGGGGTTCTCGGGCTGCTCCAGCGGGGGCAGCCCCTCCAGGGCCTCCCAGGGCACCTGGCGCGCGCGCAGGTCCTTGCGGACGTGCTCGGCGAGCTTCCTGGTGTCACGGCGGTTCATCACCGCGCCCACGGCCGCGCCGACCATGAACGGCATCAGGTTGGGCAGGTTGCGCACCATGCGCTTCATGATCTGCTGGCGCAGCTCGCGCTTGAACTGCCCGCCCAGTGCCGCGTTGACCGTCATCGGCTTCGCGGGGTCGATGCCCCGCTCCTCGGTCCAGGACGTCAGATAGGCCGTCGACCGCTGTGTGAGCGCGCCGGGCGGCCTGAGCCCGTACACCTCGTGCAGCTCGGCGACGAGCTTGAGCTCGATCGCGGCGACTCCGGTGATCTCCGCGGCGAGTTCCGCGGGCATGGCGGGGGGCACGGGCAGCATCGCGGCCGCTCCGATGCCGGCGCCGACGGTCGAGCTGGCGTTGCAGGCGCCCGCGATGAGTTTGTCGGCGATCTGCTCGGGGCCGAGCCCGGGAAAGTGCTTGCGCAGGGTCGCCAGGTCCCGGACCGGTACGCGGGGGGCGATCTCGATGATCCGGTCGGCGAGATAGCCGATGCCGGCCTTGGCGCTCTCACCGCCACGCTTCACGCCGCGTTTGACGGCGTCGATCCGCGCGCGGTCGAGCTTCATACGGTCCAGCTGGGCGCGCGCCGGATCGGCGACGCGCTTCACGGCGCCGCGACGGCGTCCGCCCCGCTCCACCGGTACCGGTGTCGCGGATGCTTCGGTCGCGGACGTACCGGACACGGGTGTGCCGGGCGTGGCCGCTTCGAGCGAGGCCGAGCGGCCTCGCTCGTCGTCACGTGCGCCGAGAGAGGGCAGGAGGGCGGTCTCCTCGGCTTCCGGTGCCTCCTGGGCACCTTCCGCCGCCTCGTTGCCGCCCTGGTTCGCCTCCGGCTTCCTGGGAAGCCGGAAGCGACGCTTCCGAGAAGGTGTGTCGTCGCCTGCCACGGCCGACCGGTCTCAGTCGCAGTCGCGGCAGATCGGCTGACCGTTCTTCTCACGAGCCAGCTGGCTGCGGTGGTGCACGAGGAAGCAGCTCATGCAGGTGAACTCGTCGGCCTGCTTCGGCAGGACCCGTACGGCGAGCTCCTCGTTCGAGAGGTCCGCGCCGGGCAGCTCCAGGCCTTCGGCGGCCTCGAACTCGTCGACGTCGACCGTCGAGGTCGACTTGTCGTTCCGGCGGGCCTTCAGTTCCTCAAGGCTGTCCGAATCGACGTCGTCGTCGGTCTTGCGTGGGGTGTCGTAATCCGTTGCCATGTCGCTCTCCCCCTCTGGGTGGTTGCGGTGTCTCCAGCGCACGTAACGCGTGAGAGGCCGGACTTGTGCCCGACCTGAGGCGGAGATTTTGCCTCACATCAAGGTCTGTTACTCAATCGACACCCAACCGGCCCTCTCACGAGTGATCGGCTTTGGGTGGCGAACGGGACCGTACACGGTCCTCCTGCCGTCCTTCACGGGCGCCACCCCGTGTACTTCCCGTCATCCAGAGCCCCGGAAACCCGGACTTTTCCGGGTTTTCCCATGGATTTCTCGATCACGGAGAGTGGAGCGCCGGATGCGCGCCCCTGTGATCGATCACACATGAGCGTCTCAGGAACGGGATCCGAAATTCCGCGCAAAGCGAACGGAACCGGCTGGTACCCGAAGTGTGTCAGATCGGGAGAGTGACACGCATCACGAGACCGCCGCCTTCGCGGGGCTCCGCGATGATACGGCCACCGTGGGCGCGCGCGACGGAACGCGCGATCGACAGGCCGAGACCGACGCCCTTGTCGCTTCCGGTGCGCTCCTGCCGCAGCCGTCTGAACGGCTCGAAGAGGTTGTCGATCTCGTACGCGGGAACGACGGGACCCGTGTTCGAGACGACCAGGAGCGCCTGGCCGTGCTCGGTCTCGGTGGTGACCTCGACCCAGCCTCCCTCGGCCACGTTGTACCGCACGGCGTTCTGGACCAGGTTCAGGGCGATCCGCTCCAGCAGGACGCCGTTGCCCTGGACGACGGCAGGCCCGCACTCGCCGCGGATCTCCACGCCCTTGGACTCGGCCTCCGCGTGCACCTGGTCGACGGCGCGCGAGGCGACCTCCGCCAGGTCGACCGGCTTGCGCTCGACGATCTGGTTGTCGCTGCGGGCCAGCAGCAGCAGGCCCTCCACCAGCTGCTCGCTGCGCTCGTTGGTGGCGAGCAGGGTCTTGCCGAGCTGCTGGAGCTCGACGGGCGCGCCGGGGTCGGAGAGGTGGACCTCCAGGAGCGTGCGGTTGATCGCCAGCGGCGTGCGCAGCTCGTGCGAGGCGTTGGCGACGAACCGCTGCTGGGCGGTGAAGGCGCGCTCCAGGCGCTCCAGCATCTCGTCGAAGGTGTCGGCGAGCTCCTTCAGCTCGTCGTCCGGGCCGTCCAGCTCGATCCGGCGGGCGAGGTCGGATCCGGCCACCTGGCGGGCGGTCCGGGTGATCCGGCCCAGCGGAGAGAGCACCCGGCCCGCCATGGCGTAGCCGAAGGCGAAGGCGATGATGCTCAGGCCCAGGAGAGCGAAGAGCGAGCGGCGCAGGAGGTCGTCCAGGGCCAGGTCCCGCTGGTGCTGGAGACAGGCGGAGACGGCCTCGTTGAGCTGCTCCCCGGTGCCCGTGGCGGGCAGCTGGCACCAGGAGGTGGTCGGCTGGACCTCGCCCTTGACGACCTTGAAGGGCAGCTCGGAGGCGCTGTCGCCGAGCGCCTGCGCGGTGAAGAGGTAGATGATCGACAGCAGCAGGATGCCGGCGATCAGGAACATTCCGCCGTACAGCAGCGTGAGCCGTATGCGGATCGTCGGACGGAGCAGGGGCCTGACAGGGTCCCGGGGGTCCCAGGTCGGCTTCGGGGGCGCCTGTGGCGGCGCCGGGGTAGCGGCCACGGGGTCAGATCCGGTAGCCGGAGCCGGGCACGGTCACGATGACCGGCGGCTCGCCCAGTTTCCGGCGCAGGGTCATCACCGTGACCCGTACGACGTTGGTGAACGGGTCCGTGTTCTCGTCCCAGGCCTTCTCAAGGAGCTGCTCGGCCGAGACGACCGCGCCCTCGCTGCGCATCAGGACCTCCAGGACGGCGAACTCCTTCGGGGCGAGCTGGACCTCCTTGCCCTCGCGGAAGACCTCGCGGCGGTTCGGGTCGAGCTTGATGCCGGCGCGCTCCAGGACGGGCGGCAGCGGCACGGTGGTGCGCCGGCCGAGCGCGCGCACGCGCGCGGTGAGCTCGGTGAAGGCGAAGGGCTTCGGGAGGTAGTCGTCGGCGCCCAGTTCCAGACCCTCCACGCGGTCGCTGACGTCACCGGAGGCGGTGAGCATCAGGACGCGGGTGGGCATGCCCAGCTCGACGATCTTCCGGCAGACGTCGTCACCGTGGACCAGCGGGAGGTCGCGGTCGAGGACGACCACGTCGTAGTCGTTCACCCCGATCCGCTCCAGGGCTGCGGCGCCGTCGTACACGACGTCGACGGCCATGGCCTCCCGGCGCAGTCCGGTGGCCACCGCATCGGCGAGCAGCTGCTCGTCCTCGACGACGAGTACGCGCACGTCGGTCATTCCTTCCTACGGGCCCCTGCCACTGATGCGGACCGGGCGATGGTGAGCACTGACTGTGCGTGTCCATCCTGCCCGGTACGCGCGTAAACCGGCTGTAAGGCGGCGTACGGGCGGGGAGGGAGGGGCTCCTGGAAGGGCCGGGGGCGCGTGGAAGCGCGGGCGGGGTCGGAGGGGGCGTGCGAAGAATTCACCTGACTTCACGGGCCAGTTGAGGTTTCTGTGAGGAAACTCCTGGGGAGGACGTCTGCACACCCCGTGATCACGCCCTGTATGTGGCACGTACGTGGCACGCCACATGCCCGCTCTGTCCCCCCAGAGGTAGCAGCGTGTGATCCACCCACCCTCGGCACACCCCCGTGCCACCGACCCATGACGAGGGGGCGCACGATGGACGCTTTCACCGCAGGACTGCTGCAGCGCATAAGGACCGCGCAGACCGACCTCACACGGGCACGCGAGACGGGCGACGACTTCCTCGCGGAGGTCGAGCAGGCCGAGCTCGAGGACCTGCACCGACTCGCCGCCGAGCACGGCGTGGAGGTCGGCGCCGCCAGCGCCTGACCCCTGACTCTGAAGAGGCCCCGGTGTCGCCGACACCGGGGCCTCTTCACGTCTGCGGGGCCGCGGCCGCCGCGGTGGGCTCAGTCGTGCCAGGCGCCGAGCTCCTCCAGGAGCTGCTGGAGGGGCTCGAAGACGCCGGGCGGGGCGGCGATGGCCAGATCGCCCGAGGGGCGCTCTCCGGGGCGTCCACCGGTCAGGGCGCCCGCCTCCCGGGCGATCAGGTCCCCGGCGGCGAGGTCCCAGGGGTTGAGGCCGCGCTCGTAGTAGCCGTCGAGCCGGCCCGCGGCGACGTCGCAGAGGTCGATCGCGGCCGACCCGCCGCGCCGGATGTCGCGCAGGCGCGGGATCATCCGCTGGGCGACGTCGGCCTGGTGGGCGCGGCGGGTCTGGACGTAGGCGAAGCCGGTGGAGATCAGCGCCTGGTCGAGCGGCGGCGCGGGACGGACCGCGAGGCGGCGGCCCCCGAGGTGGGCTCCGCCGCCGAGCACCGCCCGGTACGTCTCGCTCCGCATCGGCGCCTCGACCACGCCGACGACGGTCTCGCCGTGCAGCTCGGCGGCGATGGAGACCGCCCAGGTGGGGAGGCCGTACAGGTAGTTCACCGTCCCGTCGAGCGGGTCGATCACCCAGCGGACCCCGCTGGTGCCGGGGCTGGCGGCGCCCTCCTCGCCGAGGAAGCCGTCGTCCGGCCGGTGCTCGGCGAGGAAGCCGGTGATCAGCTTCTCCGCGGCGATGTCCATCTCGGTGACGACGTCGATGGGACTGGACTTGGTCCTGGCCACCGTCAGGTCGTCCGGCCGGCCGTCGCGCAGCAGCGCGCCGGCCCGGCGCCCGGCCTCCAGGGCGAGGTCGAGCAGTTCGGTCAGCAGGGCGGGGTCCGGGGCGCCGGTCGGGGCGGGGTTCACGGGCTCGGTCACAGGGGCTCCTCAGGCGTACGGGCTGTCGGCGCCGGCCGCCGCGGGCCGCTCCGCCCGAGCGGGGCAGCAGCCGATCGGACAGAGGTCGTGGGAGGGTCCGAGGGCGCCGAGGGCGCAGCGCTCGACGCGGACACCGCGCTCGCTCGCCGCGCGCTCCAGGACGAGGTCCCGTACGGCCGCGGCGAACCGGGGGTCGGCCCCGACGGTCGCCGAGCGCCGCACCGGAAGGCCCAGCTCGGCGGCCTTGGCGGTGGCCTCGGTGTCGAGGTCGTAGAGGACCTCCATGTGGTCGGAGACGAAGCCGATCGGCACCATGACGGCGGCCGGGACCCCGGCGCCGTGGAGCTCCTCCAGGTGGTCGCAGATGTCCGGTTCCAGCCAGGGGATGTGGGGGGCGCCGCTGCGGGACTGGTAGACGAGCTTCCAGGGGTGCTCGACGCCGGTCCTCCGGCGGACCTCGTCGACGATCACCCGGGCCACGTCCAGGTGCTGCTTCACGTAGGCCCCGCCGTCGCCGTGCTCACCGACGGGACCCGAGGAGTCGGCGGCCGAGTCCGGGATGGAGTGGGTGGTGAAGGCGAGATGCGCGCCGGCCCTGACGGACTCGTCGAGCTCGGCGAGCGAGGTGAGCACGCCCTCGACCATGGGGTCGACGAAGCCCGGGTGGTTGAAGTAGTGCCGGAGCTTGTCGACCCGGGGCAGCGGGAGCCCCTCCGCCTCCAGCTCCGAGAGCGCGTCGGCGAGGTTCTCGCGGTACTGCCGGCAGCCGGAGTACGAGGCGTAGGCGCTGGTGGTGAGGACGGCGATGTGACGCCTGCCGTCGGTGACCATCTCCCGCAAGGTGTCGGTGAGGTACGGCGCCCAGTTCCGGTTTCCCCAGTAGACCGGGAGGCCGAGGCCGGCCTCCGCGAAGTCCTCACGCAGCGCGTCGAGCAGCGCGCGGTTCTGGTCGTTGATCGGGCTGACGCCGCCGAAGAGGAAGTAGTGCTGCCCCACTTCCTTCAGACGCTCCTTGGGGATGCCTCGGCCGCGGGTGACGTTCTCGAGGAACGGGACGACGTCGTCCGGGCCCTCGGGGCCGCCGAAGGAGAGCAGCAGGAGGGCGTCGTACGGTGCGGGATCGTGCTGATCGGACATGGCACAGATCCTCCCACCCTTCCCCTGCCTACGGCGGGGAGACCCCTGCTGACGACGGGCGGCCCGCCCCGGCCGAAAAAGCCGGTGCGGCATCGAGTTCAACACCGTAGGCTTTAGCTATTAATTACACGTGTTGAGCAAACGCCCGGAGATCCCCTTGCCCAGTCCCTATCGCGCGATCTTCGCGGCGCCCG
Organism: Streptomyces sp. NPDC022552; assembly: GCF_055561875.1. Classification (NCBI taxonomy): domain Bacteria; kingdom Bacillati; phylum Actinomycetota; class Actinomycetes; order Kitasatosporales; family Streptomycetaceae; genus Streptomyces; species Streptomyces sp. NPDC022552. Next base: position 87,997 of record NZ_JBVHGJ010000012.1, read on the forward strand.
GCACCCGGTCGTTCTCGGTCGCCGGTTTCATCGGCCGGATGCCGCTGTCCATGATGGGCATCGGCGTCGTCACGATGATCTCCCAGGTCACCGGGCGGTACGGCCTCGCGGGCGCACTCTCGGCGACCATGGCCATGTCCGCCGCCGCGCTGGGCCCGCTGGTGTCCCGGCTGGTCGATCGGTACGGCCAGCGGCGCGTGCTGCGCCCGGTCACCCTCGTCTCGCTGGCCGCGGCCGCCGGGCTGCTGCTCTGCGTCCAGCAGGGCGCCCCCGACTGGACCCTGTTCGCCTTCACCGCCGTGATCGGCTGTGTGCCGAGCCTCGGCGCGATGACCCGGGCCCGCTGGGCGGAGATATACCGCGGCGAGGCCCGCCGGCTGCACACCGCGTACTCCTGGGAGTCGATCGTCGACGAGGTGTGCTTCATCTTCGGCCCGATCATCTCGATCGGTCTGTCGACGATCTGGTTCCCCGAGGCGGGACCGCTCTTCGCGGCCGTCTTCCTCGCCATCGGCGTCTTCTGGCTGACCTCGCTGACCGCCACCGAGCCGAAGCCGCACCCCCACGACGGAAGCTCCGGCGGTTCGGCGCTCCGCTCTCCCGGCCTCCAGGTCCTGGCCCTCGCCTTCGTCGCCACCGGCGCCATCTTCGGCTCCATCGACGTGGTGACGGTGGCCTTCGCCGAGGAACAGGGCAGCAAGGCCGCCGCCAGCCTGGTGCTCGCGGTCTACGCGCTGGGCTCGTGCCTGGCCGGCGCCGTCTTCGGTCTGCTGCACCTGAAGGGCGAGCCGTCCCGCGCATGGCTCCTGGGTGTCTGCACGATGGCCGTGAGTATGATCCCCCTCCTACTGGCCGGGAACTTGCCGTTGCTGGCCGTGGCGCTCTTTGTCGCGGGCCTCTCCATCGCACCGACGATGGTGATCACGATGTCCCTCGTCGAAGCGCACGTACCTCGCACCAAGCTGACCGAGGGCATGACCTGGACAGGGACCGGGATGGCCATCGGAGTGGCGCTCGGCTCCTCGGCCGCCGGCTGGGTCGTCGACGCGTCGGGCGCGGAAGCGGCGTATGTGGTGCCCGTGGTCTCGGGCGCGCTCGCGGTCCTGGTGGGTCTCCTGGGCTACCGCCGGCTGCGGAGGCCGGTGCCGACAGGGGAGGGGCAGCGTGAGCAGTACGCCGACGACGCGGTGGACGAGCACGAGGGCGACGAGCAGCCCGTGGCGTAACTGGGCGGGGAACGTCACCTCCCGCCCCGCGCGGGAGGTGAGCCCCGCCTCGGCCGACGAGTTGGCCGAGGCCCTCAGGAAGGCCGCGGCGGACGGGCTGCGGGTGAAGACGGTCGGGACCGGCCACTCCTTCACCTCCATCGCCGCCACGGACGGGGTGCTCATCCGCCCCGACCTGCTGACGGGCATCCGGCGGATCGACCGCGAGGCGATGACCGTGACCGTGGAGTCCGGTACTCCGCTCAAGCGGCTCAACGTGGCGCTGGCCCGTGAGGGCCTGTCGCTCACGAACATGGGCGACATCATGGAGCAGACGGTCGCCGGGGCCACCTCCACCGGGACGCACGGCACCGGTCGCGACTCGGCCTCGATCGCCGCGCAGATCCGGGAGCTGGAGCTGGTCACCGCGGACGGGCAGCTGCTGACCTGTTCCGAGAAGGAGAACCCGGAGGTCTTCGCGGCCGCCCGGATCGGCCTCGGCGCGCTCGGCGTGGTCACGGCGATCACCTTCGCCGTGGAGCCGGTCTTCCTGCTCACCGCGCGCGAGGAGCCGATGACCTTCGACCGGGTCACCGCAGAGTTCGACGCGCTGCACGCGGAGAACGAGCACTTCGAGTTCTACTGGTTCCCCCACACGGACAACTGCAACACCAAGCGCAACAACCGCAGCGCGGGCCCCGCCGCCCCGCCCGGGAAGGTCAGCTCCTGGATCGACGACGAGCTGCTCTCCAACGGGGTCTTCCAGCTGGCCTGTTCGCTGGGCCGCGCGGTACCGCCGGTCATCCCCTCGCTGGCCAAGGTCTCCAGCCGCGCGCTGTCGGCCCGTACGTACACCGACATCCCGTACAAGGTCTTCACCTCCCCGCGCCGGGTGCGCTTCGTGGAGATGGAGTACGCGCTGCCGCGCGAGGCGGCCGTCGCGGCCCTGCGCGAGGTGAAGGCGATGGTCGAGCGCTCGCCGCTGAAGGTGAGCTTCCCGGTGGAGGTGCGGACGGCTCCCGCCGACGACATCGCGCTCTCCACGGCCTCGGGCCGGGAGACGGCGTACATCGCCGTGCATCTCTACAAGGGCACGCCCCACCGCGCGTACTTCACCGCGGTGGAGCGCATCATGACCGCGCACGGCGGCCGGCCGCACTGGGGCAAGGTGCACACCCGGGACGCGGCCTACTTCTCCGAGGTCTATCCGCGCTTCGCCGAGTTCACGGCGCTGCGCGACCGGCTCGACCCCGGCCGGCTCTTCGCCAACGACTATCTGCGGCGCGTGCTGGGCGCCTGACGGTCATTCGGCGGGCGCCCCGGTCTCCGGAGCGCCCGCGCCGGTGGACGGCGTGCCCGTCGTCGCGGGCGGGGTCGGGGTCGGCGTCGGGTCGGACGGTGTCGTCGTCGCGGGCGCAGTGGGGGTCGGCGTGGGCATCGGGTCGCCGCCGGTGGAGCCCGACGGGGTCGGAGTGGGGTCGGGGGTGCTCTCGCCTGCGCCCGGCGTCGCGTCGCCGACGGGGGTGGTGGCGCCGCCCTCCTGCCGCTGTCGCCCCTGCTGGAGCGAGGGCTCGTCGCCGGACGGCGTCTCCTTCCGGGTCTCCCCGTCGCCCCGGACGACGGAGCCGAAGGTGGTCCGCCCCTTCGTGCCGCTGAAGTCCTGATCGGAGATCAGTTCGTAGGCGGTGATGCCTCCCATGGCCACCAGGAAGACGAGCGCGGCGCCGACGGCGGAGCGCTTCCAGCCCCGGACGCGCGTGCCGTGCGTGGTCGCCCGGCCGAACTCCTCGTCGTACGGGGGCGCGGCGGGCCCGCCGACGGTCATGAGCACCTGGGTGCGGTCGGGGGCCGCCCGGCGCGCCGGGGCCTTCGACGGCTCGACGGGAACGGCGACCTCCCGTATCTGCTCCCCCGTGCGCTTGAAGAGGTGCTGGAAGACCGAGCCGCCGCAGGTCGCGATGACACTGATCACACCCGCGCCCAGGATCGTCCCGTACACGCCGAGCGTGGAGGCGAGTTTGGCCGCCACGACCGCGGCGACCGCGGAGCCCGAGACCTGAGCGATGCTCAGATCGAGCTTCTTCTTCCCACCGTTCTTCTCCTGCTCCATACCCACAAGGGACAAATGGGCGAAGGGAAAAGTTCCGTTTCTGCTGTTTCTGTGAAGAGCGCCACGCGGAGGCGGAGATCGCGGAGACTCAACTCCCGTACCCCCGGAGAAGTTGGGCGGCGCGCCGGTCCACCCAGGTGGCCCGAATGGAGTACTGTGGCGATCCCTGGGTCACGGCTCCCTCATGGGTGCCGGGACGCGGGGAGGGGGCCGAAAGCGGCACTCGAACCGGCGGCGCCAAGGCATCGCGCGGTAGCCCGCTGCGGAGCGTGACCGTCGGTCACTCTGCGTCGCAGATGGGTAACCGTGCCATAACGGCGTTCCAGGGTCCAGGCCCGACACGCCGGGCAACTCGGCAAGGTTGTGGCAGGCTGCACCCGGGCAGGCCACACTCGACTAGCGGAAGCAGCGACGCACGTGACGTCGGCAGGCACCACCCGGGAGGTCCCCATGCCCGAACTGCGTGTCGTGGCCGTCTCCAACGACGGCACACGACTGGTGCTGAAGGCTGCTGACAGCACGGAGTACACGCTTCCGATCGACGAGCGGCTGCGCGCCGCCGTGCGCAACGACCGCGCGCGTCTCGGTCAGATCGAGATCGAGGTGGAGAGCCACCTCCGCCCTCGCGACATCCAGGCGCGGATACGTGCCGGTGCCTCCGCCGAGGAGGTCGCCCAGCTCGCCGGGATCCCCGTCGACCGCGTACGGCGCTTCGAGGGGCCCGTGCTCGCGGAGCGGGCGTTCATGGCCGAGCGGGCCCGCAAGACACCCGTACGCCGGCCCGGCGAGAACACCGGACCGCAGCTCGGCGAGGCGGTGCAGGAGCGGCTGCTTCTGCGCGGCGCCGAGAAGGACACCGTGCAGTGGGACTCCTGGCGCCGTGACGACGGCACGTGGGAGGTGCTGCTCGTCTACCGCGTGGCGGGCGAGGTGCACACCGCGAGCTGGACGTACGACCCGCCCCGGCGGCTCGTCCAGGCCGTGGACGACGAGGCGCGCGCGCTGATCGGCGAGACGGACGACTCGATCGCCGCCGCGCCGGAGCCGAGCTTCCCGTTCGTGCCCCGGATCGCCCGGCTGCCGCGCGACCGGCCGCTGGACCGCGCGCTCGACCGTCAGATCGAGCGTCCGGCTCCGGTTCCCGAACCGGAGGAGGAGCGCGACTCGCTGACCAGCCTGCTGGAAGCGGTGCCGAGCTTCCGTGGCGACATGGTCGTCCCCGACCGGAATGCCGACCCGACCTCCACCGAACCGACCGACGAGCCCGAGGCGGAGGAGCCGCCGGCCCCCGCGGCCTCGGCCGGAGCCGGCTCGGCCTACGCCGACGTCCTGATGCCGCGCGCGGTCTCGGGCCACCGTGACCGCCTGACCGGCACGACGGACCGCCAGGCCGAGGCGGACGGCGTCCGCCCGGGCCGTCGCGCGGCGGTCCCGAGCTGGGACGAGATCGTCTTCGGCACGCGAAGGAAGAAGCAGGACTGACGCCCGTACGAGAAGGGGGCCCGCACCGGGATCGGTGCGGGCCCCCTCTTCTCCCACGGGCTTCCGTGCGGCGGGTCGGTCCGGCCACGCCGGGCCGGGACTACTGCGGGTCCGGGCCCTTGGCGACCGGGCGGGCAGGGTCGTTCGACCATTCCGACCACGATCCGGCGTAGAGCGCGGAGGGGATGCCCGCGATCGCGAGGGCGAGGACCTCGTGCGCGCCCGAGACGCCCGAGCCGCAGTACACGCCGACCGCGCCGTCCTCCCGGGCGCCGAGCGCGGCGAAGCGGTCCGCCAGCGCCCCCGCCGGGAGGAAGCGGCCGTCCTCGTCCACGTTCTCCGTCGTCGGCGCCGAGACCGCGCCCGGGATGTGGCCTCCGACCGGATCGATCGGCTCCACGTCGCCGCGGTAACGCTCCGCCGCCCGCGCGTCGAGCAGCAGTCCGGAGCGGGCAAGAGCCGCCGCCCCGTCCCCGTCCAGCAGCCCGACGTCGCTCGGGTGCGGTACGAAGTCGCCCGGCTCGGGGCTCGGGATCTCCTTGGACAGCTCGTTCCCGGCGGCCGTCCACGCCGCGAGGCCCCCGTCCAGGACCCGTACGTCCGTGTGGCCGGTCCAGCGCAGCAGCCACCACGCCCGGGCGGCGCCCCATCCGAGCCCGCCGTCGTAGACGACGACCGGGGTGTCCGCCGAGACACCCGCCCGGCGCATCGCCGCGCCGAAGACCGCCGGGTCTGGCAGCGGGTGCCGGCCGCCGCGGCCGGGCGGACCGGCCAGTTCCGTGTCCAGGTCGACATAGACCGCGCCAGGGATGTGCCCGGCCTCGTAGTCCGGCAGCCCCGGCGGGCCGCCGAGCTGCCAGCGGACGTCCAGGAGGACCGGGCGCCGGGCCCCGGCCGAATCGCTCGCGAGTTCGCCTGCGGTGATGATGGGCTTCATGGGTGCCATCCTCGCGCAGCCCGCGCTGCCCTGGACCACCTTCCCCGGACCGTCCCGTGGCGACGGCGGGACGACCCGGCGACGACAGGACGGCGCGGCCGTGGCGCGCGAAGCGCTCAGGGGTGCGAGCATCTGGACGGGGCGCGCGACCGACGCGCGTGTACGGCGGGTGAACGGCGGGCAGGTACCCGCTGCGGGCCCCGAGGGCCCCGCTCCCACCCGCCCGTACGAGCTCGTGCGCACGCTCGGTCCCCCCGCACGGCCACGACGATGGTCCGAGGAGAGAGTGACGATGACCGAGGCGACTCGGCGCACACCCGGTACACCCTGTTGGGTGAGCTTGATGGTGCACGGCATTGACGCGACGCAGGAGTTCTACGGCGGGCTCTTCGGCTGGGAGTTCGTGCCCGGTCCGCAGCAGCTCGGTCCGTACGTCCGCGCCCTGCTCGACGGCAAGGAGGTGGCGGGCATCGGCCAGCTGCCTCCCGACCGGCATCTGCCGGTCGCCTGGACCACCTACCTGGCCACCGACGACGCCGACGAGACGGCCGAGGCCATCCGCTCCTGCGGCGGCACGGTCGCGGTCGGCCCGCTCGACGCGGGCGAGGCCGGCCGGATGGCGATCTGCTCGGACCCGGTCGGCGCCGTGTTCGGCGTCTGGCAGGCCGGGCTGCACCGGGGCACGGCGGCCGCGGGGCCGCCCGGGACACCGGTCTGGAACGAGCTCCTGACGTACGAGACGTCGGCGATCGCCAAGTTCTACCGGACGGTGTTCGGGTACGAGGCCGAGCCGGTCGTCTCCGCCGACTTCGACTATCTGACCCTCCACCTGGACGGACGTCCGGTGGCGGCCCTGCACGGCGCAGGCACCGGGCTCCCCCGCGACCGGGGCGCGCACTGGCTGACGTACTTCGAGGTGACCGACACCGACGCGGCCGCCCGTCTCGTCACCGAGCTGGGCGGCCAGGTGCTGCGGCCGCCCAGGGAGGGCACGGCGGGCCGGAGCGCGGTGGTGGCGGACCCGGAGGGGGCGGTCTTCACGATCGTCCACTCGGCGAACTGACCGACGCCGTCCTGCGAGCCCGGGACCGGGCTCGGACCGGGCTCGGACAGGGACCGGGTTCGGACCGGCCGCGGACCGGCACCCGGCCGCGGACCGGCACCCGGGCTCAGCTCCCGCCGCTGCGCGTGAGGGTCCTGCGCAGTCGGGATCCACCGGTCCGGGCGGCCGGATCACCACCGGGCAGGCCGAGCGTCCCCAGCCGCTGCCCGTCGAAGTACCGCGCCATGTCCGCGTTCCCCCGGTGCTTCTCCAGGAACGCGGCGGTCTCGTCGCGCAGCAGGGGGTGGAGCCTGGACCGCATGCAGAAGCCCACGGCCCGGACCAGCGGCGTCAGGGTCTCCGGCCCGGCTCCGGGCACGGCCGGTCCCGTACCGGTCTCCAGGTCGGGCACGATGTGGTCCACGACGGTCAGCGGCACCCGGTTGCTGTTCTCGTACGGCGTGAGGCGGGCCAGGACCGTGTCCGTGCCCACCCGGGCGACGGGGACGCCGTAGTAGACGGACGCGGTGACCATCGCGGTCGAGAAGCAGCCGACGACGAGCGTCGGCCGGCAGCGCTCGTAGAAGGTCTCGGCGAGGAGCGGACCGTCCAGGACCGTCAGCCGTACGCCGGCCTCCTCGGCCGCCTCGTGCAGGGCCGTGCCGTAGCGGGCGGGCGCGGTCGGGTGCGGCTTGAAGATCACCGAGGTGTGCCCGGCGGCCGCGGCACCGCGCAGCATCCGGATGTGCAGCTCTTCCTCCTCGTCGGCGGAGAGGATGGAGAGCGAGGCGAGGTACTGGCCGAGCAGCAGGGCCGTCGGCTGGGCCTCGACCGCCGCGGTGACCTGCTGGTCGCCGTCGGCCGCCTCGGCGATCTCCGAGAGGATCCCGCGGAACGCCTCGTCGGGTACCAGCTCGGGCTCGACGCCGTACTCGGAGAGCAGCAGGGGGCGCAGGCCGGGCACCAGGTCGAGGTGGAGCAGCCGCCCGATCCGGCAGGCGATCGACTGCGGCAGCTCCTCGCGCGTCGGCCCGTAGCTCATGAGGCCGTCGGCGTAGACGTCGACGGTGCTCTCGGCGAAGGCCGCCGCGAGCGCCTTGGCCGGATTGACCTGGATGGACTCGACGATCAACTCAACCGGGGCGGTGCCCAGTTCCCACGCCGTCCGGAACACCCGCTGCCACAGCGGGGCCTCCTCCGGGCGCGGCGCCCAGGTGGCGGGGTGGTGCGGGTGGATGGCCTCGTTCCAGTCGATCACCTCGTCGAAGCGGGAGGCGATCCGGTCGTAGCCGGTCATCGTGTCCAGGCGCAGCGAGGTCTCCGGGATCGCCGCGTTGTTCGACACGAGCAGGATGCGCCGGGCGTCGTCGGGGGCGCCGAACTGGCCGGCGTCGATCGCCGCCGCGAGGGTGGCCGCGCCGTAGAGCGTGGACACCTCGAAGATCTGGATACGCGCGGTCGAGGTCGTCGCGCTCTTCGCGGTCGTCGTGGTCATGGGGTCAGGCCGTCCTTCCGGTGGCGCGCAGGCCGCGGAGCAGGGTGCTGCGCGCGGGGTCCATCGTCGCCAGCGTCTCGTCGAGCACCTGCTGCGGCATCCGGCGCAGGGCGTCGGCCACGTTCCTCTTGAGCCGCTTGGTGACGGCGGGCTCGTACTGGTCGGCCTTGCCCATGTGGAAGGCGATCATGGCGCAGTACGTGCGTACCGCCTTGGGCAGGAAGCGGTCGGCGTCGCGGTCGGCCGCCACCTCGTCGAGCAGGAGGTCGTACGACGGGATGAAGTCGAGCTGGCGGTTGTCGGTGATCTGGGTGAGCGAGGTGGTGACGCCGCGCCGGTAGAAGACTCCGTGCAGGTTGAGGGCCGCGTAGGTGGTGGCCTTCAGGTGGAGGCGCCAGATCCAGAGCCGATCCTCGGCGGTGCGCAGCTTCGTCTCGAAGCGGGAGGCGCCGTTCTCGAAGAGCCGGCCGCTGTAGATGCCGAAGGGGACGAAGGGGTAGTCGACCATCGTCACCATGCTGGCGGGCGCGATGCCGTCGCGCGGATCCATCACCGTCTCGCGCTGCTTGGCGGGGGCGTACCGGATGGCGCGCTTCGTGCCGGTGGACAGCACGTGGTCGGTGCGGGCGAAGTCGCAGCCGAGGGTCTCGATGCCGCGGACCATGCCGCGCAGATGGCCGGGGGCGTACCAGTCGTCGCCGTCGAGGAAGGTGATGTGGTCGCCGGTGGCCGCGTCGATCCCGGTGTTCCGGGCCTGGGCCACGCCGAGGTTGGTCTCGTGGCGGATGACCTTGGCGTTCGGGATGCGGCTCTGCCAGCGGTCCAGGACGTAGGGCGTCTCGTCCGTCGAGCAGTCGTCGATCAGCAGGAACTCGAAATCCGGGTCCGCGTTGTTCGCGAGGCTGCGCATGGTGTCGGACGCATAGATCCCGACATTGTGGAACGGGACGATGACGGACAACTTCGGCACTCGGATTTCCCCACACTCAAGCAGATGTACTGACAAGCAATCGATCACTCAGGCGACTCGGCTCACGGTGTTCACCAGGGCGGACGCCTGCCAGGCGGGCAGCGTATCCACCGCTATGTCCCCCCGGTGGAGCCCGATGTGCACTCCAGGTGAACTCTTGTCGCCCTGCGCGCAAACCGGTGCCGGAAGCCGAGCGCGAGAAGGGCGAGGAGCGATATGGCGGCGATCGCGCCGCCGATGCGCAGTCCCGGGGGCCGGAAGGTGCAGCTGACCGAGGTCGTCGTGGAGTCGATCGGGACGGCCAGGAGGCCGAGGTACCGCTGCGCGGGGGCCGGCGAGGCGTCCCCGGCGGCACAGCTCCAGCCGGAGATGCGCGGGGCCGCGATGAGGGCGGTTCCCGTGCTGCCCGGGGGGAGTTCGGCGGTGAGCGTGTGACCGGAGACGCGCACGGAGGTGGCTCCGGTCGCCGTCAGCTTCCGCACGGCGGTGTCGAGGCGCTCCTTGTCCAGGCAGCCGACGGGCTGCCGTGGCAGGGACGCGGCCCGCGCGTTGCCGCGCAGTTCGATCCGTACGGCGCCGGACGCCGGGACCGTGCCGAGCGTCTGCATCGGCCCCTGTACGGACGGCAGTCCGCCGAAGAAGGTCACGGGCGGGCGTCCGGTCTGGGCGGCCGTCCCCTTGAGTTCGGGTGCCCAGAGCCAGAGTTGGCTGCCCGCGGGGCAGGAGGCCGTCAGCGTGGTGACACCGCCGGGACCGTCCGTACCGCGCACCCGGTCCGGCATGGTGTACACCGCCGAGCCGAGCAGCAGCTCCTGGTTGGCGAACGGGGAGTCGCCGAAGGCGGCGTCCCGCGCGGGGAGCTTCACGTCCGGGCGGACCGTGACCAGCGGCGGCACGGGCGTGTCGGTGACCGTGATCGCGCCCTCGGGCAGGGTGTCCGGTGTGACGGGCGCCGAGGGTGTGGAGCGCATCCGGGTGCCGATGGAGAAGATCGCGTCGGTGACCGGGTTGTCGAGGCTGACCGGGTGGCGGCCCTTGGCCCAGAAGCCGAAGCCGAGGGCGGAGGTGGTGCGCGCGTACGTGTCCGCGGTGAGGCTGGAGTAGTACTCGGCTCCCTGGCCGCCGACGAGCAGGACGTCGTTGCCGCCCGGCAGTTCGCCCGGATCCGTCCGGTGGCGCGGCCAGGCGTTCTTCGCCTCCACGGTGCGCGCCATGCCCTCCTGCCAGGGTCCGACGCGCGGGTTCCACTGGACCCTGCTCAGCTCCTGCTCGGCGATCCTGCCGCCCGTGAGCGCGGTCTCCCCGGCCTGGGCCACGACGAGGAGGCCGACCGCCAGGGCCGGCAGGGCCCTGGCGCCGACCGCGTACCGCCGGGCGAGCAGGGCGGCGACGGCGGCGAGCACCGCGAGGGCCAGGGCGGCGGCGAAGGCGGGGTAGGTCCAGCGGTCGACGACGAGGCTGTCGCGGGCCCCGAAGGCCAGGGCGGCGAGGAGTGCGGCGGCGCCGAGGAGCGCGGGCAGCGGGGGCAGTCCGCGGGTGGTGGAGAGCCAGGCCGCGATCAGCAGCAGCCCGCAGAGCACGAAGGTCTGGCGGTACGGAAGTCCGTTGGGCGAGGCGCCCGCGTGCCAGAGGAGGTGGGTGGGGCCCCACTGGAGCGAGAGCGCGACCAGGCAGATCGCGGCCGTCCAGGCGATACGGATCCGGGGCGCAACGGTGGTGTTGAACGGCAGCGTCAGCGCGAGCGCGAGGGCCGGGGTGCCGATGAAGAGGGCGGGGGTGGCGACACTGGCCGTGGCGGGGAGCAGCCGGGCGAACACCTCGGTCCAGGCGACGGGGGTGAACGTCACCTCGGGGGTCGGGTCGGCGATCCGGGTGGCCAGGAAGATCACCAGGATGAGCGGGGCCGCGAGACCGATGCCGAGGAGCACGGAGCGGGAGGCGCGCAGCAGTCCGGACAGGCGCCTGCGGGCCGTCGTGTCGGCCGTGAGCAGACGGACGGTCAGGACGACGGCTGCGCCGAGGGTCGCCATGTACGCCGTGTAGAAGTTGGCGAACCAGGCGAGGGCGACGACGAGCGGGCCGAGGACCGGGCGGCGCGCGGTGCGGGCCCACTCCCCCACCAGGCAGAGCAGGGGGAAGGCGAGCAGTCCGTCGAGCCACATCGGCACGGTGGCGCCGTAGTTGAGGGTCCAGCCGCACAGCGCGTATGCCGCGCCCAGGACGGCGGCCACCTGCCAGGGCCCGCGGCGCAGCCTGAGGAGCAGGACCGCCATGGCCGCACCAGCGGCGGTGATCTTGGCGGCGGTGATGACGTAGAGGGCGAGTTCCGTGCGGTCGGCCGGGAAGAAGACGACCATCAGGTCGAACGGGCTGCTCAGGTACGTGCCGTAGTCACCGAGGAAGTTCGATCCGAAGCCGGCGCTCCAGTTGAGGAACAGGTCGCCGTCCGCCTCGCCGAGCAGGACCTTGCGCCAATGGGCGTGGAACGGCAGGTACTGCTGGCCGAGGTCGACGGTGTTGCGGGTGGTGGGGCCGAACGGATAGCTGCCGGCGAGCCGGGTGCCGAGGCAGAAGACGAGACAGGTCAGCAGGGCTGCCGCGGTGGCCGCACGTACGCGGATGCTGTGCCGGGCCCGGCCGAGGTAGCGCTGCGGGCGGTTCCTCGTCCCGTTCGCCGCACCGGGCGGCTCGCCCCCGGTGCGCGCGCCTTCGCCCTGATCGGGCACGGTCTCGGCAGCAGGGGGCACACGTCCTCCGGGGTGTGTCGCGCGGCGCGCGGTTACGCGTGGGCCCGGTGTTCACGTCCACGTCACCGGCAGAGGGCCATTACCGCCGAGCCGAGCGACTCGAATCCGATCAGGAGGCGGTCTTCCGGCACACCCGAGGTGAACACGAGGTGCCGCGGGCGGTTCCCGGCGGCCAGCCTCCCTTCCTTGCGCCGGGCGAGACACAGATCACTGCACACGGAGGTATCCACCTCACGCAATATCCTCCGCTTGCACTTAGCCAGCGTCTGCAACTATTGTCGAAGCACGCAAGACCCCCCTGCAAACATTTCTGGAAGGTGCTTCGCCATGCCTCTCGCGCTCCTGGCCCTGGCCATCGGGGCCTTCGGGATCGGCACCACCGAGTTCGTGATCATGGGCGTGCTGCCCCAGGTCGCCGGCGACTTCGGTGTCACCATTCCCACGGCCGGCTGGCTGGTGACCGGCTACGCCCTCGGTGTCGTGTTCGGCGCCCCGCTCCTCACGGCGCTCGGCACCAAGGTGTCCCGCAAGAAGATGCTCCTCTTCCTGATGGGCCTCTTCATCGTCGGCAATCTGCTCTCCGCCGTCGCCCCGTCCTTCGGCATGATGCTGATCGGCCGGATCGTGGCCTCCCTCGCCCACGGCGCGTTCTTCGGCATCGGTTCGGTCGTCGCCGCGGGCCTGGTCGCCCCGGAGAAGAAGGCGTCCGCGATCTCGCTGATGTTCATGGGCCTGACCGTCGCCAACGTCGTCGGCGTCCCGCTCGGCACCTACATCGGCCAGGCGGCCGGCTGGCGCGTCACCTTCACCATCGTCGCCGCCCTCGGCGTGCTGGGCTTCCTCGGCGTGGCCAAGCTCGTGCCGGAGATGGGCCGGCCGGAGACCTCGGGCGTCCGCACCGAGTTCGCCGCCTTCAAGAACGTCCAGGTATGGCTCGCCATGGCGATGACCGTCCTCGGCTACGGAGGCGTGTTCGCAGCCGTCACGTACATCACCCCGATGATGACCGACGTCGCCGGCTACAGCGAAGGCGCCGTGACCTGGCTGCTCGTCCTCTTCGGCATCGGTATGTTCCTCGGCAACCTGCTCGGCGGGAAGTTCGCCGACCGCGCCCTGATGCCCATGCTGTTCGTCTCCCTCGGCGCGCTCTCCCTGACGCTGCTGACCTTCACGGCCACCGCCCACAACAAGGTCCTCGCCGCGATCACGCTCACCCTGATCGGCGCGCTGGGCTTCGCCACCGTGCCCCCGCTGCAGAAGTGGGTCCTGGACCAGGCGAAGCAGGCCCCGACCCTCGCGTCGGCCGCCAACATCGGCGCCTTCAACCTCGGCAACGCCCTGGCCGCCTGGCTCGGCGGTGTCGTCATCGCCTCGGGCCTCGGCTTCACCGCCCCGAACTGGGTCGGCGCGCTGCTCTCCGGAACCGCCCTGCTGCTGGCCTTCCTCGCCGCGTTCCTGGACCGGCGGACCCGGGCCGCCGCCGCGTCGCCCCGCGCCGAGGCCGGCCAGGTCCCGGCAGCAGCCCCGCCGGTACCGGCCGGGCTGCACTGACCCCCGTACCCCGAAGATCCCTCCCCCTGATGAAGGAAGACACCACCGTGAGCACCACCACCGCCGCCGTCACCCCGCTGAGCACGCAGGACGCCGAGATCCTGCTCACCGCGGCCCGCAGCGCCGCCGAGGCCGCCGGAGTCACCGTCAGCGTCACCGTCCTGGACGCGGGCGGCCACCTGCTCGCCTTCCGCCGCGACGACCGCGCCGTCCTGATCTCCGGCGAGACCAGCACCCGCAAGGCCTACACGGCCCTCCAGCTGAACGCCCCGACCGTCGACCTCGTCGACCTGGTCAAGCCCGACGGCCCGTTCCACAGCCTCACCACGGCCCTGGACCGTCCGCTGCTCTTCATCGCCGGCGGACTGCCGGTCCACCGCGAGGGCCGGCTCATCGGAGCCATCGGCGTCGGCGGCGGCGCACCTGCCCAGGACCACGACTTCGCCACGACGGCCGTCGAGACCCTCGCCGCCGGGGCGCGCTGACGCCGACGGGAACGCCGCTCACGAGGTCAGGCGCCTGCCGTGGTACCGACAGCGCCCGGGCTCGTGGGCGCGGCTGTGCTCACCAGTACGTCGGCTCCTCGTCCCAGTGCTCGGATTCCGGGAGCCTCTCGCCGTAGACGTCGAGGATGTTCAGGCGGATCAACACGATCTGCTCGTCGACGGCCTTCTGGTAGATGTCGGCACGCGTCTTGTCCCACCGCCCGGGACTCCCGATGAGGCCGCTGGCGAGGAGCTCCTGCCCGAGCTCGTCGCCGGGCTCCCGCGACGGACCGGATATCTCGACCCTGCCTTCGGCGGCCGTCCAGTACCAGTACAGATGGTGCATCGCGACGATCCGCACCCAGGGGTCGCCCCGAAGCTTCCGCACGAAGTCGCCGTCCACGGCTCCGGCCAGCCGTGCGATGCCGGCTTCCGCGTCCAGGGTGTACGCGTGCTTCGGCCCGGAGAGGCCGCCGTATCGGTACCGGGGCATCCGGCCGGCTTCGGGCCATGCCGTCACACGGCCCTCACTGACGCGCCCGTGGAGCATCGCGTCATACTCGCTGTTCCCGAAATATCGGAAGGCCTCCTGGGCGGACAACGGCCCACCGTTCGGAAACCCTTCCGGGGCCCTGCCCTCGTACAGCACCGTCTCCCCCTTCGCCCGGTTCCCTCCCCATCGTATGTGGGGAGGGTGTTCGGGCACCGACGTCGACCGAGGCCCCCCGGGGGGTGTCCGGCACGTCGAACGGGCCGCCCTGGACGCGGTGGACAGGTCAGCCCGGCGTGACGGGCAGGACGTCCGGAGACAGCGCGGCCGCTCGCGCGGTGGCGCTCGTCATCCTCTTACGGTGATGGCGCCGGCACAGCACCTCGTAGCCGATCTCGTCGCCCACGTTCACGTCTCCCACCACGACCTGCGCACCCTCGACGACCATCGCGCCGCCGACGGTGCGCGCGTTGTGGGTGGCCCGGGCCCCGCACCAGCAGAGCGCCTCGACCTGGAGCACCTCGACCCGGTCGGCGAGCTCCACGAGCCGCTGCGACCCGGGGAAGAGCTTCGAGCGGAAGTCGGTGGTGATGCCGAAGGCGAAGACGTCGAGTTCGAGATCGTCCACGACCCGGGCGAGCTGGTCGATCTGCTCGGGCGACAGGAACTGCGCCTCGTCCGCGATGACGTAGTCGCAGCGGCCGCCCTTGGAGAGATGGGCGACGAGGTACGCGTAGAAGTCGAAGCCCTCGGCCGCCTCCACCGCGTCCGTGACCAGACCGAGGCGCGAGGAGAGCTTGCCCTCCCCCGCACGGTCGTCCCGCGTGAAGATCATGCCCTGGAGTCCGCGGGTGGAGCGGTTGTGCTCGATCTGAAGAGCGAGGGTGCTCTTTCCGCAGTCCATCGTTCCGGAGAAGAACACCAGCTCGGGCATGGGAAGTCGGGGACCTTTCAGGTCGGGGTGGGTGACGGGCGTACGGGTACGGGGTCAGGAACGGACTTCGATGAGCGGCACCAGCTGCTCCGCCGGCGTCATCGAACCGTGCACACCGACCATCGCCGACTCGTGGGGCTCGTTGACCGAGGCGGTGATGATGACATCGTCATGGGCCGCGGCGACGACGTCACCGATCCTGCCGTACACGCGCTCGTCGACCCTGTCGCCGAACCAGCCGAGCGCGAGGGCCTCGTCACGGCTCGCCACCCAGAACTGCTCGCCGAGCACCTCCCGCCAGCACGTCAGCACGTCGGCCTCCGCGCCCGGCACCGCGTAGACATGGCGGGCACGCCCCTCGCCGCCGAGCAGGGCGACCCCGGCGCGCAGCTCCCAGTCCTCGTCGAAGTCGATCCGGTGCTGGTCGTCGAAGGGGATGTCCACCATGCCGTGGTCGGCCGTGACGTACAGGGCCGAGCGGGGCGGCAGCTGCTCGGCGAGGCGCTGCACGAGCCGGTCGACGAACATCAGCTGGCCGCGCCAGGCGTCGGAGTCGATGCCGAAGCGGTGTCCCGCCCCGTCGAGCTCGCTGTAGTACGTGTAGACCAACGAGCGGTCGCCGGCGGCGAGCTGCTCGGCGGCGAAGTCCATCCGCTCCTCGCCGGAGAGCCGGCCGTGGAACGTTCCGCCGCTCAGCGCGATCTTGGTGAGCGGGGTGTCCTGGAAGATCGGCGAGGAGACCTGGGCGGTGTGGATGCCCGCCTCGTGGGCCAGCCGGAAGACGGTGGGGTACGGCTGCCAGACCCGCGGCGAGGTCCACGGCTTCCAGCGGAGCTGGTTCATCAGCTCCCCCGTGTCGGGGTTGCGGACGGTGTAGCCGGGCAGACCGTGCACACCGGGGACCAGGCCGGTGCCCACCGAGGCGAGCGAGGTCGCGGTGGTGGCGGGGAAGCCGGCGGTGATCGGACGGCCCGTGCCGCCGCGCGAGGTGGCGAGGAGCGAGGTGAGGTACGGGGCCTCGTCCGGGTGGGCCTTGATCTGCTCCCAGCCGAGTCCGTCGATCAGGAAGACGCAGTTCCGGTCGGCGGGGTCCAGCTCGGCGATCCGGGCCTCGAAACCGGGCGCGCCCTGGGCGGCGACGAGCGTCGGGAGGACGTCGGCCAGCGAGCCCGTGCCGTACTCCGGCACGGGCGCCGTGGCGAGGTCGAGGGGGACGGGGTCGTCCGGCCAGCCGGAGGTGACGGCGGTGGGCTGGACCATCAGCGGGTCGCCGCGGTGGCTTCGGAGAGCGACTGGGCGAAGGCGAGGGTCTGGCGCACGGTGTCCGGGCCGTCTCCGGCGTCGCTGACACGCAGGCTGAGGTCGTCGGCGGTGGCGTTGCCGGTGTAGCCGTGATCGGCGTCGCAGTTGGGGTCGCCGCAGGCGGCGGGCTCCAGGTCGATCCGCGAGACGGCGCCCCAGCCGATGGTGAGGACGACCTCACGGGGCAGGGTGCCGGGGGTGTACGACTCAGGGTTGGCGACGACGCGGCTGACGACGACGGACGAGATCCGGTCGAGCTTGACCGACTCGGTGGACGTCGTGGCGTACGGCGTCGGGGAGCTGTTGTCGGCGGCCTGCTCGTCGGTGTGGCTGACGATGAAGCGGTTGGCGGTCAGGACGAGGACCGTGACGTGGCGACGGACCTCGTTGGAGTCGAAGGTGGTCTCCTGGTGCACCAGGTACGACGCGATCGGCTCGCCACCGACAGCGGCCTCCACCGCCTCGGCCACGAGGGCCGGGTAGTAGCCGCTGCGCTCGATCGCCGCGCGCAGCCCCTGGGTCGTCGTACCGGTCTTCGCCATGGACTCCATCCTAATCCGTCGGAAGGGGCGCTCCGGGACGCTTCGGAGCCGGGTTGGAGCCGGATCCCGGCCGGGCTCGTGCCAGGTTCAGTAGCTCGGAAGGCTGCGGGGACCGAGGTCCGTACGGGGCGGGGGCGGGGCCAGGCGGACCGTCGCGCCGAGCACGGAGAGGCCGTGCGGGGCGACGACCGCGGGCTCCAGGGTGATCGCGACCACCTCGGGATGGTCGTCGACGAGCCGGGAGACGCGCAGCAGCAGTTCCTCCAGGGCGGGTGTGTCGACGGGGGCGGAGCCGCGCCAGCCGAAGAGGAGCGGGGCGGTACGGATGGAGCGGACGAGGTCGGCGGCGTCGCGGTCGGTGGCCGGGACGAGGCGGTGGGACATGTCGCCGAGCAGCTCGGAGGCGGCTCCGGCGAGCCCGAAGGAGAGCACGGCACCGACGGCCGGGTCGATGGCCGAGCGGACGACGGTGTCGACGCCGCGGGGCACCATCGCCTGGACGACCGGCTGGAGCTCGGCGGGCTTGCCGAGCGCCTCGGTCAGTTCGGCGTACGCGGTACGGAGTTGTTCCTCGCCCGCGAGGTCGAGCCGCACGCCCCCGAGGTCGGGGCGGTGGCGCAGGTGGGGGGCGGTCGTCTTGAGGGCGACGGGGTACCCGAGCCGGGCGGCGGCGAGGACGGCGTCGTCGGGGGTGGGGGCGGGGAGGGTGGGCCGCACGTCGATCCCGTACCGCCCGAGCAGCTCGCGCGCCGCGTCGGCGTCGAGGGTGGCGCCCCGGGCGTCCACGTCCTCCCCGAGCACCCGCTCGATCTGCGCGGCGGCCCCGCCCTCGTCGATGTCCTCGAACTCGGGCACCCGCCCGGGCTCGGCGGCCTGCCGCCGCCATTGCCCGTACCGCACGGCCTCGGCCAACGCCCTGACGGCCCGCTCGGCGGCGGGATAGGCGGGGATGCCCCCGCTCGGCGGCCCGCCCGCGGGTCTTACCGGTGCGGGCGTCGCGTCGGCGGGGGCCGCTCCGGCGGCGCCCGGTCGTGCCGGCGCGGACGAGCCGCCCGCCGGTCCGTGGCCGGGGATCGCGGCCCCGGTCGCGCCACGGACCGCTCGGTCACCCGCCGGAGACGCTGAGGCCGCCCGGCCCGGGGGCGCGCCCATCGGGGCGCCCGGGCCCGTGGGCTCGGCAGGCTGGGCGGACCCGAGCGGACGGCGCGCGGGCGGGCGGGTGCTCGTCGCCGCCGAGAGCGCTTCCGCCAGGCCGCCCATTTCCACGTGGACCACGACCACCGGCTTCGCCGGAGGCGGGGCGGAGGCGACCGCCTCGCGGAGGTACGCCGCGAGGACCTCGCCGTCGCCGGACTCGACCGCACCGTTCTCGCCGACCCACGGGATCGCGGTCACGACGACGGCGTCGCACGCGTCGTCCGCGAGCGCCGCCGTCAGCGCGGCGCGGAAGTCCGCGGGGCTCGCGCCCGTCGTCAGGTCCAGCGGGCGGTGCGGGCGGAGCCCCTCCGTCAGACAGGCGTCGTACGTGAGCAGTCCGAGCGACTCGGAGTTGCCGAGGATCGCCACGCGCGGCCCGGCGGGCAGCGGCTGGCCCGCCAGGAGCAGCCCCGCGTCGACGAGTTCGGTCACCGTGTCGACGCGAATGACTCCGGCCTGCCTGAGCAGCGCGGAGACCGTGGCGTGCGGGATCCGGGTGACCGGCACCCGGTGTCCCGGCGGCGCGCTCCCGCTGTGCCGCGCGCCCTTGACCACCACGACGGGCTTGACCGCCGCCGTGCGCCGGGCCAGCCGGGTGAACTTCCGCGGGTTCCCGATGGACTCCAGGTACAGCAGGACGACGTCCGTCTCCGGGTCGTCGTACCAGTGCTGGAGGAAGTCGTTGCCGGAGACGTCCGCCCGGTTGCCGGCCGAGATGAAGGAGGAGATGCCCGCGCCGTGCCGGTGCAGTCCGGCGAGGAGCGCGATGCCGATCGCGCCGGACTGGGTGAAGAGCCCGATCCGTCCGGCGGCCGGCGTCTGCGGGGCGAGCGAGGCGTTCAGCCGGACGCCGGCCGAGGTGTTGATGATCCCGAACGCGTTGGGCCCGATGATCCGCATCCCGTACGAGCGGGCCTGCCGCACCAGCTCCCGCTGCCGGTCCCGGCCCTCCGCCGTCCCCGTCTCGGCGTACCCCGCGGAGAGGACGACGAGCCCCCGCACCCCGTGCTCCCCGCAGTCGGCGACGGCCTCCGGCACGCGCTCGGCGGGCACGGCCACGATCGCGAGGTCCACCGGCTCTGCGATGGCCGCGACGGAGCGGAAGGCCGGCACTCCGTCGAGCGTGCCGGTGTCGTCGGGGAGCGCGCGGTTCACGGCGTACGTACGACCGCCGAACCCGCCGTCCAGGAGGTTGCGCAGGACCGTCCGGCCCACCCCGCCCGGTGTCCGTCCGGCGCCGACGACGGCGACGGAGCCGGGGGTGAGGAGCCGCTGCACGGAACGGGCCTCGGCCCGCTGCTCCCGCGCGCGCTGCACGGCGAGCGAGCGGTCGGTGGGTTCCAGGTCGAGATGGAGCCGTACCGAACCGTCCTCGAAGCTGCGCTTCTGGGTGTACCCGGCATCGGTGAAGACCTTGATCATCTTGGTGTTCGCGGGCAGCACCTCCGCCGCGAACCGGCGGATGTCCCGCTCGCGCGCCACCGCCCCGATGTGTTCGAGCAGGGCGGATGCCACGCCCCGCCCCTGGTGGGCGTCCTGGACCAGGAAGGCGACCTCGGCCTCGTCGGCCGGCGCGGAGGCGGGCATGCCGCGGTCGTCGATCCGGTCGTACCGCACGGTGGCGATGAACTCCCCGCCGACCGTCGCGGCGAGTCCCACCCGGTCGACGAAGTCGTGGTGGGTGAAGCGGTGCACGTCCTTGGCGGAGAGCCTCGGGTACGGCGCGAAGAAGCGGTAGTACTTCGACTCGTCGGAGACCTGTTCGTAGAAGCTGACCAGCCGTTCGGCGTCGTCGGCGGTGATGGGCCTGATGCGCGCGGTGCCGCCGTCACGGAGGACCACGTCCGCTTCCCAGTGGTCGGGGTAGGCGTGCTCCGGCTGTTCCGCCTGCCGACCCGGCTGTTCCGACGCGCTCTGCATGGGGCAAGCGTACGGCCGGGGTCCGACACGGGCACCGGTCGCGCGGCACCTGCGCGCCATGCAAGGTAAGGAGGACCGATCGGCCTTCCCGCGGGGGCCGAAGGTCGGCCACGAGCACCCCGCGGCCCGTGAGAGACTGGTCTAGACAACCCGCTTGAGACTTGAAGGGCAACACCATGGCTGAGCGCCGCGTCAACGTCGGCTGGGCCGAGGGCCTGCACGCCCGCCCCGCCTCCATCTTCGTCCGTGCCACCACGGCCTCCGGCGTCCCCGTGACGATCGCCAAGGCCGATGGCAACCCGGTGAACGCCGCGTCGATGCTCGCGGTGCTCGGCCTGGGCGCGCAGGGCGGCGAGGAGATCGTTCTCGCTTCGGACGCCGAGGGCGCCGAGGCCGCGCTCGACCGCCTGGCGAAGCTGGTTGCCGAGGGGCTCGAGGAGCTTCCCGAGACCGTCTGACCTGATCTCCGAAAAAGCCGCGCACGCCGGAACACCGGCGGCGCGGCTTTTTCGTCCCCCCGATTCCGCGGGCACATTCAGTGCGACGTATTGCGGTCAGCGCATTGCGTGCGACGCATGGCGGACAGCGCATTGCGCACAGCATATTTCCGGGCGCCATTCCATGCACGACGGAGCGGGCCCGCGAAATTCCCACCCTTTGTATACGGACCGCTCGTTAATTCCGGACGCTCGCGGTGTTGACGACATGTTGCGAAACCCTCACACGCCCGCCCTCCGGGCGCTTCAGCCGGTACAGCGCCAACGACCGTTCGGCGTGCGACGCGGTCAGCGCACGGGCCCGTTCGGCGTCGCCCCGCGCCACCGCGTCCACGATCGCCCCGTGCTCGGCCCATGCCTCGACCGGCTGGGCGGGGATCTCGACCGCGTACATCCAGGCGATCTTGTGCCGTAGCTGGGTGAGCAGGGCGCTGAGCGCCGGGCTGCCCGAGGCCTGGGCCAGCGTCTCGTGGAACCAGCCGCCGAGCGGGCGCAGGTCCTCCGCCTGCCCCCGCCGGGCCCGCTCCTGCCCCAGCCTGACCAGCCCCCGCAGCACCTTGAGGTGTGCCTCCGTGCGGCGCTGCGCGGCGCGCGCGGCGCCGAGCGGTTCGAGCAGGGACCGGACGTCCAGCAGGTCGGCCGCCTCCTGCTCGGTGGGCTCGGCGACATGGGCGCCCGCGTGCCGGCGGGTGATCACGAAGCCCTCGGACTCCAGGGTGCGCAGCGCCTCGCGGACGGGGACGCGGGAGACTCCGTAACGGCGGGCCAGCTGCTCCTCGGTCAGCCGGCTGCCGCGCTCGAAGACCCCGAGGACGATGTCGTCCCGGATCGCCGTGCATACAGAGTGCGCGGGAATGCGCATGTTCGACCTCCGCCTTAATCCGCGCGAAACCGGTTCTCCGGCGACTCTATTGCAGCAGGGCAATGTTTCCGATGGCTCCCCAGGAACCATGGATATGTTTTTGGTCAGCGAAAAGCCCCGGCTCAGTACGAGCCGGGGCTTTTCTGACGTGCTGGGAAGACCTGAACGGTCAGACGTTCACACCGCGGGCGCGGAGGTACGCGATCGGGTTGATGTCCGAGCCGTACTCGGCGGTGGTGCGGGCCTCGAAGTGGAGGTGCGGGCCGGTGGAGTTGCCGGTCGAGCCCGAGAGGCCTATCTGCTGGCCCGGGGTGACGGACTGGCCGACCCCGACACTGATGGCCGAGAGGTGACCGTACTGGGTGTACGTGCCGTCGTTCATCCGGATGACGACGTTGTTGCCGTACGCGCCGCCCCAGCCGGCCTCGACGACGGTGCCGGAGCCCACGGAGACGACCTTGCTGCCGGAGGCGGCGTGGAAGTCGATGCCGGAGTGGCTGCCGGAGGACCAGAGCGAGCCGCCGGTCTTGTAGCCGGTGCTGACGTACGAGCCGGCCACGGGGAGTTGGAAGGAGTTCAGGCGCTTGCGCTCGGCCTCACGGGCGGCGCGCTCCTTGGCCTCGCGGATCTCCTTGGCGCGGGCCTCGGCCTTGCGCTTCGCCTCGGCCTTGGCACGGGCCTCCGCCTTGCGCTTCGCCTCGGCCTCGGCGGCCTCGCGCTCCTGCGCGGCGGCCTGGGCGTCGATGGTGTCGGCGAGGGAGTCGGCGGCGACGATCTGGGTCAGCCCGGTGTCCTCGACGGAGGGGGCCGCGTCCGTGTCGACGGCGAGTGCCGGGGAGGCGAGGGTTCCGATGACGCCGGTGGTGGCGAGGGTCGCCATGCCGGCGATGCCCGCGCTGCGACGCGCCAGACGGCTCGGACCACGATGCTTCCCGGTGGCACGGGTGAACGCCATGTAGGGGCTGTTCCTTTCCTTCCTTCTCGCCTACCGGGTTAGCTGACGGGTTCGGAGCAGGAAGGTCTCCTACGGGCCCCTCCGCACGGGTGCGAAGGCGTCCGATTCACCCCAGGGACTTCGTGTGGGTCCCCGGCTCCCCAGGCTCGCGCCTGACGGGGACTCGGCGATGACTGTCCGATGCCGCGGGTGCGGCGGGTGCAACTGGCGAACAGCCGGACTGACGCTAAGCGGACCATCTTTCAATCACCAAACAGACACGCCTGTTTGTAAGACATGCCACAGGCCATACACCCATCCTCTGCGGCAATACGGACAAAGAGGAGGACCCCGACGTACCGTGACGTCGGGGTCCTCCGGTGCCGTCGGCCGCGACGGCGGTCCGGCTCAATCAGCCGGTGACGACGGTCACTTCGCCGATGCCGAGGGCGCGCACCGGCGCCTCGATCTCCGACGCGTCACCCACGAGCACGGTGACGAGACGGTCCACGGGGAAGGCGTTGACGACCGCGGCCGTCGCCTCCACCGTGCCGGTCTCGGCGAGGCGCGCGTACAACTGCGCCTGGAAATCGTCCGGAAGGTGCTGCTCGACCTGATCGGCGAGGGTCCCGGCGACGGAGGCGGCGGTCTCGTACTTGAGCGGTGCCACGCCCACCAGGTTCTGCACGGCGACGTCGCGCTCGGCGTCCGTCAGACCCTCGGCGGCGAGGGTGCGCAGCACCTTCCACAGGTCGTCAAGTGCCGGGCCGGTGTTGGGGGTGTCGACGGAGCCGCTGATGGCGAGCATCGAGGCGCCGTTGCCCTTGCCGTCGGAGCGCAGCACCTGGCCGAAGGCGCGGACACCGTAGGTGTAGCCCTTCTCCTCGCGCAGGACGCGGTCCAGGCGGGAGGTGAGCGTGCCGCCGAGGCAGTACGTGCCGAGGACCTGGGCCGGCCAGACTCGGTCGTGCCGGTCCGCGCCGACCCGGCCGATCAGCAGCTGGGTCTGGACGGCACCCGGGCGGTCGACGATGACCACACGGCCGGTGTCGTCGGCCGTGATCGGCGGGACCGGGCGGGACTCGGCGGAGTTCCCCGTCCAGGCGCCCAGCGTCTCGGCGAGCACCTTGTCCAGGTCGACGTCGGTCAGGTCGCCGACGACGACGGCCGTGGCCGTGGAGGGCCGGATGTGCGCCTCGAAGAAGGCGCGGACGGCGCCGGCGTCGATCGCCTCCACCGTCTCCTCGGTGCCCTGGCGCGGCCGGGACATGCGCGCGCCGGCCGGGAACAGCTCCTTGGAGAGCTGCTTGGCCGCCCGGCGGGCCGGGTTGGCCGTCTCGTGCGGGATCTCGTCGAGCCGGTTGCGCACCAGGCGCTCGACCTCGGTCTCGAGGAACGCGGGCGCGATCAGGGCCTCGGAGAGCAGCCCGAGCGCCTTGGGCAGCCGC
Source organism: Streptomyces sp. NPDC022552 (assembly GCF_055561875.1). Lineage (NCBI taxonomy): Bacteria > Bacillati > Actinomycetota > Actinomycetes > Kitasatosporales > Streptomycetaceae > Streptomyces > Streptomyces sp. NPDC022552. Next base: position 112,147 of record NZ_JBVHGJ010000012.1, read on the forward strand.
GAGACGGGGACCTCCAGGGAGACCCGTACACCCGGGTGGTCGGCGTGCGCGTCGAGCGTGGCGCCGCAGCGCTCCAGCTCGGCCGCGAACTCCTCGGCGCTGTGCTGGTCCGTGCCCTCGGAGAGCGCGCGGGCCATGATCGTGGCGACCCCGTCGAGACCCGCGGGCTCGGCCTCCAGAGGGGCGTCGAGGAAGATCTCGACGGCGACGACCTGCTGGCCGGGGCGGTGGCAGCGCAGCACGGTCAGGCCGTTGTCCAGCGCTCCGCGGTCCGGGGCCGGGAAGGCCCACGGCCTGGCGGTGCCCGGCTCCGGCTGCGGGTGGAACGTCATGCTCGTCAAAGACGCGGCAGCGTCGGTCACTGGTCCGCTCCCTCTTCCTCGTCGCTGTCGCTCTGCTCGGCGTCGTTCTGTTCGGTGCCGATCGGCTCGTAGACCAGCACCGCGCGGTTGTCCGGACGCAGCTGGGCCTCGGCGACGGCCCGCACCTCCTCGGCGGTGACGTCCAGGACCCGGTTGACAGCGGTCAGGGCGAGCTGCGGGTCGCCGAACAGGACCGCGTAGCGGCACAGTTCGTCGGCGCGGCCCGCGACCGTGCCGAGCCGGTCCAGCCACTCCCGCTCCAACTGGGCCTGGGCGCGCTCCATCTCCTCGGGCGTCGGGCCCTCGGAGGCGAACCGGGCCAGCTCCTCGTCGACGGCGGCCTCGATCTCGGGCACCTCGACCCCGCCGGACGTCTTGACGTCCAGCCAGCCGAGCGAGGGCGCGCCGGCCAGGCGGAGCAGGCCGAAGCCGGCGGCCACGGCCGTACGGTCGCGGCGGACCAGACGGTTGTGAAGCCGGGAGGACTCGCCGCCGCCGAGGACGGTCAGGGCGAGGTCGGCGGCGTCGCACTCGCGCGTGCCGTCGTGCGGGAGACGGTAGGCGGCCATCAGCGCGCGGGCCGGGACCTCCTCCTCGACGACCTCGCGCAGCTGCTCGCCGATGGTGGCGGGGAGCGTGCCGTCGCGCGGCGGCAGCTTGCCGTCGTGGGACGGGATGGAGCCGAAGTACTTCTCGATCCAGGCCAGGGTCTGCGCCGGGTCGATGTCGCCGACGACCGAGAGCACCGCGTTGTTCGGCGCGTAGTACGTGCGGAAGAAGGCCCGCGCGTCCTCCAGCGTCGCCGCGTCCAGGTCGGCCATGGAGCCGATCGGCGTGTGGTGGTAGGGGTGGCCCTCGGGGTAGGCCAGTGCGGTCAGCTTCTCGAAGGCCGTGCCGTAGGGCACGTTGTCGTACCGCTGTCGGCGCTCGTTCTTGACGACGTCGCGCTGGTTCTCCATGGACTCGTCGTCCAGGGCGGCGAGCAGCGAGCCCATGCGGTCGGCCTCCAGCCAGAGCGCGAGCTCCAGCTGGTGGGTGGGCATGGTCTCGAAGTAGTTGGTGCGCTCGAAGCTCGTCGTGCCGTTGAGCGAACCGCCCGCGCCCTGCACCAGCTCGAAGTGGCCGTTGCCGTGGACCTGCTTCGAGCCCTGGAACATCAGGTGCTCGAAGAGGTGGGCGAGGCCGGTGCGACCCGCGACCTCGTGACGGGAACCGACGTCGTACCAGAGGCACACCGCGGCGACCGGGGTCAGGTGGTCCTCGGAGAGCACCACGCGCAGGCCGTTGGCCAGCCGGTGCTCGGTCGCTGTCAGGCCGCCGGAGCCGGCCTCTGCCGTGGCCGTGTGACCCATGGGCATGTACGTCCCTTCGATCGCGATGTGGAAAGTCCTGCCACCCTATGCAAGCGCACCGGCACCTGGCGAAGTTCCCGCAGGTTCCCGGCGTCCCTCTTCCGGGTCGCGCGGATGTCGCGTACGGCTGACGGACGGTCCGGCCTACAGCTGACGTACGGCTCACGGACGGGTCCGGCGTACAGCTGACGTACGGCTCACGGACGGCCGGAAGGACGGCTGGGGGACGGGCGTCGTACGGCCTCCGCACGGCTCGCGGACGGTCCTCGGCGGGCCTGGACCCGGGTCGCGGTCGGCGTTGTCGGTGGGACGGTCCACAATGGTCCGCGTCAGATCAACCTTGTTGGTGAAGGAGCCGCAGCCGCGATGGCCCGCCGCAGCACGAAGACACCGCCGCCGGACGACGCGTTCGAGGAGAGGATCCTCGACATCGACGTCGTCGACGAGATGCAGGGCTCCTTCCTCGAGTACGCGTACTCGGTGATCTACTCCCGCGCGCTGCCGGACGCCCGCGACGGCATGAAGCCCGTCCAGCGCCGCATCGTCTACCAGATGAACGAGATGGGCCTGCGCCCCGACCGCGGCTATGTGAAGTGCGCCCGCGTCGTCGGCGAGGTCATGGGCAAGCTGCACCCGCACGGCGACGCGTCGATCTACGACGCGATGGTGCGCATGGCCCAGCCGTTCTCCATGCGCCTCCCGCTGGTCGACGGCCACGGCAACTTCGGCTCCCTGGGCAACGACGACCCGCCGGCCGCCATGCGGTACACCGAGTCCAAGATGGCCGCCGCGGCGCTGATGATGACGGAGTCGATCGACGAGGACACGGTCGACTTCTCGCCGAACTACGACGGCCAGGAGCGGGAGCCGGTCGCGCTGCCCGCCGCGTATCCGAACCTGCTGGTCAACGGCGCCTCCGGCATCGCGGTCGGTATGGCGACCAACATGCCTCCGCACAACCTGGGCGAGGTCATCGCCGCCGCCCGGCACCTGATCCGGCACCCGAACGCGGACCTGGAAGCGCTGATGCGCTTCGTGCCCGGCCCCGACCTGCCCACCGGCGGCCGGATCGTCGGCCTGTCCGGCATCAAGGACGCGTACGAGAACGGCCGCGGAACGTTCAAGATCCGCGCCACGGCGACGGTGGAGAACGTGACGGCCCGCCGCAAGGGCATCGTCGTCACCGAGCTGCCCTTCACGGTCGGCCCCGAGAAGGTCATCTCCAAGATCAAGGACCTGGTCGGCTCCAAGAAGCTGCAGGGCATCGCGGACGTCAAGGACCTCACCGACCGCAACCACGGTCTGCGCCTGGTCATCGAGGTCAAGAACGGCTTCGTGCCGGAGGCGGTCCTGGAGCAGCTCTACAAGCTGACGCCGATGGAGGAGTCCTTCGGCATCAACAACGTGGCGCTGGTCGACGGCCAGCCGCTCACGCTGGGCCTCAAGGAGCTCCTGGAGGTCTATCTCGACCACCGCTTCGACGTGGTGCGCCGGCGCTCCGAGTTCCGCCGCGGCAAGAAGCGCGACCGGCTGCACCTGGTCGAGGGCCTGCTCGTCGCCCTGCTCGACATCGACGAGGTCATCCGCCTCATCCGCTCCAGCGAGAACTCGGCGCAGGCCAAGGAGCGCCTCATCGAGCGCTTCTCGCTGAGTGAGGTGCAGACGCAGTACATCCTCGACACCCCGCTGCGCCGGCTCACCAAGTTCGACCGGATCGAGCTGGAGACCGAGCGCGACCGGCTCAACGGCGAGATCGACGAGCTGACCGGGATCCTGGACTCCGACAGCGAGCTGCGCAAGCTGGTCTCGGGTGAACTGGCCGCGGTGGCGAAGAAGTTCGGCACCGACCGGCGTACGGTCCTGCTGGAGTCGGCGGGCGCGCCGATCGCCGCCACCTCCCTGGAGGTCGCGGACGACCCCTGCCGGGTCCTGCTGTCCTCGACGGGCCTGCTGGCCCGTACGGCGACGGAGGAGATCCCGGCCGCCGCGGAAGGCAAGCGCTCCAAGCACGATGTGATCGTCTCCGTGGTTCCGGCGACGCAGCGCGGCGACATCGGCGCGGTGACCTCCGCCGGACGTCTGCTGCGGATCGCGGTGATCGATCTGCCGCAGCTGCCGAACACCGCCTCCGCGCCGAACCTGGCGGGCGGGGCGCCGCTGGCGGAGTTCCTCACCCTGGAGGACGACGAGACGGTCGTCTGCCTGACCACACTCGACGAGGCCTCGCCGGGACTGGCGATCGGCACGCTCCAGGGTGTGGTGAAGCGCGTCGTGCCCGACTATCCGGCGAACAAGGACGAGCTGGAGGTCATCACCCTCAAGGAGGGTGACCGGATCGTCGGCGCGACCGAGCTGCGCACGGGCGAGGAGGACCTGGTCTTCATCACCTCCGACGCCCAGCTGCTGCGCTACCAGGCCTCGCAGGTACGGCCCCAGGGCCGCCCGGCGGGCGGCATGGCGGGCATCAAGCTCACCGAGGGCGCCGAGGTGATCTCGTTCACGGCGGTGGATCCGGCGGCGGGCGCAGTGGTGTTCACGGTCGCCGGCTCCACGGGCACGCTGGACGACTCGGCCGCCACGTCGGCGAAGCTGACGCCGTTCGACCAGTACCCCCGCAAGGGGCGTGCGACCGGTGGCGTGCGCTGCCAGCGGTTCCTGAAGGGCGAGGACGTGCTGATCCTGGCCTGGGCGGGCGCCACCCCGGCGCACGCCGCACAGGAGAACGGCACGCCGGTGGATCTGCCCGAGATCGACCCGCGCCGTGACGGCTCGGGCACCCCGCTGCCGAAGCCGGTCGATGTCGTGGCGGGTGCCCTCCGCTAGCGCTCGCACCCCGTCGAAACGCCCCCTGCCCCGCGCCGTGCGCGCGGGGCAGGGGGCGTTCGCCGTCATGAGGCGGGTGGGGCAGGTGGCGCCGAGGGCCGGGGCCGGTGTCAAGCCGGGTCGCGGGGCGGGGCCGTGGGCGCGTAGGTCGCCTCGATCCCGGCGACGATCAGGCGCAGCCCGTCCTCGAAGCCGGTGTCGTAGTCGGTGAAGAGCTCCGGCCCGGCCGCCGCCGAGAGGGGATAGTCGGCCAGCCGCTCGGCCCGCCGCTCGACGTCGAAGCCCTCGCGGGGCTGCCCCGGCACCGGCTCGGTGCCCTGCTCCTCCGTCACGAAGCCCAGCGTGAACATGTACGCCGTGGTGCTGGCCCGTACCGCCTGGGGCAGCGAGAAGCCGGCTTCGACGAGCGAGCCGAGCTGGAGCTCCATGTCCGCGGCGAAGTCGGTCCCGGTGAAACGGGCGCCGCTGTAGACCTTGGCGCCGTCGCGGTAGCGCAGCAGTCCGGCGCGCAGGCCCCGGTTGACCGCGAGGATCCGCTCCTGCCAGCTCAGGTCACCGGCCGGCCGCGCCACGGGGTCGGCGACCATCTGCCGGTACATCACCGTCGCCATCTCGTCGAGCAGCGCCTGCTTGTTCTTGAAGTGCCAGTAGAGCGCGGGCGCCTGCACGTTCAGCTCCTGGGCGATCGCGCGCAGCGTGAGTCCTTCGAGGCCCCGCTCGTTCAGCAGGCTCAGGGCGGCCTCCGCCACCTGCGCGGGGTCCAGCCGAGTCGTCTTCTTCGTCGCCACCCCGTCACGGTATCCCCTTGACAACTTAACGCCGTTAAGGCGATGCTCCCGGGCATGGAACTTAACAGCGTTAAGGGCGCCGGAGGCAGTGGCATGCAGAGCGACACGAGCACGGAGACGGACGTCGTCGTCGCCGGAGCGGGCCCCACCGGACTGGTGCTCGCCATCGACCTGGCCCGCCGGGGTGTACGCACCCTGCTGGTCGAGAAGGCCGACCGGCTCTTCCCCGGCTCGCGCGGCAAGGGCATCCAGCCGCGCAGCCAGGAGGTGTTCGACGATCTCGGCGTGCTGCCCGGCATCCTGGACGCGGCGTCCCTCTACCCGCGGATGCTCGCCTGGGAGGGCGCGGAGCGTCAGCACGAGTGGGACATGATGAAGCGCTCCGAGCCGACCGAGCAGGTCCCGTACGCGAACGCGCTGCTCATCCCGCAGTCCCGCACCCAGGAGCTGCTGTACGAGCGCCTGGTGGAACTCGGGGGCGGCGTCCGGTTCGGCACGGCACTCACCGGCTTCCGCCAGTCCGCGGACGGGGTCGAGGCGGAGCTCTCCACCGGCGGGACGGTGCGGGCGTCCTATCTCGTGGCGGCCGACGGCGGACGGTCGACCGTCCGCAAGTCACTCGGCATCGGCATGACGGGCGAGACCGTCGACCCCCGGCCGATGCTCGTCGGTGACGTGCGCCTCTCCCCCGAGGCGCTCGTCGACCGGGCCAACTGGCACATCTGGCCGAAGGCGCCCGGCGGCGGCGTGGCGCTGTGCCCGCTGCCAGGAGCCGACCACTTCCAGCTGATCGTCGCCTTCGAGGACGAGCCGGCCGCCGTCGACACCTCGGCGGAGGCGGTGCGCGGACTCGTCGCCGAGCGCACGCCGCTAGCCGCAGCGGACGTCGTCGAGGTGCTGTGGGCCTCCGACTTCCGGGCCCGCGCGGCGATGGCGGACCGGTTCCGCGACGGCCGGGTCTTCCTGGCGGGTGACGCGGCGCACGTGCACTCCCCCGCGGGCGGTCAGGGCCTCAACACCAGTGTCCAGGACGCGTACAACCTCGGCTGGAAGCTCGGTCAGGTGCTGCGCCACGGCGCCCCCGCCGCGCTGCTCGACTCGTACGAGGCCGAGCGGCTGCCCGTCGCCGCCGGCGTCCTCGGCATCAGCAGCCGTATCCACCGGGCCTCCGCCGAGGGCGAGAGCAGCCAGCGCGGCGAGGAGGTCCAGCAGCTCGGGCTGGGGTACCGGGACTCGCCCCTCGCCGTCGAGACCCGGACCGGGATCGCCGAGGACGCGCTGCGCGCGGGCGACCGCGCCCCGGACGGTCCGTACGGCGGGGAGCGCCTCTTCGACCTCTTCCGCGGGCCGCACTTCACGCTGCTCGCCGTCGGCACGGAGCCCCCGGCCCTCGGGACGGGAACGGTGCGCACGGCCCGCCTCGCCGCGTACGAGCCGTACGGCACGGGCCTCTTCCTCGTCCGGCCCGACGGGTACGTGGGATGGGCGGGTGAGAGCGCGGACGGTCTCGCGGACTACCTCTCCGCCGTCGGCGCCTGACCGGCCGACCAGACCCCCGCGTCCGGCTCCGGCTCCGGCTCCGGCTGGGGTACGTAGCGCAGCACGCCCCACATGCTGTGCTCGTCGGGGGCGTCCCGCGGGCCGTTCAGCTCGCACTCCGCGAGCCCCTTGCGCAGAGCCGGCGCGTCGATGCCGGAGCCGATGAGCACCAGCTGGGTGAGCTTCTCCTCGCCGGCGGGCCAGGGCTCGGGAAAGAACCGCAGGAAGCGGCCGACCGCGTGGACGACGTACCGGTTGTCCCGGTCTGCCGCGCCGAGATCGACGAAGCCCTTGATGCGGTAGAGCCCCTGCGGGCGGGAGTCGAGGAAGGCCATCAGGCGCCGCGGGTGCAGGGCGGTACCGGTCGAGAACGAGAGGGACTCGTAGTGCGCGTGCGGATGCTCCGTCTCGGGGTCCCCGTAGAGCAGGTCCTCGATGGACATCTGCCCTTCGATCTCGTCCTCGGGCACGACCCGGTCGAAGAGGACCTCGGGGTCGACGCGCCCGTACGAGGCGCGGATCACCGCGGCCCGTCCGGCCAGCGCGGTGACCCTCTCGTGCACGGCGTCGAGCTCCCCCTCCGCCACCCGGTCCGCCTTGTTCACCACGACCAGATCGGCGAGGGCCAGATGACGGTCGGTCTCCGGATGCCGCTCCCGGATCGCGGAGAACTCGGCGGCGTCGACGACCTGCACGAGCCCGCCGTACACGGTCCGCTCGTTGTCGCTGGCGAGCACCATCCGGACGAGTTCCTGCGGCTCGGCGAGACCGCTGGCCTCGATGACGATCACGTCGAGGCGCATCTCGGGCCGGGTGAGGACCTCGAGATACTCGTCCAGCTCGCTCACGTCGACGGCGCAGCACAGGCATCCGTTGCCGAGCGAGACGGTGGAACCGACCTGTCCGGCGACGGTCATCGCGTCGATCCCGATGTCCCCGAAGTCGTTGACCATGACACCGATCCGGGTGCCCCGGGCACTGCGCAGCAGATGGTTGAGCAGCGTGGTCTTCCCCGACCCGAGGAACCCGGAGAGGACGACGACGGGAATCTGCTGCCTGACCACGAAAACCCTCCGACCCACGACCACAAAGCCCCCAGAATAGACACGAGCCCCGCGGCCCCGGCCACCCGCGGCGCCCGGCGGCGCGCCACCGTCCGCGGGGGGCCCGCACCTCTGCCCTCCTGGTCGCACGGGTGGTCGTTTCCGGTCCCCGCCCCCCTCCCCGTACCGTTCCTGCCATGAGCCCCGCACCGACCACCCCCGCGCGACCCACCCCGCGCCGTCGGCGGTTCGGCTGGCCGCGGCGGGTCTTCGCGCAGGTCCTCCTCATGCAGCTGGCCATCGCCACCGGCGTCACGGTGCTGGCCACCGGACTCTTCCTCGCGCCGCTCAGCGACCAGCTCGACGACCAGGCCATGCGGCGCGCCCTGGCCATCGCCGAGACCACCGCCTCCCCCGAGGTCGCCGCCGCGCTGCGTGACTCCGAGCCCTCCGCCGGTGGCCCCGTGCAGGTCGAGGCCGAGCGGATCCGGCGGTCCACCGGCGCCGAGTACGTCGTCGTCATGGACACACGAGGCGTGCGCTGGTCCCATACCGACCCCGCGCAGATCGGCAGGATCGTCTCCACCGACCCCAGCGCCGCCCTCTCCGGGCAGGAGGTCATGGAGATCGACAACGGCACGCTCGGCCGCTCGGCGCGGGGGAAGGCCCCGCTGCGCGACGCGGACGGAACCATCGTCGGCGCGGTGTCCGTCGGCATCGAGTACGACAGCGTCCACGACCGGCTCCTCGGGGCGATCCCCGGACTGCTCGCGTACGCCGGCGGGGCCCTGGCGGCCGGCGCGCTCGCCGCGTACCTGATCTCCCGCAGGCTGCAGCGGCAGACGCACGACCTGGCGTTCTCGGACATCTCCGCACTCCTCGCCGAACGCGAGGCCATGCTCCACGGCATCCGCGAGGGCGTCGTCGCCCTCGACCGCGCCGGCCGCATCCGGCTCATGAACGACGAGGCCCAGCGGCTGCTCGGCATCGGACCGGAGGCAACCGGGAGCCCGCTGGAGGAGGCGCTCGGCTCCGGACGTACGGCCGATGTGCTGGCCGGCCGAGTCACCGGCGACGACCTGGTGACCGTCCGGGGCCACCGGGTACTGATCGCCAACCGGATGCCGACGGACGACGGCGGCGCCGTCGCCACCCTGCGCGACCGCACCGAGCTGGAGCGGCTCGGCCGCGAGCTCGACTCCACCCGCGGGCTGATCGACGCCCTCCGCGCCCAGGACCATGAGCACGCCAACCGGCTGCACACCCTCCTGGGCCTGCTGGAGCTGGAGATGCACGACGAGGCGGTGGAGTTCGTCACCGAGGTCGTGGGCGTGCACCGCGCCACCGCCGAGCAGGTCACCGAGAAGATCCACGATCCGCTGCTCGCCGCGCTCCTGGTCGGCAAGGCCACGGTCGCCGCCGAGCGGGGCGTGTCGCTGCGGATCTCGGCCGACTCGCTGCTCCCCGACCGGCTGGTCGACCCGCGCGAGCTGGTCACGGTCGTCGGCAACCTCGTCGACAACGCCCTGGACGCCGCCGCGGGCACCGTCGAGGCGCGCGTCGAGATCGCCCTGCGGGCCGAGGGCCGTACCGCCGTCCTGCGGGTCTCCGACAGCGGGCCCGGCGTCCCCGACGACCGGCGCGAACTCATCTTCACCGAGGGATGGACCACCAAGGAACTGCCCTCCCACGGCAAGCGGGGCCTGGGTCTCGCTCTCGTACGCCGGCTCGCCGAACGTCGGGGCGGCAGCGCCCGGGTCGCCACGGGACAGGACGGTGGCGCCGAGTTCACCGTCGTCCTCCCCGAAGCACTGGACGAGCCGGAGCCGTCGGCGGAACCGGACGAGCGGCCAAGCACCGGGCCGTCCGCGACCGCCACGTCGGCGATCGGCTCGTCGTCTGCCGGGGCCTCCGCGCCCGGGACGTCCGCGCTCGGGGGGCCACGGTGATCGACGTCCTGGTCGTCGACGACGACCGCCGCGTCGCGCGGATCAACGCGGCCTACGTGACGAAGGTGCCCGGCTTCCAGGTCGTCGCCACCGCCCACTCGACGGCCGAGGCGCTCGCCCGGCTGGCCGAGGTCCCCGTCGACCTGATCCTGCTCGACCACTATCTGCCGGACGAGAACGGACTCGCGGTCGTACGGGAACTGCGCCGGCTGGGCCACCAGACCGATGTGATCATGGTGACCGCGGCGCGAGACGTGGCGACCGTGCAGGCGGCGATGCGCCACGGAGCGCTGCAGTACCTGGTCAAACCCTTCGCCTTCGCCGGGCTCCGCGCCAAGCTGGAGGCGTATGCCGCGCTGCGCCACACCCTGGACGGCGGCGGCGAAGCGGAACAGGCGGAGGTCGACCGCATCTTCGGCGCACTCTCCGCGAGCGCGGTGGAGCCCGACCTTCCCAAGGGCCACTCCCCCACCACCGCGGAGCTGGTGCGGCAGGTGCTCCTCGCCGCCGACGGAGCCCTGTCCGCGCAGGAGATCGCCGAGCGGTCGGGGGTCAGCCGGCAGACCGCCCAGCGCTACCTCAAGCTGCTCGAACGGGCCGGCCGCGTACGGCTGTCGCTGAAGTACGGCGAGACGGGCCGCCCCGAACACCGCTACGTCTGGGCGAAGTCCACGGGCTGAGCCCTCGTACCGGCCGGGCCCCGGAGCGTGCGTCCCGCTCGCTCACACCGCTCCGGCGCCGGTCAACGCCCTGACCTCCGTCTCCGCGTGCTTGGCCGCGTCGGGCGGCTCGGAGGACGTGACGGTCCCGATCCATCCGGCCAGGAAGCCGAGGGGGATGGAGACCACCCCGGGGTTCTGGAGCGGGAAGACATGGAAGTCGACCCCCGGGAACAGCGCGTCGGGGCTGCCGGAGACGACCGGCGAGAGCACGACGAGCAGCACCGCCGGCACCAGGCCCCCGTACACCGACCACACGGCGCCGCGCGTGGTGAAGTTCCGCCAGAACAGCGAGTACAGCAGTACGGGCAGGTTGGCCGAGGCGGCGACCGCGAAGGCGAGACCGACCAGGAACGCCACGTTGAGGTCGCGGGCGAGCAGGCCGAGCCCGATCGCGGCGACGCCGATCCCGGCCGCGGCGATCCGCGCCACGGTCACCTCGCTGTACGGCTTCGCGCGCGTGCCCCGGCGGCGCAATGAGGCGTACAGGTCGTGGGCGACGGAGGCGGAGGAGGCGAGGGTGATGCCGGCGACGACCGCCAGGATGGTCGCGAAGGCGACGGCGGCGACGATCGCGAAGAGCACCGTGCCTCCCGTGGAGCCCGCTCCCCCGCCGAGATCGAGGGCGAGCAGCGGTACGGCGGTGTTCCCCGCCGCGTTGGAGGCACGCACGGCGTCGGGGCCGATGATCGCGGCGGCGCCGAAGCCGAGGACGATCGTCATCAGGTAGAAGCCGCCGATGAGCCCGATGGCCCAGACGACGGAACGGCGGGCGGCTCGTGCGGTCGGCACGGTGTAGAACCGGGACAGGATGTGCGGCAGGCCGGCGGTGCCGAGGACGAGTGCGATGCCGAGGCTGATGAAGTCGAGCCGTGAGGTCCACTCCCCGCCGTAGCGCAGGCCGGGGGCGAGGAAGTCCCGTCCGTGTCCGCTGCGTTCCGCGGCCGTGGCGAGCAGCTGGTTGAAGTCCCCGTGGAAGCGGAGCAGGACGAGCACGGTGAGGGTGATCGTGCCGGCCATCAGCAGCACGGCCTTCACGATCTGGATCCAGGTGGTGGCCCGCATCCCGCCGAACGACACATAGATCACCATCAGGGCGCCGACGCCGATCACGGTCCATGAGCGGGCGGCTTCGCTGGTGCCCCCGAGGAGCAGGGCGACCAGACTGCCGGCCCCGACCATCTGGGCCACCAGATAGAGCACGGAGACCGTGACGGAGGACGTTCCGGCGGCGATCCGGACGGGGCGCTCGGCCATCCGGGCCGCCACCACGTCGGCGAGGGTGAACCGTCCGCAGTTGCGGACCAGTTCGGCGACCAGGAGCAGGACGACCAACCAGGCGACGAGGAAGCCGACGGAGTACAGCATCCCGTCGTAGCCGAAGAGGGCGATCAGTCCGGAGATGCCGAGGAAGGAGGCGGCGGACATGTAGTCACCGGCGATGGCGAAACCGTTCTCCAGAGGGGAGAAGAGCCTCCCGCCGGCATAGAACTCCTCCGCCGAACCATGCCGGTTGCGGCTCACCCAGGTGGTGATCCCGAGCGTCACCACGATGAACGCGCTGAACAGCAGCAGCGCGAGTGTCTGATGGTCGTCGGTCACCTTCGGCCTCCCCGCGTGATCTCCTGCGCCCGTGTCTCGTCGAACACCGTCCAGCGCAGCTCCAGGGCGGCGCGGTCCCGCCGCAGCCGCGCGTTGCGGGCGTAGGCCCAGGTCAGCAGGAAGGTGGTGAGGAACTGGCCGAGCCCGGCGAGCATCGCCACGTTCACCATCCCGAAGACGGGCCGGGCCATCAGCCCGGGCGCCGCCGTCGCCGCCACCACATAGGCGAGGTACCAGACGAGGAAGGCGAGGACGGCCGGGATCACGAACCGCCGGTAGCGGCTGCGTACTTCCTGGAAGGCGGCGCTGCGCTGGACCTCCAGGTAGATGTCGGCGGCCCCGTGGCCGCCCGGCTGCTGCCGCGGTACGGCCCCGGTCGCCGCCGCGCCGTGGTCGGCCTCGGCGGCGGGCGTCCCCACGTCGGCCGACTCGCCCCAGCCGGAGGCGAGTGCGTCGTACCAGGGGTCGTCGATCCGCACCGCGGGGGCGCCCGGCTCTTCGTCCTTCTCCACCGGTGAACTCTCCTTGTCAGCGAACCGTTTCGGCCGCGTGCCCAAGGATGGACAGAGCGGGAAGATCCCGGACTCTTCTCCCTCCTCACTTCACCCCATCAGGTGACGGTTCTCCCAGGTGGTGCGACGAGCCCGTGCTGATATGCGTACCGGACGGCCTGTGCCCGGTCGCGCACCCCCGTCTTGGCGAAGAGATTGTTGATGTGGGTCTTCACGGTGGCGGTGGAGATGCTCAGCCGGACGCCGATCTCCTGGTTGGAGAGGCCGTCCGCGACCAGCGCGAGCACCTCGGCCTCGCGGTCGGTGAGCCCGTCGGGCAGCGAGTCCGCCTGCCGCCGTGAGCCTCCCGGGGCCTCACGGGACGGCCCTGGTCCTCTCTCGGGCTGGGCCATGAGCTGTTCCAGCAGGCGCCGTTGGACGGAGGGAGCGAGTCCGGCCCGCCCGTCCAGCACATCGTGGACGGCCCGCACGATCTCCTCCCCGCCGGCGTCCTTGGTGAGGTAGCCGCGCGCCCCTGCCCGGAGCGCCGGGAAGAGCGAGTCGTCGTCGGCGTACGTGGTGAGGACCACGACTTCGGTGCCCGGGTGGTCGGCGCGTATCCGCCGGGTCGCCTCCACCCCGTCGCAGCGCGGCATCCGGAGGTCCATCAGCACCACATCGGGCGCGAGTTCGGCGGTCAGGGCGACGGCCTCCTCGCCGTCCCGGGCCGCTCCGACGACCTCGATGCCGGGCAGCAGCCCCAGGACGAGCACGATTCCCTCCCTCACCATGGACTGGTCGTCGGCCACGATCACCCGCGCCACCCTGCGATCGCCGTGCAGGTTCCCGGGGCCGCTCATGCCGGCACCCGCAGCCGCACCGCGAAGCCGTTGCCCTCGGGACCCGCCTGCAGGCTTCCGCCGAGGAGTTCGGCGCGCTCCCGCATGCCGAGCAGCCCGTAGCCCGATCCGGAGGCGCTCAGCCCCGCCGCCGCGGCCTCGCCGGACACACCGGCCGTGCCGGGGGCCCCGGGCGTGTCAGGGGCGCCTGGCACCCCCGAGTCCCGTATCTCCAGGGCGACCTCCCCCGTCCCGTAGGTGAGCAGCAACCGTGTCCTGGCTCCGGGTGCGTGTTTGCGGACGTTGGTGAGGGCTTCCTGCGCCACTCTCCGTACGGCCTGGGAGGCTTCCGCGGGAAGGTGTCTGCGGGCGCCGGCCACCTGCACCTCGGCCCGGTCCTCGCGCGCCAGCTCCCGCAGATAGTCCTCGACGGGCACCATGTCGCCACGGAGCGCGGATAGCGCCTGCCGGGTCTCGGCGAGCCCCTCCCGGGCCATGGAGCGGGCGGCGACCACCCGCTCCAGGATCGTCTCCCGTCCGGCGCCGGCCTCGATCTGCAGCCTGGCCGCCTCCAGGTGGACCATCTGCGCGGAGAGGCTGTGCGCCAGGACGTCATGGATCTCGCGGGCGATCCTGGCCCGCTCGGCCAGGGCCGCCGAGGCCGCCTCGGCGTCGCGTGCCGCGCGCTCCTGTGCCAGCAGCCGGAACCCGGCGCTGCGGGCTTCGGCGTCCAGGCGCAGCGAGTAACCGGTGAGCAGCACGGCGGCGGTGGTGACTCCGGCGCCCAGGATCCCGGTCTCGTCCGCGTCCACGAAGCCCCCGGAGAGGACCAGCACGGTGACCAGTGCCACGAGCAGCGGCAGGCGCTCCATGGCGGTGATGGAGACGACGATCCAGAGCAGGGTGGCGGTCACATGGGCTCCGGCGACGTGCGCGGCGAGGCCGAGGCCGGCGACGGCGGCGAGCAGGCCGAGGGAGCCCGTGAGCCGGCCCGCGAGCGTCGTCCGGTGGTAGGCGGCGACGAGGCCCACCGCGAGGGCGAGACCCAGCGGGGGCAGCGCGCCGTACCAGCCGGGGAAGGCGCCCGACCGATGGGCGCTGACCACGATCCCGCCGCTGATCGCCGCGAGCAGCAGCCCGTCGAGCACGAGGCGGCCGCGCGGCACGCCGACCCGGGTCAGGGCCTCCGGCGCGGGCCATCCGAACCATCGACCGGTCGACTTGTCGCTTCTCACGTCCGTCCCCCTCCGTCACGTCGATGCTACGGAGGGGCCGCGCGGCTGTGATCGTCTCAGGGGTGGAGCTCGGTGGCTCCACCCCTGGGTGGACGGCCGGGCCAGGGGTCGCTCGGCTAGGCGTCGATCCGCGAGCGGTCGAGCGTGGCCGCGGAGCTGGTGATGAACTCCTTGCGGGGCGCCACGTCGTTGCCCATGAGCAGGTCGAAGACCTGCTCGGCCGAGTCCAGGTCGCCGATGTTGATACGGCGCAGGGTCCGGTGGCGCGGGTCCATCGTGGTCTCCGCCAGCTGGTCGGCGTCCATCTCGCCGAGGCCCTTGTAGCGCTGGATGGCGTCCTTGTAGCGGATGTTCTTGCGCTGGTACTCGAGCAGGGTCTGCCGCAGCTCGTTGTCCGAGTACGTGTAGACGTACTTGTCCTGGCCCTTCTTGGGCTGGACGAGCTCGATGCGGTGCAGCGGCGGCACGGCGGCGAAGACCCGGCCGGCCTCGACCATCGGGCGCATGTAGCGCTGGAAGAGGGTCAACAGCAGGCAGCGGATGTGCGCCCCGTCGACGTCGGCGTCGACGAGGAGCACGATCTTGCCGTAGCGGGCTGCGTCGATGTCGAAGGTACGGCCCGAGCCGGCTCCTATGACCTGGATGATCGCTCCGCACTCGGCGTTCTTGAGCATGTCCGAGACGGAGGACTTCTGGACGTTGAGGATCTTGCCGCGGATCGGCAGGAGCGCCTGGAACTCGCTGTTGCGGGCGAGCTTGGCGGTGCCGAGCGCGGAGTCTCCCTCGACGATGAAGAGCTCGCTGCGCTCCACGTCGTCGCTGCGGCAGTCGGCGAGCTTGGCGGGCAGCGAGGAGGACTCCAGGGCGGTCTTCCTGCGCTGCGCCTCCTTGTGCTGGCGGGCCGCGATACGCGTCCTGGCAGCGGCCACGGCCTTCTCCAGGACGGCACGGGCCTGGGCCTTGGCGTCACGCTTGGTGGACGTCAGGAAGGCCTTGAGCTCGCGGGCGACCACGGTGGCGACGATCCGGCGGGCGGCCGAGGTGCCGAGCACCTCCTTGGTCTGCCCTTCGAACTGCGGCTCGGCGAGCCGGACCGTCACGACGGCGGTGAGGCCTTCGAGGGCGTCGTCCTTGACGATGTCGTCCTCGGCGACGCGCAGCATCTTGGCGGAGCGCAGGACCTCGTTGACCGTCTTGGTGATGGCCTGGTCGAAGCCGGAGACATGGGTGCCGCCCTTGGGGGTGGCGATGATGTTGACGAACGACTTGACCGTGGTGTCGTAGCCGGTACCCCAGCGCAGGGCCACGTCGACGCCCAGCTCACGGGTGACCTCGGTAGGGGTCATGTGCCCGCGGTCGTCGAGGACCGGGACGGTCTCCTTGAAGGTGCCCTGGCCGGTCAGCCGCAGCACGTCGCAGACGGCCTTGTCCTGGGCGAGGAACTCGCAGAACTCGCTGATGCCGCCGTCGAAGCGGAACGTCTCCTCGCTCTTGCCCACGCCCTCCAGGTCGCGCTCGTCCCTGACCACGATGGTCAGGCCGGGCACCAGGAAGGCGGTCTGGCGGGCGCGCTGGTGGAGGTGGTCCAGCGAGAGCTTGGCGTCCTTGAGGAAGATCTGGCGGTCCGCCCAGTACCGCACGCGGGTGCCGGTGCGGGTCTTGGGGACGCGCTTGCCCTTCAGCAGCCCGTTGCCCGGGTCGAAGGGGCTGTCGGGGCCCTGCTCGGTGAAGATGCCGGGGACACCGCGGCGGAAGCTGATCGAGTGCGTGGAGCTGTTCCGGTCGACCTCGACGTCGAGCCTGGCCGACAGCGCGTTCACCACCGAGGCGCCCACGCCGTGCAGACCGCCGGAGGCCGCGTAGGAGCCGCCGCCGAACTTTCCGCCGGCGTGCAGCTTGGTCATGACGACCTCGACGCCGGACAGCCCGGTCTTGGGCTCGACGTCGACCGGGATGCCCCGGCCGTTGTCGCGCACCTCGACGGAGCCGTCGTCGTGGAGGATCACGTCGATGTGGTCGCAGTAGCCGCCGAGAGCCTCGTCGACAGAGTTGTCGATGATCTCCCAGAGGCAGTGCATCAGGCCGCGGCTGTCGGTGGACCCGATGTACATACCGGGGCGCTTGCGGACCGCTTCGAGCCCTTCGAGTACGAGCAGGTGCCGCGCGGTGTAGTTGGAACCGTCACGGTCTGCGGTCAGCAGCGCACTGGACGGCACGGACGTCTCGGCGGTCACGCGGTTCGCTCCTCGCTGAATTTGAAAACTGGCCCCGTGGGGTAAGGCCCGGCGTCGGTCACCGGTCAGAGGGTACCGATGCCTGGTAGAGCCGTTGTCACGCCACCCTCCTGATTTCTCATGCTAGTGCAGAGTCGCATGGGTGTTCGATCCCTCGATGGGGTGACGTGAACATCACGTTCCCTTCCAGGCATGAACCATTTAGGCTCCGGGCACGTCCTCATGAACAACCGGCAACCCAGCCGGGAGGACGAAACCGAGACAAGCCATGCGAAATCCGTAGAGCGACGCAATACGGCTCATTCGCCGCCAACCGGCAGCAGCAGCCACCTCGGGAAGAAGTTTCGAGGAAAAGCCACGAGCGGGAACGTTTTCGGCCTGGTTGGATGTTGACCCTGGTACGACAGCTCGTCGAGCTAGAGAAGAGGCGACGTGACTACTGTTCTGACCCCCGCGAGCCCCCTGACGGCCGCTGACCGCTGCGACCGCTGCGGCGCCCAGGCGTACCTGCGCGTCGTCCTGACCAGCGGTGGTGACTTGCTCTTCTGTGCCCACCACGGGCGCAAGTTCGAGCCGGAACTCAAGAAGATCGCCGCGGAAATACAGGATGAGACGGACCGGCTCACCGACGTGCCGGCCAAGGCAGTAGACGAGGACCGCTGACGCCTCGCATCCACGACGAGCCATGGGCCGGTCGCTGACCGGACGACGGGCGGCAACCCCCGCTTACCAGGGGGGTGGCCGCCCGTTCTCGCGCCCTGGGCTCAGAAGTTCGCCGGCAGCACGGTGGAGACTCGGGTGTAGACCCCCGGGTTCTCGGCCTGCCCACAGCCGCTGCCCCAGGACACCAGACCGATGAGCCGCCCACCGGCCACCAGCGGCCCGCCGCTGTCGCCCTGGCAGGCGTCCTTGCCGCCCTGCGGATCGCCCGCGCACAGCATCGTGCCGGCGCGGTACGCGGCCCCGAAGCCGCCGGGATAGGCCCGCTCGCACGCGGCGTCGGGCAGCACCTGGACACGCGCCGCGCGCAGCGCGGAGGCGTAGGTCCCGTTGCCGGTGGTGTCCCCCCATCCGTACACGTCCGCGGCCGTCCCCGGCGCCTCGGCCGCGTCACCGGGCACGGCCGGTGTGATCACGTACGACAGGGGCAGCGGGCTCGCCAGCGTCAGCACGGCCAGATCGTTGGCATTGGCCGTCGGGTCGTAGTGCGGACTGATCCAGGTGTCGACGACACGGATCTCCTGTCCGCCCGTGCCGCGCAGCGCGGACCGGCCCGCGATGACCTTGAAGTCGGCGAGGTCCCCGGGCTCGCCGCCCAGGACGTCCCTGCCCAGGCAGTGGGCCGCGGTCAGCACCCGGGTCGGCGCCACCACCGCTCCCCCGCAGAACTGACCCGCGCGCGTACCTCCGAACCGGTCACGGCTGGAGAGCGCCACGGCCCAGGGGGCGTCCGCGCTCCGGGCGGGCTGCCCGCCCACCACGACACTGTCGGCGACCGCGGGAGCGGCGGCGGCGAACGGACCGGCCGCCGCCGAGATCAGGCCCAGGGCAGCGGTCACTGCTCGGGCGATGGGGCGACGCATAGAGCCTCCTGACTCTCCGATGATGTCGGTTCACCCAGCGTCGTCCACACACACGCGCCGTGCACCCCCGCAAGGCCGAAGGGCCCGGCTCCCTCCTGGGGAATCGGGCCCTTCGGCTCGTACGCTCGCGGACTAGTCGAGGTAGTCGCGCAGCACCTGCGAACGGGACGGGTGGCGCAGCTTCGACATGGTCTTCGACTCGATCTGGCGGATGCGCTCACGCGTCACGCCGTAGACCTTGCCGATCTCGTCCAGCGTCTTCGGCTGGCCGTCGGTGAGGCCGAAGCGCATGGAGACCACGCCCGCCTCACGCTCGGAGAGCGTGTCGAGGACGGAGTGCAGCTGCTCCTGGAGGAGCGTGAAGCTGACCGCGTCGGCCGGGACGACCGCCTCGGAGTCCTCGATGAGGTCACCGAACTCGCTGTCTCCGTCCTCACCCAGCGGGGTGTGGAGGGAGATCGGCTCGCGGCCGTACTTCTGGACCTCGATGACCTTCTCCGGGGTCATGTCGAGTTCCTTGGCCAGCTCCTCCGGGGTGGGCTCGCGGCCCAGGTCCTGGAGCATCTGGCGCTGGACGCGCGCCAGCTTGTTGATGACCTCGACCATGTGCACCGGGATACGGATGGTGCGGGCCTGGTCGGCCATGGCGCGGGTGATCGCCTGACGGATCCACCAGGTGGCGTACGTGGAGAACTTGTAGCCCTTGGTGTAGTCGAACTTCTCGACCGCGCGGATCAGACCCAGGTTGCCTTCCTGGATCAGGTCCAGGAAGAGCATGCCGCGGCCGGTGTAGCGCTTGGCCAGCGAGACCACCAGGCGGAGGTTGGCCTCCAGGAGGTGGTTCTTGGCGCGGCGGCCGTCCTCGGCGATGATCTCCAGCTCACGCTTGAGCTTGGGCGCCAGCTTGTCGGAGTTTGCCAGCTTGTCCTCGGCGAACAGACCGGCCTCGATGCGCTTGGCGAGCTCGACCTCCTGCTCGGCGTTGAGCAGCGGGACCTTGCCGATCTGCTTCAGGTAGTCCTTGACCGGGTCGGCGGTGGCACCGGCGACGGCGACCTGCTGCGCCGGAGCGTCGTCCTCGTCCTCGTCGGACAGGACGAAGCCCTTGTTCTCGCCCTCGGCCTCCTCGTCCTCGCCCTTGCCGGGCGCGACGTCCTCGAGGAGCTCCTCGCCCTCGACGACCTCGTCGGAGTCCTTCTTGGCGGCCGTCTTCTTGGCCACGGTCTTCTTGGCGGCCGTCTTCTTGGCCACCGTCTTCTTGGCCGCGGTCTTCTTCGCGGCTGCCTTCTTGGCCGGGGTTCCGGCCTCGTCGACCGGGTCCGCGCTCTCTGCCGCCGGGGCCGCCGCGGCGGCCGAGACGGTCTTCGTCACGGTCGTCTTGGCGGTGACGGTCTTGGTGGCGGTGCGCTTGGCCGGGCTCTTCGCTGCGACGCTCTTGCGGGCGCGCTTCGGCGACTCCGCTGCACTGACCATCAGCGTCACACCCTCTTCCTCGAGGATCTGGTTGAGGCTGCGCAGAACATTCTTCCACTGGGTTGGCGGAATCTGGTCAGCCTCGAAGGCCCGACGCACGTCATCGCCGGCGATCTGCCCATCAGCCTTTCCCCGCTCGATGAGCGCCATCACAGACTCGGACTCGGCGATCTCCGGCGGGAGCGTACGGGATGTGCTGGCCGACACGAACAACCTCTCGGAACGATGGAAAACGGCTTCCGGCCCCGCCCATGATCGGGCCGGAGCCGACGACCGTCGACGGGGAATGTGCCGACGGCGCGGGCTGGACCGGGGAACTGCACAGCGCCTGACACGGCTGCTGTATTCCTTCCTCGGCTGTCACCTCTTAGGTCATCGCACGACTTCGAAGAGTGTTACGCCCAATCCGCGTGGCCCGAGTCACACCCCATGTACGACTAATCGGTCAGAACGGGCGTTCTTGGTCCATTCGCGTCGCCGGAGCCCCCGCGGCCCCGGGGACACATCGTGTTCCCCGGGTTCCGCGCGGGTCCGGCGACGCGCGCTGCGCACAGCTCCGCCCGCCCGGCCACGGCCGGCCTCAGTGCTCGCGCGGAGCGGGCACGACCCGCTCCACCTCCGGGTGGACCGTGAGCAGCTGCCGCATGGCCGCTTCGGCCCCCTGGGCGTCGCCGGCCGCGAGGCAGTCGACGATCCGCGCGTGGTGGGTCAGGCAGGACTCGCCGGGGCGGTCACAGCCGGTGACCGGGCCGCCGGAGACCTGCAGGGCGGCGGCGACGATGCCGGAGAGGTGCTCCAGCATGCGGTTGCCTGCGAGCTGGATCAGCAGGGAGTGGAACTCGGCGTCGGCCCGGGTGAAGGTGATGCCGTCACCCTGGGCATAGGCGTGGCCCATGATCTCGACCATGTCGGCGAGGCGCTGCTGGATGTCCTCACGGCCGTGACCCGCGGCGAGCCGCGCGGCGAGGGGCTCGATCGTCCAGCGCAGCTCGTTCAGCTCGCGGCGCTGGTCGTCGCGCTGAGGCCCGAAGGCCCGCCACTCGATGATGTCCGGATCGAGCAGGTTCCAGTCGCTGACGGGCCTGACCCGGGTGCCGACATTGGGGCGGGCGCTGACCAGGCCCTTGGCCTCCAGCACGCGCAGCGACTCGCGCACGACGGTGCGGGAGACCTCGAAGCGCTGGCCGATCTCCTCCGGGACGAGCGGGCGGTCGGCGCCGAGGTCGCCGGAGACGATCATCTGGCCCAGCTGCTGGACGAGCTGGCCGTGCAGCCCTCGGCCGCGGCTGCCGGCGCTGCGACGACCGACCCGGCCGAGGTCCGTCTCCACCCCTTCCCAGGCGGGCGGACCCACGCGCTCGGCGACGGGCGCCTCCGCGTACGGGTAGCGATCGAGGTCGCCCGGGGCGCCGAGGCCGGAGTCGACGGGGCGGGCGGCGGTCATCATGGTGTGCGCAAGGGTACTCACGCATCCTTTGTCGGCGTGGCCCCGGTGGCCCTTGAGGTCTTTGGTGAAAAGCACACGAAAGGGTGATCGGCACTCGCTACACAATTGACGATTAATCGGACATATGCGGGCATTTTCAAGATAGTTACCGGGGAAGCGAAACGTTTCGATCCGCGCTTGATCACCAACGCGCTCTACGGTGAAGGCCAGTGATCAGATACGCGCAGAGCAGGGCGGTCAACGCCAGCGTCAGCGCCACCCCCACGGGCTGCGCCACCACCCGCAGCGCACCCAGCAGCCAGCGGTCGGCCGCCACCGGCCACTGCACACTGGCGAATTCCCGCAGTCGGCCCGGGAGTCCGGCGATCGACCGGCCCGCGGGCGCCGAGGTGACCAGCCGCAGCAGCGGAGCCACGACGACGGGCACCGAGAGCACGGCCGCCACTCCTGCCGTGGCGACCCGGAAGACCCCTGCCCCGAGCACCCCCGCCCAGGCGCAGCCGACGATCAGACCGAGCCAACTCGCACAGAGGGTCGGCCAGTTTTCGGGTACGGGAATCAACTCGCCGCCGTAGACGAGGCGGAGCGCCTCCACGTCGGCCACCACGACCAGCACGGCGAGGACCACGGCCACGGCGGCCGCGACCGTGAGCTTGGCGAGCAGCAGCCCGAGCCTGCGTGGCACGACGCCGCGCCCCGTGGTGAGTGCCGGGTAGCGGTACTCGTCGCCGAACGAGAAGGCGCCGAGCAGCCCGGCGCCCAGGGCGGCGGGTGGCAGCGGTGAGAGCGCGGGCCAGCCCGCGAGGACCGTGGGCAGAGGTGTCCTGCCGCTGCGTGCGAGGAGCACCGAGATCACCACGGAGGCGACGATGGCGGCCGCCGCGACGAGCGGAGTCGCCGGTACGCCGAGCAGCCTGCGGATCTCGTACCGCAGCGGGCGCAGCGGCGATCGGGCCGGCCGCCGGACCTTCGACCGCCCGGGCTCGGGTGAGGCCGGCTCTGGTGAGGCGTCGGATCGAGGCCCTTCGGCCTCCAGTGCGGGGTCGGAGGGGTCCCGCGAGCCGAGCGGGCCGGTGTCACCCACCTCGTCGGCCAGTTGATGGATGAGGACACCGTGCCGGAAGGCGGTCTCGCCGATCGCGGCGCAGTCGCTGCCGTAGACGGACAGCCGGTTTCCCCGCTCGGTGATCACTTCGACGGTACGGCGGGCGGCGCGCGCCTCCTGGGCCACGGCGGCGGCGAGCCGCGCGGCGTGGGGCGTCCGGACGGCCACACGCGGTCGCAGGCGAGTACGGGCGAAGTCGGCCGCGTCCTGCGCCGCGACGAGCCGGCCCTTGTCGAGCGTGACGACCCGGTCCGCGTTGCGGGCGGCGTCCTTCGGATCCGTGGTGGTGTAGAGAACGGTGCCGCCGTCGATGGCATGAGCGCGCAGGAGTTGGTGCAGCCATGCCTTCTCACGGGCGGAGAGCCCGGCACCGGGCTCGTCGAGCAGCAGCGTGTGCGGATCGCCCAACAGCGCCGAGGCAAGGCCGAGTCGGCGGTCCATGCCACGGGCCAGCCTGCCGATGCGCTGATCATGGAGGCCCGCGAGCCCGACGAACTCGAGCATGTCGTCGGCCCGGGACGCCGGGACCCCGGCCGCGGCGCACAGCATCCGCAACTGGCTGCGCAGCGTCCGCGAGGGGTGCCCGGGTACGTCGCCGAACAGCACCCCGACCTCCCCGGCGGGGTGCGCGATGCGCTGGAGAGGGCGGCCGCGGAAGTAGGTGACGCCCCGGCCCGGCTCGAGTTCGAGCATCAGTCGCAGGGCCGTGGTCTTGCCGGACCCGGCGGGGCCGAGAAGTGCGGTGACCTGGCCCGGCCGTGCCTCGAAGGTGAGATCGTCCACGGCGGGCGGGAGGTCACGGCGGGGGCTGCTGGTGAGTCCGATGGCCTGGAGCATCGCTTCTCTCGCGGTAGGTGAGACCGCTGCGCGGCAGGGCGGCTACCCAAGCAAGATATCGCTATATTTCGGACTTTTCGTGCAGGGTTGAGGCCCCGGGTCGCCGGGGAACGACGCGGTCAGACCTCAGGACGGAGCATCGGCGGGTTGAGCAGCGTCGCCCCGCCCGCCCGGAACAGCTGTGCGGGACGCCCTCCCTGACGGGTCGTGGTCCCACCGGCCGGCACCAGGAACCCGGGTGTGCCGGTCACCTTGCGATGGAAGTTGCGCGGGTCGAGCGCCACTCCCCACACCGCCTCGTACACCCTGCGAAGCTCGCCGACCGTGAACTCCGGCGGGCAGAACGCCGTTGCCAGCGAGGAGTACTCGATCTTCGACCGGGCCCGCTCGACACCGTCGGCGAGGATCCGCGCGTGGTCGAAGGCCAGCGGCTCGGCCTGCTCGTCCGGCTCCAGGGAACCGTCCTTGCCGAGCACCTCCTCTACCGGCGCCCAGCGGGCGCTGTTCGCGTCACCACCGGCGCGCGGGGCGGGCAGATCCGGGGCGAGTGCCAGGTGAGCGACGCTGACCACCCGCATCCGGGGGTCGCGCTGCGGGTCACCGTAGGTGGCCAGCTGCTCGAGGTGCGCCCCGTTGCCCGGCATGGGCGCCGAGGCGCCCGGGTCGTGGACGCAGAGCCCGGTCTCCTCCACCAGCTCACGCGCGGCCGCCGCACCGAGGTCCTCGTCGGCCCGGACGAATCCGCCGGGCAGCGCCCACCTGCCCTGGAACGGCGTTTCCCCCCGTCGTACCACCAGGGCGCACAGCGCGTGGCGCCGCACGGTGAGCACAACCAGATCGACGGTGACGGCGAAGGGCGGGAAGGCCGACGGGTCGTAGGGAGGCATGCCGTGATCATAGTCGTCTTCCTGACGATAAACACGCCCCTCCCCTGCATCGGCGACGACTTCTTCGCGCTGCTTCGAGGCACCCCTCGCCATGTCGAGCGGCATCCGGTCAGACCCCCAGCTGAAGGCCGTCGGCGGCCTCTTCGACCATGCCGAGCCCGAGCCGGCTGACCCGCGCGGAGAAGGGCTCACCGGCGACCCGCATCTCCGACAGCCGGAGCGCGCCGAGCGGAGCCGACCGGACGGGGTGCAGGGCGACCGTGCCGCCCGGTGCGTCGGGCCGGATACCCACAAGGGTCGTCAGGAGATGGACCGCACCGGCGGCGGCGACCGCGGCCGGCCGACAGGCCGCCGGATGCGGAGCCGGTACCGCGCCTGCCGTCCGCAGGCTGCCTGCGTACATCTCGGGCAGTCGATAGCCGAAGGCCTCCGCCGCGTCGAGGGTCCCCTTCAGCAAGGACGCCGCCTCCCTTTCGTGACCCGCCGCGGCGAGACCGGCCACGGCCACCACCGTCTCGTGAACTCTGACCGCTCCGGTCCGGTGGCCGAACGGGTTGTGGCCGGGCTCCTTGGCACCGAGGCTGCGCAGCCCCCAGCCGGAGTCCAGCACGGGGGTGCTCAGCAGCCGGGCCAGCTGCTCGGTCGCGGACTTGTCCAGCAGACCCGGTGCGTACCGGCCGCCGCCGAGAAGCCCGGTGTCCAGGAGGTGCGCCGCCCAGCCGCCGAGCTGTGTCCACGGGCGGCCGCCCGGCGCCGTGGCCACGGCGGGCCTGCCCCCTGACCGGTCGTCGATCCAGAACTCCGCCCTGAACCGCTCGCGCAGCGCACCGGCCCACTCGCGCCAGGTGTCTCCTCCGGGTCGGCCGCAGGCGTCGAGCAGGTCGGCGCCGAGCACGGCCGCGCGATGGGCGTGGGCCTGTGTCTCGGCCCGCCACGGCCCGGCGGGCCCCGGGTCCGGAACGAACCCGTGCGGGTCGGCCGCCGCACGGAGCCAGTGGAGGCACCGCTCCGCGACGGGAAGCAGCTCCGCGAGGTCCTGCTCGGGCAGCCCCCAGCGCCTGGCTTCCGCGAGGACCGTGGGGAAGGCGAGGGTCGCCTCGATGCCCGTACAGCGAGGCGGGAGGAAAGGACCCGCGTCTCTGAGGGGGCCGGGAATGCGCCCGGACGCCGGTCCCGGTCCGTCGAGCTGTGTGCGGGCCACGGCCCGGAGCGTGGTGACGGCGAGCCGGGTGCCGAGCGGAAGCGCCATCCGCGCGGCCCAGAGAGCCTCGGCCGTGACCGGTCCGCAGCGCCAGGGCACTCCCGCGGCGAGATGGACATCGGCCGGGTGTTCCTGGTCGCGCTGGAGGAGCGCCCGCAGATCGTCGACGGCGACACGCAGCAGCTCGCCGACCCGAGAGTCGTCCCCTTCTGCCCGGGCCTCCGCAAGACCGACACCACCGGGCCGGCCGGTACCGGCCCCGGGGAGACCGGGGAGTCCGTGGGGGCGGTCGCCCCGGACTCTGAGCTCGATGGTCCGGGCGGATCCGGGAGCCAGCTCGACGTCCCAGCGCAGCAGTCCGGCAGCCGCCAGAGCGTCCGTCGGCGGCGGGTCGGTGGTGACGGACGCGCACCGGCCGTCGTCCGCGGTCCAGCGCATCCCCGTGCCGTGGACGCTCGCGGCGAGTTCGGGTCCCGCCCGGCCCGCCGCGACGGCGCCCAGGTCCGCCAGATCCGTCCCCAGAGAGATTTCCACCGGGAGCCGGAGGGGCCTGACCGCGAAGCTGCGCAGCGTGATCCGCTCGGTTCCTTCGGCGCTCCGTGAGCGTTCGACGGTGAGACCGGGGTCGGGCCCGGTGTCTCCCGCCGTACGGACGACGGAGAGGAAGACGGCACGGTCCGCGGCGTCCTGGCGGCCCTGGAGGGCGAGGGGTTCGCGGCCGGCCACCCGCAGTACGCAGCGGGCGAGCAGCCGGCGTCCGGAGGCATACACCCCTTCGAGGCCGTGTCCGGTGAGCTGGCCGTGCTCGGGGCAGACGGCGAGGGCGGGCAGGGCGACGCAGAGAAGCGCGTCGTGCACCGGCGGAAGCTCCACCGGTCGTACGGCACCAGGGGCCCGGAGGCGGGTGACGGGCGCCTGTCCGGCCGGGAGTCCGGGGGCTGGGGCGGGACGGGAGGCCATGGGTGGTGTGCGGTGCTCTCTGTGCGATCCGGACTGCCGATGAAGGGTCGGCGGCACGGGTCGTCAGGCTCCGCCACAGACGTGAACGCCGCTGTGGGCGGCCGGGTCACGGGCGTCATCGCCCGCTCCTCGTCCCGCGCTGTCCACCGCGCCGCGCCGCCGCACCCCGCGGCGGCCTGGGCGAGACCTTGCCGGGCCGGGTGCCGGCGGTCCGCGCGCCCTGTCGGACGGCCTTGCCCGGCTTGACCACCTTCACCGCCTTGACCCGCTTGACCGCGCCGTCTGCCATGGCCGCCCTGTCCGCCATGGCCGACGCGTCCGGCCCGTCCGTCACGGCCGGCGCGTCCGGCGCGTCCGGCCCGTCCGCCTTGATCGTCGGCGGGCGGGTGTCCCGGGATCCGATCGGCCGGGCCGCAGCGCCGGCCTCCACCGCGGTGGCGGTCCTGGACTCGCGTTCGTGCCTGAGGCAGCTGCGCAGCGATTCGGGGTCGAGTCCCTCGTTGCAGGCCTGGTGCAACAAGCGGGCGAAGACATAGTCGGGGTCGGCGTCCAGCGCGAGCCCCAGGGCGGCCCGGGCGGCCGGTTCGTCCCCGGTGGACCAGGCCACCCAGCCGGCGAGGGTGAGCGGGGCGGCCGCGTGCTCGTCGAAGGGGGCGACACAGCGCCGGGCCAGTGCGCGCCACAGGCGCAGAGCGGCGGCGCCCTCGCTGCCCTCCATCCATTCGGCGGCCTGGTCCCGCGTGTCCCGGTCCTGGAGGCCGAGGATCAGGGCCGCGGCCTCGTCCGTCCCGATCGCCGCGTCGTCCGCCGCGTCCTGCTCGGCCGTTCCGGCGCCGCGCCCCGGGCCCGTCACGGGTGTCCTCGCCGTGGTGCCGGTCCCGTCGGGCGGGGTGTCGAACCGCCGGAGCACCTCGCGGGCGAGCGTGAGCGTCGTCTCCCTGACCTCGGCGCGCCCGACGCCGGGCGGGCCGTCGAAGATCTTGGGGATGATCAGGGCCGCGCCCTCGTTCAGCGCCTTGCGCTGCCGCTCCTCGTCGGGCCACGACGGACGCGGCTTGAGCCGTGCCTCCATGTCCCGCAGGGATCCCCGGACCTGAATTCCGGCGTATGCGGCCGAGGCCGCCATGACCGAGGTACCTGTCAGCGCCATGGGCGTGCCGTCGGGCGGGCAGCAGCGGGTGTCGGGACAGCAGTAGGAGAAGTACAGGCCGTCGGAGATGCAGAGGGCTTCGTAGACGGGAATGTCGAGCGCGCCGCAGGCGGTTCGCAGGCGCTGGGCGAAGGGGCGCAGCCGCTCCATCACATGCCGGCCCGTCTCGCCCGGCGCGGGGTCCTGGCAGAGGAAGACGACGATGCCGTCCGGGCGCGTGCCGCGCCGGGCGCAGCCGTCGACGAGGCACTCCGCGAGGTGCTCCGCCGTCGAGGGCCACTCCTTCGCCGATCGCGGGATGCCGAGCCTGACCCGGCCGCCGAACCGTCCGAGCTCGCCGTGGAGCGCGACGAGGACGACGGAATCGCTGGGATGGAAGCCGAGCATGAAGGGCAGGGCGTCGGCCAGTTCGGCGGGGCCGCGCAGGGTGATCTGCTGGGTTTCGGTCGTTCCACGGAATTCGTGCGGGTTCGTGTTCATGGTCACGACGCTCTCGCGAGCGGTGCCGACTCCGAAAGCCCTGTGGATAACTCGACGGGAGGCCCTCACCAGGTTTTCCACAGGTTCCGCGGCTCGTTCGCGCATTGTCCGAGTCATCGGGTTGCATGGGGGCATGACCAACGCAGAGCGCCACCCCGACCGCGCGGCCCTCCGAGCCACCGCCGACGCCGTACTCGCCCGCCTCGTCGGCGACCCCACGGGCGCGGCGAGACTGCGCGAGGACCAGTGGCGTGCCATCGAGGCGCTCGTCGCGGACAAGAGGCGCGCGCTGGTCGTCCAGCGGACCGGGTGGGGCAAGTCCGCCGTGTATTTCGTCGCGACCTCGCTGCTGCGCGCGACCGGCAGCGGTCCCACCGTGATCGTCTCCCCGCTCCTGGCGCTGATGCGCAACCAGGTGGAGGCCGCTGCCCGTGCGGGCATCCGCGCCCGCACGATCAACTCGTCGAACACGGAGGAGTGGGAGACGGTCCAGCAGGAGGTGGCGGCGGGCGAGGTCGACGTCCTGCTGGTCAGTCCGGAGCGGCTCAACAACCCGGGCTTCCGCGACGAGGTCCTACCCCGGTTGGCGGCCGCCACGGGCCTGCTCGTGGTCGACGAGGCCCACTGCATCTCCGACTGGGGCCACGACTTCCGGCCCGACTACCGCCGTCTGCGGACGATGCTGGCCGAGCTGCCGGCGGGGGTTCCTGTGCTCGCCACCACCGCGACGGCCAACGCCCGTGTGACGGCGGACGTCGCCGAGCAGCTCGGTACGGGCGCGGGGACCGACGCGCTGGTGCTGCGTGGCCCGTTGGACCGCGAGAGCCTGAGCCTCGGTGTCGTCCGGCTGCCAGACGCCGCGCACCGGCTGGCCTGGCTGGCCGATCACCTTGGCGAGCTGCCCGGTTCGGGGATCATCTACACGCTCACGGTGGCTGCCGCCGAAGAGGTCACCGCGTATCTGCGCCAGTGCGGCCACACGGTCTCCTCGTACACCGGCCGCACCGAGAACGCGGACCGGCAGCAGGCCGAGGAGGATCTGCTGGCCAACCGGGTCAAGGCCCTGGTGGCGACATCAGCCCTGGGCATGGGGTTCGACAAGCCGGACCTGGGCTTCGTGGTGCACCTCGGTTCACCGTCCTCCCCCATCGCGTACTACCAGCAGGTGGGCCGTGCCGGGCGTGGTGTGGAGCACGCCGAGGTGCTGTTGCTGCCGGGCAAGGAGGACGAGGCGATCTGGCAGTACTTCGCGTCGGTGGCCTTCCCTCCCGAGGAACAGGTGCGCCGCACGCTCGACGTGCTGGCGCAGGCGGACCGGCCGCTGTCCCTGCCCGCTCTTGAGCCTCTGGTGGAGCTGCGGCGGACCCGGCTGGAGACGATGCTCAAGGTGCTCGACGTGGACGGTGCCGTGCACCGGGTGAAGGGCGGCTGGACGAGCACGGGGCAGCCCTGGGTGTACGACTCCGAGCGCTATGCCTGGGTGGCGCGGCAGCGGGCCGCCGAGCAGCAGGCGATGCGCGAGTACGCGGCGGGTTCGGGCTGCCGGATGGAGTTCCTGCGGCGTCAGCTGGACGACGAGGAGGCCGTCCCGTGCGGCCGCTGCGACAACTGCGCGGGGTCCCGGTTCGACCCGAAGGTGAGCGACGCGGCGCTCGATGCCGCCAAGGGAGAGCTGGGCCGGCCCGGTGTGGAGGTGGAGCCGCGCAAGATGTGGCCGACCGGACTCGCGGCGGTGGGCGTCGATCTGAAGGGCCGTATCCCGGTGGGCGAGCAGTCGTTCGGCGGCCGGGCGCTGGGGCGGCTTTCGGACATCGGCTGGGGCAACCGGCTGCGTCCGTTGCTGTCCGAGCGGGCGCCGGACGGTCCGGTTCCGGACGATGTCGTGCAGGCGGTCGTGCGGGTGCTCGCCGACTGGGCGAAGGGTCCCGGGGGTTGGGCCTCCGGGGCGCCGGACGCTCCGGCCCGGCCCACCGGTGTCGTGATGGTGGCCTCGCGCAACAGGCCGAGGTTGGTGGACTCGCTGGGGCAGCGGATCGCGGAGATCGGCCGTATGCCGCTGCTGGGGGCGGTCGAGTACGCGCCGGAGGCCGAGGAGTTGCGGATCTCCCGGACGAACAGCGCCCAGCGGGTGGTCGGGCTCCATCAGGCGCTGACGGTGGCTCCCGCACTGGCGGAGCGGCTGGGCTCGGCCGGGGGTCCCGTGCTGCTCGTGGACGACCTGTCGGACAGTGGCTGGACGCTCGCCGTGGCGACCCGTCTGCTGCGCCGGTCGGGGGCTGAGGGGGTGTACCCCCTGGTGCTTGCCGTCCAGGCGTGAAACGGGGAGTGAACACTGGGTGTCTGGGCAGGGATATGAGAGGCATACCGGCCCATTCCAGTCAGCGGCCTCAATTGCTCGTTGCCGCCCGCGCACAGGCCCGCAAGAATTGGGAAACCGCCCGGCATGGCCCCGCACGCGGTCCGGAAGGACTGTGCCGTGGTGCGCCCTCACTCGACCCTGCCCGCCCAGCGGGCGCGTATCCGAAGGGAGGACCGTGACCTTCGGATTCGCTCCGTCCGCAGCCACCTCGATCACCTCGTCGTCCGAGTCCGCCAGCCGCCTCGCTCGGATGCTGGAGCCCGCCGAGTGGGCGGCCGCCGGAATCCCGCTGCTCCGGAATCCTCGTGAGGTCGTCAGCGGTCTGCACACGCGCCATCGGCCGGCGCCCTCGACGGGGGTCGTCGCGGTGCTCGACCATGAGGAACGGCTCATCGCCAGCGCGTCGTTCACGCGTCGCCCGGTCCCCGCGGACGGCTGGGAGTTCCGCAACGCGCTCCTGGCCCATCTGCGTCGCGTGATCCCGCACGACCTGCGGCGGCGTACTCCCGTACGGACGGCCGTGCTGCTCTACTGCCGTGATGGCGACGAGCGTTGGACGGAGGAGGACGGCGCCTGGATGTGGGGGTTGCGGGACGCCTGCACGCTCCACGGGCTGCGCTGCGGTGCGTACATCACGCTGACCCGCAGCGGTTGGCAGGTGCTGGGCGAGGGACGCGGCGGCCGGCACCCCAGCCTCGGATCGCGCCCCGAGGCGCTCGGCGATGCCGCATCCGAACGGGGCATCTTCGCTCCGCGCACGGCCGGAGGCGCCGCCGAGCCGCTGCGCCGGACCGCGGCCCGCTGAGACGGACCGCCGGTGCGCACGACCACGGCCCGGCCGCCCGCGAGGGGCAGCCGGGTCAGGACCGCGAGAGACGCTCCGGCTCAGACACCCGCGCCGAGCACGGCGTTGATGCGCTGCGGGTCGCCGCAGACGATGAGCAGCGTGGTCGCGCGTCCCATCGCCAGGGGCAGCGCCCGCGCGGCGACTTCGTCGGTCGAGCCGTTGACCGCCACGACGACGACGGGCCGTGCCGTGGCTCGTTCCACGGCGGAGGCGTCGGCGAAGAACACGTCGTCGCCGGTGTCCTGCTGGGCCCAGTAGGCGGCCTCACCGAAGGACAGCTCGTGCGCCGCCCACGGGTGCTGCTCACCGGTGGTGAGCACGAGGATGTCGCCGGGGGCGCGACCGCTCTCCAGGAGCAGATCGACGGCCTCTTCGGCGGCGTCGAGCGCGCCGTCGACCGGGGCCGGGATCAGCTGGATCTGCGGTCCGGACCGCTGTTCGGAACGATTCTCCGCGCGGGAGGACGGGGACTGGCCGGCACCGGGGTGCGGACGCGGTACCGGCGGGCCGGGGCGAGCCGGTCCAGGACCGGGACTCCCGGGACGCGGCGAAGCCGCGGAACGCGGACCGGGTACGGGACGGGGGGTCGGCGCGGGGCGGCCTGCGGCCGTGCCACGGGGACCCTGGGCACTCTCGTGAATCTGAGGCTCCTCGGGGATGAGAGGCATGGGTGGATGTCTATCAAACGCCGGTGCGCGGAGCTCCGGCGGGTGGGCACAATCGTGCGACCCGGCTGTTGGCATGAGCCTGCCGGGAAGTTCAGAAGTCGAAGCCGAGTTGGCCCCCGCTTTCCAGTGCGACCGCCTCGGCGGAGATCCGGACCTTCTTCAGGTGCCGCCACTGGGGCAGCGCGTCGAGATACGCCCAGGAGAGACGGTGGTAGGCGGTGGGCCCCAGCTCTCGCAGGGCTGCCTTGTGGACCGGCGAGGGGTAGCCCGCGTTGTCGCCGAAGCCGTACGCCGCGCACTCCAGCGCCTCGCTCTCCAACTCGGCCATCATCGCGTCGCGTCGGACCTTGGCGATGACCGAGGCCGCCGCCACGGCGACGCAGGACTGGTCGCCCTTGATCACCGTACGAACCTGCCAGGGGCTGCCGAGGTAGTCGTGCTTCCCGTCGAGGATCACCGCGTCCGGACGTACGGGCAGGGCGTCCAGCGCGCGCACGGCGGCCAGCCGGAGCGCCGCGGTCATGCCGAGCTCGTCGATCTCCTCGGGGGAGGCGTCACCGAGGGCGTAGGCGGTGACCCACTTCTCCAGTTCCGCGGCCAGCGCGGTACGGCGCTTGGGGGTGATCAGCTTGGAGTCCGTGAGCCCCTCGGGGGGCCGGCGCAGGCCGGTGACGGCCGCGCAGACCGTCACGGGACCGGCCCATGCCCCGCGTCCGACCTCATCGACCCCGGCAATGATCTTGGCGCCGGTGGTGGCTCGGAGCGAGCGCTCGACGGTGTGGGTGGGTGCTTCGTAGGGCATGGCGCCAGACAGATTACGCCGATCTGCACCGCCCGCGATACCCGGATTCCCATCGGATGCCCGAAGCGGCCGGATGAAGCCCTCGACAAAGGCGCGATCCGATCGATCATCGCGCCGATTCTGGTGTGCCTGGGCCCCTGTCCCTCCCCACCAGCGGGGAAGAACAGGGGTCCAGGCGCAGCTTCGGTCGGACGGTGGCGTCCAGGTTCAGGGGGTGTCGTACGAATCGCCGTACCAGGTGCCGTCCGCGTACGGGTCGTACTCGTCCTCCCTGCTCGGCACTCCGCATTCGGCCGGGGTCCGGTCGGTCCCACGCTCCGTCAGGATCGTGCGCGCCCGCACCTCCGACCAGCTCGTGGCGTACCAGCTGTCGTCGTCCTCGCGCAGACGCGTCTCGATGTCGCGGAGGGCGCAGGAGCGCTGAGGCTCGGGAAGCCGGTCGAGCGCGGGTACGGCGTCGGCCGAGAGCCCGGCGAGATAGGGGATGTCGATCTTGTCGGAGCTGGTGAACCGCTCGACGTTCTGCTCGGCGACGATGGCGTCGGGGGACGCGAGGCCGAAGAGGAGCATGCCCGCGGCGGCGCTCACGGCCACCGCGCGGGGCAGCAGGCGGGCGCCGAAGATCCCCGCGGCCATGATCAGCAGAATGACCAGCCCCAGCCACATCTCCATGGCGGCCACCGAGATGCGCAGCCGCGTGAGCCCGTACGCGTCCACGTACAGGTCCATCCTGCGCAGCGCCGAGGCGACCACGACCAGGGTGAGGAGGCACAGGGTGCCGAGGACGGCGCGTACGAGCGTGCGGTCGCGCGAGTCGGCACGCGGCGCCCAGCGCAGGGCGAGGCCGATCACCACGAGGGTGAGGAGCGTCGCCATCAGGAGCTGCCAGAAGCCCTGGCGGGCGTACTCGGAGTAGGTCAGGCGTGTCTCGCTGAGGACCTTGTCGTATCCGCCGAAGAGGACGGCGAGTTGGACAGCGTTGAAGGCCGCGAAGAGCAGATTCAGCACGATGAGCGGGAGGGCCCACTCCAGTCGTGCCCGGGCCTTGCCGGGGCGGATGACCATCCGGTCCCAGCCCAGGGGCGCGGCGGCGGTGCGGGCGACGGCGATGGCGCCGAACAGCCCGACCGCGAAGAACAGGATCCGCAAGGGCGCCTGCTCCAGCGAGACGTCGGGGATGAGCGCGCCGAGCAGGTCGGCGAAGGCCGCGTCGGCGCCGGCGAACAGCGCGCCGAAGACGATGAGCAGGGCGACGGCCACCCCGGCTGTCCGTACGACCGGCCCCCACCGGCCGCGCGAGCCGTCGGCCCGGTCGCGCAGGCCGCGCCAGACCCAGGCACTGCCGGAGCCGAGGGAGTCGAAGAGTCCGACGGGTGAGAGCAGGACGCTCGGCCAGCCCCGGCCGCCGTGGAGGGCCAGGGCCGTCACGCCGAGGGCGGAGACGATCGCGAGGAAGGTCGGCCAGCCGGCGTCCCGCAGCGCGGGTACGGCGAGGAGAGCAAGGCCACCGACCGCCCAGACCAGCGTCCAGGGACGGAGTCGGCGACCCGCCGCCCGCGCGGCGAAGGCGGCCGCGAGAACCGCGGGAGCGGCCACGATCATCAGGTTGAGCCCGATTCCCTCACCGAGGAGCAGGGCGCTGAACAGGGCGGTGGCCAGGACGGCCCAGAGGGTCGGGGCGGTCACCTGGGCCGGGGCGCTGGGGCGCAAGTGGTTGAGCCATGGCTCGCTCGGCGGCCCCGGTGGCGCCCAGGGGTGCGGCGGCCGGGGGTACGGCGGCCTGCCGCCCGGCCCCCCGGCGGCGGCCACGGCCCGCGGCTGCGGCACGTGCGGCTGCGGCTGCGGCTGCGGCTGCGGCTGCGGCTGCGGCTGCGGCTGCGGCTGCCCAGACGGTACGGCGCCGGACGGCGTCGTACCGGCGGAGCGGCGGGGTGCAGGGTCGGACTTGGCTTGAGCCCTGTCCTGCTGCGGTGGCGGTTCGGACGGTATGTCGGACACGGGACCCCCTCCCGACCCGGTCGCGTTCGTGCCATGAGGGCGGAGGGTTGCGGTCCGGGTGTCGCGTCGGCGCGCTCTCGTCATGATCAGCGCTGCGGAGTGGCCGACTCTAACGCCGGTCCGGCTGGGCGGACCCGGCCGGACGGCGCTGTGTCAGGACCGTGACACTCGCCGGCCCGCAAGGACGTCACGGGTCGGCGTTCGGGACCACGTCACCAGAGGCTCAAGCCTTCGGGTCAGGGACGGACTGCGGTCGGCAGCCAGTCCGGCAGTTCCTCGGTCCGCTCCAGCCAGGAGGCGGGCGGCGCGCCCACCGTGCTGGAGGCCACGACCCCGCCGGCGATCGCGCAGGTGGTGTCGACGTCCCCGCCGACCTGGGCGGTCGTCCAGAACACCTGCTCGTAGTCGCCGAGGGCCCGGGCCGCGGACCAGAGCGCGAACGGGACGGTGTCGTGGGCGCTGGTGCGGCGCCCACTTCCGAGGACCGCCGCCACGGTCGCGGCGTCGCCGTAGTCGAGCATGTCGCGGGCCCTGCGCAGTCCCGCGCCGACGGCGCTGCGCGGTACGAGCGCGACGACCCCGTCCAGGAGCTCCGTGGGCTTCGGCGGACCGGCCGGATTCGCCGCGAGCGCGGCGGCGGCCGCCACGGCCATGGTGCCGACGACGGCCTCACGGTGCTGGTGCGTGGTGTACGCGGAGATCTCGGCCTGATGGGTCGCCTGCTCCGGGTCATCCGCGTACCAGGCCCCGAGCGGGGCGATCCGCATCGCGGCGCCGTTGCCCCAGGAGCCCTGTCCGTTGAAGAGCGCGGCGGCCAGTTCACGCCAGTCGCCGCCCTCCCGGATGAGCCGCAGCATCCGGTTGACCGCGGGCCCGTAGCCCCGGTCGAAGTCATGGTGCTCGGCGAACGAGTGAGCGAGCGCGTCCTGGTCGATCCGATCGTGCCGGGCGAGCACGGCCAGGACCGAGCAGGCCATCTCGGTGTCATCGGTCCACTGCCAGGTTCCCGACGGCAGTTCGCGTCGTTTGAGCAGCGGATAGTTGGCGGGAACGAAGAACTGGGAGCCCAGGGCGTCTCCCACGGCCAGCCCTCGAAGGCTGGCCAGGGCGCGTTCGAAGCGCCGGTCGAGAGAGGAGTCAGCGGTCATCGCTCCACCACTCTATCCGGTGCGGCCGTACGGTTCCGGGGTACGCCAGTGCTCGAACGGCCGGTCCAGGCCGTATCGGCCGTCCTCGCCGAGCAGCAGTGCCCGCGTCTCGCCGTTGCCCGGGTTGGACAGCGACTCGAACTCGGCGACGGTCCAGTGGAACCAGCGCATGCAGAACAGCCGCATCGTCAGCCCGTGGGTGACCAGCAGGACGTTCGGCGGGTGGTCCGGTGCCTCGAAGCTGCGGTACAGGCTCTCCAGGAACGCCCCGACCCGGTCGTACACGTCCGCTCCCGACTCGCCCTGCGCGAAACGGTAGAAGAAGTGCCCGTACGCGTCGCGGTACGCCTTCTGGAGTCGTACGTCGTCCCTGTCCTGCCAGTTCCCCCAGTCCTGCTCCCTGAGCCGCGGCTCCTCCCGCACCCGGACCTGCTCGGGGTCGAGCCGGAACTCCCGGAGCGTCTCATGGGTGCGGCGGTACGGAGAGACGTACACGCTGACCTGTTCCTCCCCGAACAGTCCCCGAAGCCGCTCCCCCGTCTCCCGTGCCTGCCGCAGACCGGTCTCGGTGAGTCTGAGCGCGTGGTCCGGCTCCCGCTCGTACACCGTGTCGTCGGCATTGCCTTCGGACTCTCCGTGTCGTACGAGGACGATGCGCCGCGGTCGTGCCATGCCATGACCCTAGATGGCCCTCCCCGGCCGGGCTCAGCCGAGGGGGCGTCCGGCGTCCATCCGGCGTATGGCGCCGGTGAACCGGCGGCGCAGCTGCCGGTCGTGGGAGACCACGACCAGGGCTCCGGCCCACTGCTGAAGCGCCTCCTCAAGCTCCTCGACAAGACCGAGGGAAAGGTGGTTCGCGGGCTCGTCGAGCAGCAGCAGGTCGACGGGCCGGGCCAGCAGGCGGGCGAGCGCGAGCCTGCGGCGCTGCCCGGCGGAGAGGCTGCCGACCGGTACCTGGAGGTCGCCGGGCCGGAACAGTCCGTACGAGAGGAGCAGTTCGGCCTGCTCGTCGTCGGTGAGGGTCAGCCCGCGGCCGAAGGCGGCCAGGACGCGCTCCGCGGGCCGGTGGGCCGGTATCTCCTGGGCGAGGAACCCGATCCGGCCGCCGCGGCGGACTTCCCCGGTGTCCGGTTCGGTGAGACCCGCCATGACGCGGAGCAGCGTGGACTTGCCCGCCCCGTTGTGCCCGTGGATCAGGAGCTTCTCCCCCGCCCGGACGGTCAGCCGGTCGACGGCCAGCCGTTCCGCGACGCGCACCGCGGTCAGCGAGACCAGTTCCCCCTCGGCGCCTCCTGCGACCGGCCTCGCGGCGAAGGTGAGCGGCCGGGGCGGCTTGGCGACCGGTTCGGCCCGGAGGCGTCGCAGTCGCTCCTGGGCGTTGCGGACCCGGCCGGAGACCGACGCCTGGACCCGGCCGCCGGCCCGGTCGTACGCCATCTTGTTGTTGTCCTTGATCGAGCGGCCCGCGGCGACTCCATGGGCGGTGGTCGTGGCGTAGGCATCGAGCCGGGCCGTCTCCTCGCGCCACGTCTCGTACGCCTGCTCCCAGCGCTGCCGGGCGGCGGCCCGCTCGGCGCGGAAGCCGGCGTACCCGTCGCCGTACCGCACGACGGTGCGCCGGTCGGCGTCGACCTCCAGGACGGCGGTGGCCACCCGTTCCAGGAAGACCCGGTCGTGGGAGACGGCCACGACCGTGCCGTGGTGGGCGAGCAGGGCCTCCTCCAGCCAGTCCAGGGCCTGTTCGTCGAGATGGTTGGTCGGCTCGTCCAGCAGGAGCACCTCGGGCGCGGCGGCGACGGCGCAGGCGATGCCTAGCCGGGCCTGCTCCCCGCCCGACAGGCTGCCGAGCCGGCACTCCCGGCCTATGGAGGCGAGCCCGAGGCCGTGCATGGCCTTGTCCACGCGTGCGTCCGCTTCGTACCCGCCGCGCAGTTCGAAGGCCGTGAGCAACTCGCCGTACGCGTCGAGCTCGTCCGCTCCGGCCGTGGCGAGAGCCGCTTCGCTCTCGCGGAGCCGCCGTTCCATGGTCCGAAGCTCGGCCAGCGCGTCGTCGATCGCGTCGGCGACGGTGTGGTGGGCCGACAGGCGTGGGGTCTGCGCGAGCATTCCCGTACCGCCCTCGACAAGGGTGGTGATCTCCCCCTCGTCGGGCGCTTCGAGGCCCGCGAGCAGTCGGAGCAGGGTGGTCTTGCCCGCCCCGTTCTCCCCCACGATCCCGATCCGCTCACCGGGGCGCACGGTGAGCGAGATCCGGTCGAGCAGCAGGCGTTCGCCGCGGGACGCGGTCACGTCATGCAGAGAGATCTGTGTGGGCAAGGGCGCCTCCGGTGACGGTCGACAGGACACAGCCCGCTCACGCAAACGCAACGCGAGTGGCATTACGACGACTATGGCACACTCGACTGACTAACGCAACGGGAGTAGCAATTGAACGCCTCGATCGAGGGTGACCAGACGCCCCCACCCGGCAGCCGCCGCCCCGGCGGCCGCACCGCGCGCACCCGGGCCGCCGTGCGCGACGCCGTGCTGACAGGGCTGGCCGAACACGGCTATCCGGCGCTCACCGTCGAGTACGTGGCGGAGCATTCCGGAGTGCACAAGACGACGCTCTACCGCCGATGGGGCAGCCTCGAAGGGCTCCTCGCGGACGCCTTGATGCTCGCCGGCGAGGACAGCTGGACCCCGCCGGACACCGGCAGCCTGGAGGGCGACCTGCGGGCACTGGCCCGTGAGGTGGTCGACTCCTTCTCCGATCCTGCGGCCTCTGCGGCTCCCACCGCCTTCGTCGGCGCCGCCTTCCAGTCGGAGCGCGCCGCAGAGGCGCTGCGCGCCTTCTACTCGGAGCGCTTCACCCGCTGCGAAGGGGTCGTCGAACGGGCCCTGGCTCGCGGTGAAGCACCCGAGGGCACGGACGCCGGCGCGGTCGTGCGCGCCGCCTCCGCGCCTCTGTTCCTGCGCCTGTTCGTCACCCGCGAGCCGGTCGACACGGCACTGGCCGACCAGTCGGCCCGGGCGACGGCGGCCGCCGTCGCGGCGGGAGCCTTCGTCACCCCGTCGACCCCCGGCGCGGCCGGTCCGGGCGAGGCGTGATCAGACCGTCCAGGACGGCTCGAGCTGCACCACGTCCCCGCTGAGCGCCGCCACGTCGGCCTCCGTCTGGGCACGCAGCCCGAGCCGTTCGACCCGCTCCACCCGGTACTTGCCGTGTTCCGCGGCGGACCGCCACATCGACAGCACCACGAACTCGTTCCCCGGCGCCTCGCCGAAGACCCCGCGCAGCATGCCCGGGGAGCCGGCCATCGCCGGGTTCCACACCTTCTCCTGCATCAGCGCGAAGTGCTCGACCCGGTCCTCGTGGACACGGCAGTGCGCCACCCTCGCCACATCGGCGTCCGCGAACTTCGGCTCGAAGCCGGTCTTCACGTCGAAGCGGTGGTCGAAGAGCTTGACCTGGCTGTCCTTGAACGAGCCCGACTGCGTGGCGGCCAGCCGGTCGTGGGAGCG
Source organism: Streptomyces sp. NPDC022552 (assembly GCF_055561875.1). Classification (NCBI taxonomy): domain Bacteria; kingdom Bacillati; phylum Actinomycetota; class Actinomycetes; order Kitasatosporales; family Streptomycetaceae; genus Streptomyces; species Streptomyces sp. NPDC022552. The sequence continues at coordinate 151,572 of NZ_JBVHGJ010000012.1, forward strand.
CGCCATGAACGAGTCGTAGAACGCGCGGCTCTCCCAGAACGAGAAGACATGGGCGACATCGGGACGCGCCCGGCTCCACCCACCGCCCTGGCCCCGGAATCCCGGCTCACCCAGCAAACCCGCCCATTTCCGCTGCCCCCGCTCGAACCCGCGACGGTCCACCACGGTGCAGCGAATCCACTTGACCAGCACGGCGCCATCGTACGGGGCATTCACCGTCCGCCACCCCGTTCTCCGGCGGAGTGCGCATGACACCATGAACAACCGGTCCGAGATCCTGGGCAGTTGACCGGGCCCAGGGTTATCAGTCGTACACAGAGAGGGGATTCACGGTGAGCGGACTCAACAAGGGGGTCGGCAAGGTCGAGGTGACGCTCAAGTGGGACCCCAGTCCGATCGGCGCCGCGGCGCACGATCTCGACATCATCGCCGGGGTCTACACAGCGGACGATCCGTACGGCTCGCCCGCCTATCTGGTGCACTTCGACAGCCGCTCCCCCGACGGCACGATCACGCTCAGCCGGGACAGCCGTACGGGCCAGGGCTTCGGCTACGACGAGGCGATGATCCTCGAACTCGACCGTCTCGCGCCGCGCTACGCGCGCGTGGTGGTGGGAGTCGCCATCCAGCAGGGCACCGGAAAGCTGACGTTCGGCGCCATCGCCAACACCGGTGTACGGGTGCGTGAGGGGTACACCGAGCTGGCCGCTCACGGCTTCGAGGATGTCGCCGGGTCCACGGCGGCGACGGTCGTGGAGTTCACGCGCGACGGGCCGGACGGCTGGTCCTACCGGTCGATCCGTCGTGGCTTCGACGCGGACCCGCAGACCTTCGCGGCGCAGATGGGCGCCAGGACCGCCTGACCCCGCCCGGTACAGGCGCGTCATGACGCACAGGAGCGCGTCATGACGCAGCAGGAGGGGGACCGGCCCGAGGCCGGTCCCCCTCTCATTCGCCGTTCGGCCCGCGGCCGCTGACGGAGGGCAGCTGAGAGCCGGCGAGGGAGCCCCGTAGATCGAGTTCCGGCGCGACGGAGTCGACGAGCCACGTCAGCCGTTCGTGGCCGGCCGCCGGCCCCTCCCGGGCCGTGTCACGCCACTCCGCACGAGCAGGTCGAGATACGACCTCCTGGCCTCGCCCCAGCGTGCCGCGAGACCGGCGTCGTCCGACCAGGCGGGAACTTCCGTACCCAGGTAGCGAGCGACCGTCGTCGCCGTGCAGTAGCGCTCGACCATCGGCCCCAGGTGCCCGAGGTGGCGGACGTACGCCTCCAGCACCGTGACCGCGTGCGGGTAGTGGCGAAGAGACGCGTCCGGCGTCAGACGATGCAGCCGGAGTGCATGCTCGAACAGCGTGGTCGGGGATCCGGGCTCTGCTGTCCCGGACGTCTCGCTCACAGGCGGACGGACGACTCGATTCTCTTGGTCATGCCCAGAACCCTGTTACCGCCGCCCTCCCGGCACAAGGCCTGGCGGGCGGCCGGCTGGTGCGCTCTGGTCGTGCGCGCAGTGCGGCAGCGAGCCAGCGGGGCACCACGAACGCCGAGGGCGGCGGCGCCGACGAATCGGCACCACCGCCCTCATGCGGGAGCATCACCCGGAGCTGAGCCCGGGGTCAGCCGCAGGATCAGCTGCAGCCGCTGGTCGAGCCGCAGCCCTCGCAGATGTAGCAGGAGCCGGCCCGCTGCATCTTCGTACCGCAGGAGAAGCACAGCGGGGCGTCCGCGCTGATGCCCAGCTGCATCTCGACGAGCTCCGCCGAGGTGTGCGCCTGCTTCGGGGCCGGGACCTCCACCTTCGGCGGGGTCGAGACGGCCTTCAGGGTCTCCGTCTGACGCGGGGCGGACTGGGCGAGGCCCTCGACGTCCATCTCGTCGTCGGCGGGCTCGTAGGAGCCCGTCTCCAGGTGACGCTGACGCTCCTCGGCCGAGTGGATGCCGAGCGCGGAGCGGGTCTCGAAGGGCAGGAAGTCCAGCGCGAGACGGCGGAAGATGTAGTCGACGATCGACTGGGCCATCCGCACGTCCGGGTCGTCCGTCATGCCGGCCGGCTCGAAGCGCATGTTGGTGAACTTCGAGACGTACGTCTCCAGCGGGACGCCGTACTGCAGACCGACGGAGACGGCGATGGAGAAGGCGTCCATCATGCCGGCGAGCGTCGAACCCTGCTTGGACATCTTCAGGAAGACCTCGCCGAGACCGTCGTCCGGGTAGGAGTTGGCGGTCATGTACCCCTCGGCGCCACCGACCGTGAAGGAGGTGGTGATCCCCGGGCGGCCCTTGGGCAGACGCTTGCGGACCGGGCGGTACTCGACGACCTTCTCGACGGCCTCGCGGATCGTCGCCTCGGCCTTCGCGGTGACCTCGGTCTTCTCCTCTTCCTTCTTCTTCGCGGAGAGGGGCTGGCCGACCTTGCAGTTGTCGCGGTAGATGGCGAGCGCCTTGACGCCCATCTTCCAGGCCTCGAAGTAGACCTCCTCGACGTCCTCGACCGTGGCCGTCTCCGGCAGGTTCACGGTCTTGGAGAGGGCGCCGGAGATCCACGGCTGGATGGCGGCCATCATGCGGACGTGGCCCATCGCGGAGATGGAACGCTCGCCCATGGCGCAGTCGAAGACCTCGTAGTGCTCGGTCTTCAGACCGGGGGCGTCGATCACATTGCCGTTCTCGGCGATGTGGGCGACGATCGCCTCGATCTGCTCCTCCTGGTAGCCCAGGCGGCGCAGGGCCTGCGGGACGGTGCCGTTGACGATCTGCATCGAGCCGCCGCCGACGAGCTTCTTGAACTTGACCAGGGCGAGGTCGGGCTCGAGGCCGGTGGTGTCGCAGGACATCGCGAGACCGATGGTGCCGGTCGGGGCGATGACCGAGGCCTGCGCGTTGCGGAAGCCGTTCTTGGCGCCGAGGCGGATCACGTCCTGCCAGGCCTCCGTGGCCGCGGCCCAGATCGGCGAGTCGAGGTCGTCCATGCGGACGGCCACGGTGTTCGCGTCGGCGTGCTGCTTCATGACGCGCTGGTGCGGCTCGGCGTTGCGGGCGTAGCCGTCGTACGGACCGACGACCGCGGCGAGCTCGGCGGAGCGCTTGTACGAGGTGCCGGTCATCAGCGAGGTGATGGCGCCGGCCAGGGCGCGGCCGCCGTCGGAGTCGTACGCGTGGCCGGTGGCCATGAGCAGGGCGCCGAGGTTGGCGTAACCGATGCCCAGCTGACGGAAGGCGCGGGTGTTCTCGCCGATCTTCTGGGTGGGGAAGTCGGCGAAGCAGATGGAGATGTCCATCGCCGTGATGACCAGCTCGACGACCTTGGCGAAGCGCTCGGAGTCGAACGACTGGTTGCCCTTGCCGTCGTCCTTCAGGAACTTCATCAGGTTCAGCGACGCGAGGTTGCAGGACGTGTTGTCCAGGTGCATGTACTCGCTGCACGGGTTCGAGCCGTTGATGCGGCCGGACTCGGGGCAGGTGTGCCAGTGGTTGATCGTGTCGTCGTACTGGATGCCCGGGTCGGCGCAGGCCCACGCGGCCTCGGCCATCTTGCGGAACAGCGCCTTGGCGTCGACCTCTTCGATGACCTCGCCGGTCATACGGGACGTCAGGCCGAACTTGCCGCCCTCCTCGACCGCCTTCATGAACGTGTCGTTCACGCGGACCGAGTTGTTGGCGTTCTGGTACTGGACGGACGTGATGTCGTCGCCGCCCAGGTCCATGTCGAAGCCCGCGTCACGCAGGGCGCGGATCTTCTCCTCCTCCTTGACCTTGGTCTGGATGAAGTCCTCGATGTCGGGGTGGTCGACGTCGAGGATGACCATCTTGGCCGCGCGGCGGGTGGCGCCGCCCGACTTGATCGTTCCTGCGGAGGCGTCGGCGCCGCGCATGAAGGAGACCGGGCCGGAGGCGTTGCCGCCGGAGGAGAGGAGCTCCTTGGAGGAGCGGATGCGGGAGAGGTTCAGGCCGGCGCCGGAGCCGCCCTTGAAGATCATGCCCTCTTCCTTGTACCAGTCGAGGATCGACTCCATGGAGTCGTCGACGGACAGGATGAAGCAGGCGGAGACCTGCTGCGGCTGCGGCGTGCCGACGTTGAACCAGACCGGCGAGTTGAAGCTGAAGATCTGGTGCAGGAGGGCGTACGCCAGCTCGTGCTCGAAGATCTCGGCGTCGGCGGGCGAGGCGAAGTAGCCGTACTCCTCCCCGGCCTTCGTGTAGGTCTTCACGATCCGGTCGATGAGCTGCTTCAGACCGGTCTCGCGCTGCGGGGTGCCGACGGCCCCGCGGAAGTACTTGCTGGTGACGATGTTGACCGCGTTCACCGACCAGAAGTCGGGGAACTCGACGCCACGCTGCTCGAAGTTGACCGAGCCGTCGCGCCAGTTGGTCATGACGACGTCACGACGCTCCCAGACCACCTCGTCGTACGGATGCACGCCAGGGGTGGTGTGGATGCGCTCGATACGCAGGCCCTTGCTCGCCTTGGCTCCCTTGGCGCGGGAACCTCGTGCCGGACCGCTCGCCGTCTCTGTCATGCCGCCTCCCATATACGGGCAAAACACACTTAAATGCCCAGATAATCCCAGGGCACTGTCTTCTTTGTCTGCTGTCGCGAGCCCCACTCGGGACGCTCGTGACACGTCTTTTTCGGCCGCGAAGCGACCGGCCACGACCGGACCCCTCGGTCCGGTCCGCCGGTCAGTCGGCGGCGGTGGCGGGAACGGGGACCTCGGGGGTCGCCCCGGTCGCCCTGTTCTCCCCGGAGGGCCGTCGCTCGCGGAGCTCCGCGACGGCGGCCTCGAAGTCGTCGAGGCTGTCGAAAGCCTTGTAAACGGATGCGAAGCGCAGGTACGCGACCAGGTCGAGCTCCTGCAACGGGCCGAGGATGGCCAACCCCACGTCGTGGGTGGTCAGCTCGGCGCTTCCGGTGGCGCGCACCGCCTCCTCGACCCGCTGGCCGAGCTTGGCGAGGGCGTCCTCGGTCACGGGGCGCCCCTGGCACGCCTTGCGCACGCCGGAGATGACCTTGGTGCGACTGAAGGGTTCGGTGACGCCCGAGCGCTTGATCACCATGAGCGAGCACGTCTCGACCGTCGTGAAACGACGGGAGCAGTCAGGGCACTGGCGGCGGCGTCGGATCGACGTCCCGTCGTCGGTGGTGCGACTGTCGACGACACGGCTGTCGGGGTGCCTGCAGAAGGGGCAATGCATGGTTCCGACCCTCCCTCACGGCACGACTGAATAGCCTCGCCGAGCCCGTCAAGGCCCCTCGAAGCGACCACCAGCATAGGCGATGCGGGCACCCCCGGCCGACGGGGGACCACAACTTGTAGGTGGCTGATGCAATCCAACCACTAGATCTGGGGTTGGGCCCGATTTCCGGCACTTCGCGCGTGTCGCGCGACCCGTGCGCGGAGGACCGGCCACGAGGGTACGGGAACCGCGCGGTTCCGCAGATTCGGACCCCGCGGGTGCGAGACTGGGAGGGCACCCCCCGCCCACATACGGGCCGACGCTGAACGGTACCGTAATGACCGAATTGCTACTGGCGCCCGGGCCTGCGTATACACCCAGCCGCGCATATACGTAAGGCAATCTGCGTTTTTTCACTCGAACGTGTGTTTGGCGCAACCTTTCGAAAGCCACTACCGTTGTGCCAGCCAGGGAGACCATTCGAGAGGGGCCGCCGACGTGACCACCACCGCAGACAGTGCCACCATCACTGCCCAGGACCGCTCCCAGGGCCGACTCGAGGCGGTGCATGCCATGAATGACGCAGCCATGACCGGAGACGGCGAGCCTGGGCGACCTACGCGCTCGTTGCCCGGCCGACCTCCAGGCATCAGGGCCGACAGCTCCGGCCTCACCGACCGGCAGCGCCGGGTGATCGAGGTCATCCGGGACTCGGTCCAGCGGCGCGGCTACCCGCCGTCGATGCGGGAGATCGGTCAGGCGGTGGGCCTCTCCAGCACCTCCTCCGTGGCTCACCAGCTGATGGCGCTGGAGCGCAAGGGCTTCCTGCGCCGTGACCCGCACCGCCCCCGGGCGTACGAGGTGCGCGGCTCCGACCAGCCGAGCACCCAGCCGACGGACACGACGGGTAAGCCCGCCGCGTCGTACGTTCCCCTCGTCGGCCGGATCGCCGCCGGTGGCCCGATCCTCGCCGAGGAGTCCGTCGAGGACGTCTTCCCGCTCCCCCGGCAGCTCGTCGGCGACGGCGAGCTCTTCGTCCTGAAGGTCGTCGGTGACTCGATGATCGAGGCGGCGATCTGCGACGGGGACTGGGTCACCGTCCGTCGGCAGCCGGTCGCGGAGAACGGCGACATCGTCGCCGCCATGCTCGACGGCGAGGCCACGGTCAAGCGATTCAAGCGCGAGGACGGCCATGTCTGGCTGCTGCCGCACAACGCGGCGTACCAGCCGATCCCTGGTGACGAGGCCACCATCCTCGGCAAGGTCGTGGCGGTACTGCGGCGGGTGTGACACCACCCCGCCGGCACTGACCGGGCCCCGGAACCCACTGCGCCGGTTCCGGGGCCCTGCTCTGTTCATGGGGGCCTCGCCCGGCCCGCGGGCCTGCGCCGGCTTCCTGCGTTCCTGTCTCGTCCTGGGGTCCTGCCGTATCGCCGCAGGACCCCTGGCCCGGTCTCGCTCGGGCCGGACTCGTCAGACCCCTGCCGCCTTCGAGGCGGCATCGATCGCCGCCAGGGACTTCCGCACCTGGTTACGGTCCGTCGTGTACCAGAAGTCGGGCAGCGAGGCCTTGAGGTAGCTGCCGTACCGCGCCGTGGCCAGCCGCGGATCGAGTACGGCGACGACGCCACGGTCACCCGTGGCCCGTACGAGACGTCCCGCGCCCTGGGCCATCAGCAGGGCCGCGTGGGTGGCGGCGACGGCCATGAAGCCATTGCCGCCCGCGTCCTCGACCGCCTTCTGGCGGGCGCTCATCAGCGGGTCGTCAGGGCGCGGGAAGGGGATCTTGTCCATCACGACCAGCTGGCAGCTGGCGCCCGGGACGTCCACTCCCTGCCAGAGGGAGAGCGTCCCGAAGAGGCACGTCTGCGGATCCGCGGAGAAGTTCTTGATCAGCTCACCGAGCGTGTCCTCGCCCTGGAGCAGGATCGGGAACTCGGGGATCCGGGAGCGCAGCTCCTCGGCGGCCAGCTGGGCGGCGCGCATCGACGAGAACAGACCGAGCGTCCTGCCGCCCGCCGCCTGCATGAGTTCCGTGAGCTCGTCGAGCATGTCGGTACGGTCGCCGTCCCGGGCGGGGCGGGCCAAGTGCTTGGCGACGTAGAGGATCCCCTGCTTGGGGTAGTCGAACGGTGATCCGACGTCGATGCCCTTCCACACCGGCATGTCGTCGCCCTGGGTGCCTTCGGGGGCCAGGCCCAGCGAGGCCCCGACGCCGTTGAAGTCGCCGCCCAGCTTCAGGGTGGCCGAGGTGAGGACGACGGACCGGTCCGCGAAGAGCTTCTCGCGGAGCAGCCCGGACACGGAGAGCGGGGCGACCCTGAGCGAGGCACCGAACCGGTCGTGGCGTTCGTACCAGACGACGTCCCACTCGGAGCCCTGCGTGATGCGCTCGGCGACGCCGTGCACGGTCTCCACGGAGGCCAGGGCCTGCTTGCGGACGGCGTCCTCGTCCTGGACGGACTTGTCCCGGGTGGAGCCGAGCGCCGAGATCACCGCGCGCGCGGCGTCGCGCAGCGCCATCAGGGCGTAGCCCAGGTCCTCCGGGATCTCCTCCAGGCGGCCCGGCAGCGCCAGCTCCATGAGCCGCTCGAAGCCCTCCGCGGCGGTCTGCAGCTGGTCGGCGACCTTCTCGTCGACCAGCTTCGCGGCGCGGCGGACCGCGCGGTTCACCTGGCCGGGGGTGAGCTCGCCCGTGGCGACGCCCGTGACCCGGGAGACCAGCTCGTGGGCCTCGTCGACGATCAGCACTTCGTGCTGCGGCAGCACGGGGGCGCCTTCGATCGCGTCGATGGCCAGCAGCGCGTGATTGGTGACGACGACCTCGGCGAGCTTGGCTCTCTCACGGGCCGCCTCGGCGAAGCACTCCGCCCCGTACGCGCACTTGCTGGCGCCGAGGCACTCCCGCGAGGAGACCGACACCTGGGCCCAGGCGCGGTCCGAGACACCGGGCGTCAGATCGTCCCGGTCGCCCGTCTCCGTCTCGTCCGACCAGTCGCGGAGCCGCAGCAGGTCCTGCCCCAGCTTGCTGGTCGGGGCGGCGGCCTCGAACGGGTCGAAGAGGCCCTCCTCCTCGTCCTGCGGCACCCCCTCGTGGAGGCGGTGGAGGCAGAGGTAGTTCGACCGCCCCTTGAGCATCGCGAACTCCGGGCGCCGTCGCAGCTGCGGGTGCAGGGCGTCGACCGTGCGGGGAAGATCGCGCTCGACCAGCTGGCGCTGGAGCGCCAGAGTGGCCGTGGCGACCACCACGCGCTCACCGTGCGCCAGGGCCGGCACCAGATAGCCGAGGGACTTTCCGGTGCCGGTACCGGCCTGGACCAGCAGGTGGGAGCTGTCGTCGATGGCCTCGGCAACAGCCTCGGCCATGGTGACCTGGCCGGGCCGCTCCATACCGCCGACGGCGGTGACGGCGGCGTGCAGGAGGTCGGGGAGGGATGGCTTCGTCATAGCGCGTCCACCCTACGGCGCGGCACTGACAGTCGGATCACGCGAGCGGATTCGGGACCGTTCCGTGGACGGCGGCGTGCGGCCGCTCGGGGCGGTCGCGGTAGCCGTCCAGGTGCAGACGGTTGCGGTTGAGACAGAGCCGCTCGATGCGCGGCGTGAGGAGATCGAACAGCTCGAACCGTTCCTTCAGCTCGGGGAAGCGTGCCTGATGGCGCAGGATCTCGGCCCGCACGAGGGCCCAGAAATCACCTTCCGGCACGGCGAGTTGCTCTTCGCAGAGCGGAGCCAGGTAGCGGAAGACGCCGACGAACAGCCCTGAATGGATGAACTGGGTGAGGAACTCGGGCTCCTCGGTGAGCAGGACGGCCCGGACGTCGTCCGGCATCGACTCGTGCTCGGGCAGCGGGTGGTCGCTGATGTTGACGTCGTCGACGAAGTCCTTGATCGCCAGGCGTACGGGGACGTCACGGTCGTCGTAGACGACGATGGCGTTCTCGCCGTGCGGGGAGAAGACGGTGCCGTACTGGTAGAGGAAGTGCAGCAGCGGGGGCAGCAGCGCGGCGAAGAGCCGTTGGAGCCAGACGGTGGGCGCGAGTCCGGATCGTTCGACGAGCTCGGCGACGAAGGCACGGCCGTGCGGATCGGTGTGCAGCAGTGCGGCCAGGGTCCGGGCGCGTTCGCCGGGCGGGAGCTTGAGCGGTTCACGCCAGATCGCGCCGAGGAGTTCCTTGTACTGGTACGGGACCTCGGGCAGCCGGTCGTAGAGAGGGTGCTCGACGGTGACCGAGGCGATCTCGCCGAGGAGGACGACGCCGCACTCGTCGCGCAGGAACGGGTCGGCGTCGCGGAGGCCGTGGACCCAGGAGGTGACGGCGGGCGCGGCGAGGGTCCGCTCCGTGGGGAGCCCGCGCCAGACGAGGGTGTTGAGCACGGAGAGCGGCAGCTTCACGGTGTGCCGGTCGGGCCTGCTCGTGTTGAGGAACGTACGGATGGATTGCTGCGGCATGCGCAGGTCGCCGTCGGCGGGAAGCGGCACGATCGTCCCTGCGGCGACCGCGGGGGCGTAGAGCGGAAGGATGACCTCGTCCCACTGCCAGGGGTGGACCGGCAGGAGGAGATACCTGTCGGGGTCGAGCCCGCGGTCCCGGAGCTCCGCCAGGAAGGCCTCGCGGACCTCGGCGTCCAGTTCGCGGTCGTAGAGCTGGTCGGGGGTGTCGAGGCCGGCGACTCCGCGGTAGGCGGCGAGGTCGGTGCTGACGGCGATCCAGGGGAGCCGGGCCGGGCGGCGGGCCTCGGGGGCCCAGCGCGCGGCGTCGGTGGCGGAGAAGCCGATCCTGCCTTTGTTGAGGACGAGCCAGGGGTGGCCGGTCTGGTGGCCTTCGAGTTCGGCGTACCCGAGGTCGGCGAGCTGATCGACGGTGAGGGCCGTCCGGTCGAGGCGTGCGTCGGCGGCGAGGGTGGTGGTGAGCTCGCGGATCAGATGACCGAGGGTGGCGCCGTCGAGGTTCAGCAGGCGACGGGCCCGGACGAGGAAGTCGAGGGGGTCGGTGAGCGGCCGTCCGTCGCGCACCAGGGAGCCGGGGTCGAGCCGCCAGCTTCCGTAGGCACCACGGCGGGCCGTGAAGGTCAGCGCGGAGCCGTCGTCGAGGCGGAGGAGGTAGGGCCGGAGACCCTCCGGGGCACCTGGGGTGCCGGTGGCCCCTGGGACGTCGGGCTCCGTGCCTGGCGCCGGGACGGGCTCGACGATCTCCTCGTACGCGAACTCGGCGATGGTCTTGACGAGCAGGCGCGAGGCGGCGCGGGTCCAGGCCTCGGGGGTCAGCTCGGCGGGTGAGAGCAGTGTGGAGTCATGGGTGGCAGGGGACATCGGCACGGGGACTCCTCGGGGTGGGAACCGCTGTGGGTCGAGCGGTGTATGTAAGGCAGAGAGGCGTTCACAGGACGTGACGAAGGGCCCGGTCGCGGACCATGAGGGCGGCTCGCTTGTCGGGGAGGTCGACTTCCGCGGAGAAGCGGAAGCCGGCGCTCAAGAAGGCTGAGACGGAAGGGGTGTTGCGCAGGTCGGGTTCGGCGATGACCCGCGTGCTGTGCGGACGGTGGTCGAGCGCGAGATCGGCGACGGCGCGGAGGAGCGTTGTGCCGACACCTCGGCCTCGGTCACCGACGCTGCCGAGGAGGAGGTGGACGCCGGTGTCGTGCGGACGGGCGGGATAGTGCCGGGCCAGCGGGTCGAGGTCGGCGCGGTAGATCTCGAAGTAGCTCATCGGGGTGGAGTCGAGGACTCCGAGGCAGGGCACGCTGCGGCCGTCGCCGTCGAGTTGGGCGCGGATGTGGGTGGCCGTGACGGTCTCGGAGCCGGAGAGCTCCCAGAAAGCGGCGACGGCCGGGTCGTTCATCCACCGTGTGATGAGGGCCAGGTCGCGCTCGAGCCTGACGGGCACGAGGCGGAACGTGCCGACGGGGGTCGTGGCGGGGCCCCAGGTGGCGACCGCGTCGAGGAGGTCGCCGTCGGTGGTTGCCGTGCCCTCGCCGGCCGCGATGAGGGCGACGAGTTCGTCCGAGAGGTGCAGGTCCAGGGTGTCCTCGCTGCCCGTTCCGGAAGCGGGCAGGGCGCCTCCGGTTCGGGTTACGGGGTCCGCGTCGGTATCCGGGCAGGCGGTGCCGGCACCGGCGCCGGCATCGGGGCTCGCGTCGGTGCCGGGACGCGCATCGGCGGGAGGCACGGTGGTGGTCTCCTCTCGGCGGGTTCGTTCGGATGGCGGTCCACGGCCGGTGACCTCAGCCGTGCGATCGGGGTGTGGCCTTCAGGAACGGAGGGGGTTGGTGATGGCGACGTAGACGGATTGGGTGTCGACGGGACCGACGAGTTCGTCGAGGCCGTGCAGACGGGTAAGGAGGTTGGCCTTGCAGCGCAGGGTCTCGGCCTCCAGAAGCCGGTGCGGCAGCGGGGAGCCGAGGCTCGTGGCGGAGGTGAGGAACTGGCGGAATGCGGCGAGCAGGACGCGTTCGTCGGCGAGGTGCTGGGCGCCGAAGGCGCCGATGAGTCCGAGGACGTTGTTGATGCCGAGGTAGTAGGCGAAGCGTTCGTCGGTGACCTGGTCGGAGACGAACGTGTCGCTGACGGACCCGATTCCTGGGAGGCGGCTCTCCAGCTCGTCGCGGCGTGACTCGCGGAAGTAGTAGCCCTGATTGTCGCGGTAGCGGCCGCCGATGGGCCAGCCGTCGGGGTCGAGGAGCACCAGGGTGTTCTGCTGGTGGGCCTCCAGGGCGACGCCGGCCACGCCGTCGAGCCAGAGGACGGGACGGACGACCTGGTCGAGGTAGCGCAGGAACCACTCCGCTGCGACGGCCGTCGTGGGGCGGCCGGTGCGGGCTGCCAGGCGGGTGACGATGTCGGCGAGGCGGGAGCGCATCCGCGTGGTGCCTGGCCAGGGGCGCGGGGCGGTGAGTGCGGCGATGCAGACGGCGTCGTCCCCTGCGGTGAAGGGATTGTGCCGGATCATCACGTCGAGGCCGGGGACGGGTTCGCCGTCCAGGGTGTCGACGGCGAGCCAGGCGGGGTCGCGGACGATGTCGAAGCCTGGGTGGGCGGCCTGCCACTGGTCGACGAGGCCGGTGCGCAGGAGCCGGTGGACCTCGACGCCGCGGTGGAGTTCCTTGCGGAGGTTCTCCCGGCGGGAGTTGGTGATGCGGACGCCGAGGGACAGCTTGAGCATCGTCCGGGCGCCGGGCCGGTGCACGGTACGGACGGAGGAGGTGGGGTGCCAGACGGCTCCGGCGGGGCCGAGGTCATGGAGGAGGCCGGATGCGAGAAGGGAGGCGACGGCGGGCCGGTGCGGCAGTTCGCGCGCCTGCCAGGGGTGCAGGGGCAGGGGGACGGTGCCCGTGGGCACGTCGAGTCCGTCGGCGAGGCCGGTGGCGAGCTGGGCGGCGGTGACGGCGCGGCCCTGTTCGGTCCAGGCGGAGTCGGAGGTCAGGACCTTGGGGTCGACGGCCATCCAGTGCAGCGGGAAGGAGCCGTACAGCTCGGGTGAGTAGAGCCGGGCCTCGGCGTCGGAGAGTCCTTCGCGGCTCTTGGAGGTGGGGTGGAGCGGGTGGCCGAGCAGCAGGGACTGCTCGGCGGTGAGGAAGAGGTCGGCTTCGGGTCCGGGGATCGGGCGGCGGCGCCGGTCGGTGATGAAGTCGGCGGTGCGGTGGGCCGAGTCGGCGACGCGGCCGACGAGTTCGGTGCCCTCGGGACGGCCGGTCTCGCGGCTGATCAGGGCGGCGACGGTGACGGCGTCGGCGCGGGGGGCGGTGGGATGCAGCCCCTCCAGGGCGGGCGGGCCGAAGCGGTGCCATCCCGTGTGCGACCAGTAGAGGACGGGAACGAGGAGGGCGGTGCCGCTGGCTTCGAGGGGGATGCGCAGGGTGGTGGAGCCCGGGGCGGGCAGGTTCTTCTCCCGTACCCAGCAGCGCAGCAGGTTCTCGATCGTCGCCGCATCGGCGGCGCGCCGCGGATCCGGGTCGTCGAGCGGGTCCTCGAGGATGCCCGCGCCACGCGCGACCGTGGGCGCGGTCGAGGGCTGGGTGTCGTACGGGCCGGAGTGCTGGCGCGGGACGGTGGCCTGCTCGACGGTGAGCGGGCCGCGTGCGGCGCTGCCGGTGTCGGACGCTTCGGAGGGGCTGGCGTTCACGGGAGGGGCTTCCTTGTGAGGGTGTCCGGGATCGGTCCGGGGTCAGTGGGACGGCCCGGTCGGCCCGGCCGATCCGGTGGTTCCAGTGGTTGCGGGGTTTCCAGTGGTTCCGGTGGTTCCTGTGGCGTTCCAGAGGTGAGCGGCGTGCGCGTGGGGGCGCGGGCGGTGGCCACGTTCGGCGGCGGCCAGGGCGTCGGCGAAGCGGTCGAGGACGGCCTCGGCCTGCTCGTCGGTCAGGGTGAGCGGCGGCAGGAGGCGGACGACACCCGAGTGACGGCCGCCGAGTTCGACGATGAGACCTCGGCGCAGGCACTCCTGCTGGACAGCCACGGCGAGGGCCTGGTCGACCGGTGGTGCGCCGGCGCCGGCGCCGGGGGTGTCCGGGTCCACGAGCTCGACGCCGATCATGAGCCCCCGGCCGCGTACGTCGCCGATGCAGGGGTGGGCGGCGGCCAGGCCCTGGAGGCGGCCCAGCATCCGCGCGCCCAGGGTGGCGGCGCGGTCGCTGAGCCGGTTCTCCCGTACGTACGCGAGGGTGGCGGCGCCGGCGGCCATGGCGAGCTGGTTGCCGCGGAAGGTGCCCGCGTGGGCCCCGGGCTCCCAGGCGTCGAGCTCCGCCCGGTAGACGATGACCGCGAGCGGGAGAGAGCCGCCGATGGCCTTGGAGAGGACCATCACGTCGGGGACGATGCCGCTGTGCTCGACGGCCCAGAAGGCGCCGGTGCGGCCGACGCCCGTCTGGACCTCGTCCGCGATGAGCGGGATCGACCGGGCCGCCGTGATCTCCCGCATGCGGCGCATCCAGTCGTCGGGGGCGGGGATGACACCGCCCTCCCCCTGCACGGGTTCGAGGATCATCGCGGCGGGGCTCGTCACCCCGCTCTTGGGATCGTCGAGGAGGTTCTCCGTCCAGCGCGCCGCCAGTTCGGCCCCGCGGTCGCCGCCGACGCCGAAGGGGCAGCGGTAGTTCTGCGGGTACGGCAGCCGGGCGACGCGTACGTCCGTCGCTCCACCCGACGCGTCCAGCGCACCGGCCGTCATGCCGTGGTAGGCGCCGGTGAAGCTGAGCAGTCCGCTGCGGCCGGTGGCCGTGCGGACGAGTTTGAGCGCGGCTTCGACCGCGTCCGTACCGGCCGGTCCGCAGAACTGGATGCGCGCGTTGTCGGCGAGTCCGGCGGGCAGCGTGGCGAACAGCTCGGTGGTGAAGGCGTCCTTGACCGGCGTGGCGAGGTCGAGGACATGGAGAGGGGCCCCCGAGTCGAGCACCTTCTTGATGGCTTCGAGGACCACCGGATGGTTGTGTCCGAGCGCCAAGGTCCCCGCGCCGGAGAGGCAGTCGAGGTAGCGCCGGCCGTCGGCGCCCTCGATGGTCAGGCCTCTGGCCCGCACGGGCACGATCGGCAGCGAGCGCGCGTACGTGCGCGCCGCCGATTCGCGCAACGACTGGCGGCGCAGGATGCCTTCGAGCGCGCCCGCCTCGCCGGTCCTCCGTTCGCCCTGGTGCGCCTGCACGGCCGCCGGTACGGCCGGAGCTGGTTCGGTCACGGCCACGGCTCGGTGTCCTCCCGCTGTAACAGTTGCGTTGCACATCGGTACGTTGCTCCGCCCTGCGAAGGGCAGCCTTGAACGCCTCCTCTGTGTCCCCCGTACGTACCAACGACGGGAACTCCCAAGGATCACGGGAGAATCTCAAGATCCTTTACGTGGCGGGGATCACGGCCGGGCAACGACCGCACGCCGACCGGAACCGTGGACCTGTTCGGTACCGTCCCCTCCGGCACCGGCATAGTGGGGGCCGCACTTCGGCGCCGGTCACGGCGCCACCACAGTTCACTCATGCACAAGTTGACGTAGTCCCAGGGGGATCACGAGATGCGATCGATTCGTCCGCTGCTGGCCGCGGCAGCCGCCGTCGCGGCGCTGACGCTGACGGCGACGGCCTGCGGCCCGACCGAGGAGAACGCGGGCGACAAGCCCAGCGCGCCCGCGAGCCCGTCCACCGGCGACAAGATCACGATTCCGGACGATCTCAAGGACCGGCTCAAGGAGCACGGGATCGATCTGGACAAGTGGAGGAACGGCGAGTGGAAGAACTGGGACCGCGACAAGTGGCTGCGTGAGGCGAAGGACTACGTCAACCCGATCATCGAGGACCTCTGGGACCCGGACCGGATGCGGGACGCGCAGCGCCCCGACAAGCCGGTCGAGGAGGAGGACATCTCGGGTGACGAGGGAGTGACCGACCCGACCCCCGCGCCGGTGAAGGCCAAGGGTGTACCTGCGGCGTACCACTCCAACGCCCCCGAGGCGGGCAAGGTGTTCTTCGACGGCCCCGAAGGATCGATGGTCTGCTCGGCCACGGTCGTGAAGGACCCGGCCAACCCCGGCAAGTCCAACATGGTGTGGACAGCGGGCCACTGTGTGCACGCCGGCAAGAAGGGCGGCTGGTACCGCAACATCGCCTTCGTGCCGTCGTACAACGACAAGGCGCTGCCGACCGCGCAGCTGGAGAACGCGACCCGCGAGCAGGTCGCGCCGTACGGCGTGTGGTGGGGCGACTGGGCCCAGACCTCCGAGCAGTGGATCTCCGAGGGCGCGGCGACGGGCGGTCAGGGTGCTCCGTACGACTTCGCGGTGATCCATGTGACGCCGGAGAAGGGGAGCACGGGCAAGTCGCTTGAGGAGACGGTCGGTTCGGCGCTCCCGGTGGACTTCAACGCTCCCGCGGTGTCGAAGATCGCGAACATGCAGGCGACCGGCTACCCGGCGGGCCCGCCGTTCGACGGCCAGAAGATGTACCAGTGCAAGGACAAGCCGGGCCGTCTCTCGGTGAAGGCGGATCAGCCGACGATGTACCGCATCGGCTGCACCATGACCGGTGGTTCGTCCGGTGGTGGCTGGGTGGCCGCGGGCAAGGACGGTCAGCCGGCGCTGGTGTCCAACACCTCGATCGGCCCGGTGACGGCGGGCTGGCTGGCCGGTCCGCGCCTGGGCGCCGAGGCCAAGGGCATCTACGACGAGGTCAGCAAGAAGTTCGCCGGCCGCTAGGCGGTCGGTCCGAGGGGCGGGACCCTGCGGGGTCCCGCCCCTTCCTACGGGCATACTGTCCACCGCAAGTGACGCGTCCATGGCAACGCGACCGTGGTATTCGGTCCGTGGCGTCGCCCGGACGCGGGAAACATCATCTGGGGGATCTCAACTCATGCGTTCCACACGACTCATACCGACGTTCGCCGCGCTGGCGTCGGCACTCGCGCTGACCGCCACCGCCTGCGGCCCGACCGAGACACCGGCGGCCGACAAGCCCGCGGCGGAGACGAGCGCGCCCGCCACCGGAGGCGGCGATGCCGGGCTTCCCCAGGACCTCGCCGACAAGCTGAAGAAGCACGGCGTCGACCCGGACAAGTGGAAGAACGGCGAGTGGAAGAACTGGAACACGGACACATGGCTCCGTGAGGCCGAGGACTTCGTCAACCCGGTGATCGAGGGGCTCTGGGACTCCCAGCGGATGCAGTCCGCGAAGAGCCCGGACCAGTCGATGGCCACGACGGCGGGCTCCGGGGGCAGCGACCCCACGCCGCGGCCCGTCCAGGCCCAGCGGGAGAAGACGCCGTACCACCGCAACGCGGCGCCGGTCGGCAAGATCTTCTTCGACTCGCCCCAGGGCCACATGGTCTGCTCCGGGACGATCGTGAAGGACCCCCGCCGGCCCGGGAAGTCGAACATGGTGTGGACCGCGGGCCACTGCGTCCACGCGGGTCAGCGCGGCGGCTGGTACCGCAACATCACCTTCGTCCCCGCCTACAACGACCTCGGCAAGTCGCCGGCGGCGCTGCGCAACGCCAAGCCGCACGAGGAGGCGCCGTACGGCCAGTACTGGGCCGACTGGGCCGTGACCTCGGGCGAGTGGATCCAGCGCGGTGGGTCACAGGGCGCGTGGCCGTACGACTACGCCGTGCTGCACGTGAAGCCGGCCCAGGGCAAGAAGTCCCTGGAGGAGACCGTCGGCGCGGCGCTGCCGGTCGACTTCTCGGCACCGACGCCGGCACAGGCCGGAACGGTGGGCGCGTGGGGCTACCCGGCGGCGCCGCCGTACAACGGTCTGATCATGCACAAGTGCCTGGACCGGGCGACGCGGCTCACCACGGCACCGGCCACGCCGACCATGTACCGCATCGGCTGCACGATGACCGGTGGCTCGTCCGGCGGCGGCTGGTTCCGTGCCCTGCCGAACGGTACGACCGCGCTGGTGTCGAACACCTCGATCGGCCCGGCCGGCGGCAACGGCTGGCTGGCGGGACCGCTGCTCGGCCGCGACGCGAAGAACGCGCACGAGATGGTGAGCAAGAAGTTCGCCCGCTGACCCGACGCGCTCGAGGTACCGGGCTCCGGCGGAGACCGGCCTACGACATGCGGAAGGCCCCGCCCCCGATGAGGGGGGCGGGGCCTTCCGTCTGTCGCGTGGGCGAACCGGTCAGTGAGCGGCCGGCACGTACGGCGTGAGGAACGCCGCCAGCTCCTCGTGCACACGCGCCTTGAGCAGCGTGCCCTCGGGCGTGTGCTCCTCGGAGAGCAGCTCGCCCTCGGCGTGCACCCGGGAGACGAGACCGCCTTCCGTGTACGGCACGAGTGCCTCGATCTCGACCTGCGGCCGCGGCAGCTCGGCGTCGATGAGCGCGAGCAGCTCCGCGATGCCCTCGCCCGTGCGGGCGGAGACCGCGATCACGTGCCGCTCGACCCGCAGCAGCCGCTGCAGAACGAGGGGGTCGGCCGCGTCCGCCTTGTTGACGACCACGACCTCCGGCACGTTCACCGCGCCGACGTCCCGGAAGACCTCGCGCACGGCGGCGAGCTGCTCCTCCGGGGCCGGGTGCGAGCCGTCCACCACGTGGAGGATCAGGTCGGAGTCAGCGACCTCCTCCATGGTGGAGCGGAACGCCTCGACGAGGTGGTGCGGCAGATGCCGTACGAACCCGACGGTGTCGGCCAGGGTGTACACCCGGCCGCTGGGCGTCTCGGCCCGGCGCACGGTCGGGTCGAGGGTGGCGAACAGGGCGTTCTCCACCAGCACACCCGCGCCGGTCAGTCGGTTGAGCAGCGAGGACTTGCCCGCGTTGGTGTATCCGGCGATGGCGACCGACGGAACCTTGTGACGGCGCCGCTCCTGCCGCTTGATGTCGCGGCCGGTCTTCATCTCCGCGATCTCCCGGCGCATCTTCGCCATCTTCTCGCGGATCCGACGCCGGTCGGTCTCGATCTTGGTCTCACCGGGACCACGGGTGGCCATGCCGCCACCGCCGCCGCCACCCATCTGACGGGAGAGCGACTGACCCCAGCCTCGCAGTCGCGGCAGCATGTACTGCATCTGCGCGAGCGCGACCTGCGCCTTGCCCTCTCGGGACTTGGCGTGCTGGGCGAAGATGTCGAGGATCAGGGCGGTCCGGTCGACCACCTTGACCTTGACGACGTCTTCGAGGGCGATGAGCTGGCCGGGGCTGAGTTCGCCGTCACAGACGACGGTGTCGGCGCCGGACTCGAGCACGATGTCCCGCAGCTCACGGGCCTTGCCCGAGCCGATGAAGGTCGCCGGGTCGGGCTTGTCACGGCGCTGGATCACGCCGTCGAGCACGAGGGCACCCGCCGTCTCGGCGAGGGCCGCGAGCTCCGCGAGGGAGTTCTCCGCGTCCTGCACGGTCCCCGAGGTCCATACGCCTACCAGCACGACGCGCTCCAGGCGCAGCTGCCGGTACTCGACCTCGGTGACGTCCTCGAGCTCGGTGGAGAGGCCCGCCACGCGCCGCAGGGCCGCGCGCTCGGAGCGGTCGAACTGATCGCCGTCCCGCTCTCCGTCGATCTCGTGGCTCCAGGCGACGTCCTCTTCCATCAGGGCATCGGCCCGAAGGCTCTCGGTGCGGCTCGTGTCCGCGAAGCTCTGCTCGTCCTGGGAAGGGGATGAAGAGGAGGTCATTTGATCCTTACGTCGATGGAAAGTCGTTGCGTCGATCACAACGTGTGACGGCACGGAAAGATTCCCGGGCCGACCGCGTCGTCGACCTGACGATGGTGACACGGTCGGCACGAGCCCGTCATCCGGGTTTCACCGCGCCCCGGACTTTCTCGACGGGCCGGGAGCGCCAGTCCGGGTGGCCGGGCATCGGCGGGGTCTTCTCGGCGTACAGCCAGCCGGCGAAGAAGGACGTGAGGTCACGCCCCGCGACGTCGGAGGCGAGCGCGGTGAAGTCGGCGGTGGTGGCGGTCGCGTCCTTGTGCTCGCTCACCCAGCGACGCTCCAGCTGCTGGAAGGCCTCCGCGCCGACCTCCTCGCGCAGCGCGTAGAGGACGAGGGCGCTCCCGTCATACACGACGGGACGGAAGAGGCTGATCTTCTGGCCGGGCGTGGGCGGCTCCGGGGCGGCGGGCGGCCCGCCGTCCGCGCGCCAGCCGTCGGAGGCGGCGTAGGCGGCCTTCATGCGCCGTTCCATGGACTGCCCCGCGGTCTCCTCGGCGTACAACGCCTCGTACCAGCTGGCGTGCCCCTCGTTGAGCCACAGGTCGGACCAGGTGCGGGGCGAGACGCTGTTGCCGAACCACTGGTGGGCCAGCTCGTGGACCATGATCGAGTCGACGTACCACTCCGGGAACCCGGGCTCGGTGAAGAGTCTTCTCTCGAAGAGGGAGAGGGTCTGGGTCTCCAGCTCGAAACCGGTGGTCGCGTCGGCGATCAGCAGCCCGTAGGTCTCGAAGGGGTAGCGGCCGACCTGGCCCTCCATCCACTCCAGGTGGGCAGGGGTGCGCTTGAGCCAGGGCTCCAGGACGTCCCGGTCGGCCGTGCGGACCACGTCCCGCAGCGGCAGGTCGTGCGGCCCCGTCCGGTGGACAACGGTGGTGCGGCCGATGGAGACCTGCGCGAGTTCGGTGGCCATGGGGTGGGCCGTGCGGTAGGTCCAGGTGGTGGTGGACCCGTCGGAGGTCCGGCCCGCGGGCAGACCGTTGGCGACGGCCGTGAGCGCGCCCGGGGCGGTGATCCGGAAGGTGAAGTACGCCTTGTCGGCGGGGTGGTCGTTGGAGGGGAAGACCCGGTGGGCGGCGTCGGCCTGGTTGGCCATGGCGAGGCCGTCGCCGGTCCGGACCCAGCCGCCGGCGTCGGCGGGGCCGGTGGGATCGCTGGTGTGGGTGACGGCGATGGTCATCGCGTCGCCGCTCTCGGTCGCCGTGGCGGGGGTGATCACCAGGTCTTCGCCGCTGGACTCGAAGGTCGCCGGCTCCCCGTCGACGGTCACGGAGGCGACCGTCCCGTGCGTGAAGTCCAGGTTGATCCGCTCCAGGTCGGCCGTGGCCAGCGCCTCGATCCGCGTCACGGCGGCGAGCGGTTCGGTGTTCTCACCGGGGTACGTGAGCGAGATGTCGTACGTGAGGACGTCGTAGCCGGGATTGCCGAGGTGGGGGAAGAGCGGGTCTCCGATGCCGAGCGGTGTCGGCGCGGGGAGGGCGGCGGCGACGAGCCCGGCCGAAGCGGCGACGAGGACGGCGGCGCGCAGCCATCGCGCGCGTGGGGAGGGGGTTCGGGGTGTGAGCGGCATGGGCTACGGCTACCAGTGCGTTCGCCACTCCCCCGGACGGCGCGCTCACCCGCCACCCGAAGGGGTCACCCCGCCACCACGGCTGACGTCGCTCGTCACTCGTCGTGCGTGGCGGGGTGGCGGGCGCGGCTGACGTCGTACACCCCCGGTACGTCACGCATGGCCCTCATCAGGGCGGGCAGACCTGCCGCGTCCGGAAGTTGCAGGGTGTACGTGTGCCGGACACGCTGTTCGCTCGGGGGCTCGACGGTCGCCGACACGACGGCGACACCCTCGCCGGCGATGGCCTCGGTGAGGTCGGCGAAGAGGCGCGGCCGGCCGAAGGCCTCGGCGACGAGCGTGACGCGGCACTCGGCGGTGTCGCCCCAGCGGACGGAGACGGGTGCGCGCCCCAGCCGTCTCATCGTGCCGACGGCCGCGCAGCCGATGCGGTGCACGGTGACGGAGCCGCCCCGCACCTGGAAGCCGGTGATCGCGTCGGGGGGTACGGGGGTGCAGCAGCCTGCCGGGCGTACGGCGGCGGCCGGAGCGCCGGGTAGGTCGGCGTGGAGCTTGGCGCCCGAGCGCCGGTCGGCCGTGACGGAGACGGGTGGCCTCGGGTCGGCCTCCGGCGCTCCGACGACTTCCGGGTGGGCCTGCAGCCAGGCCGTGATCGCGATCCGCGCGGCGGGTGTACGGGCGTGCTCCAACCACTCCGGAGAGGGCCCGGACGAGGAGTCCTGGGCGAGGAGCAGTTGAACGGTGTCGCCGTCGTTCAGGACCGTACTGAGCGTCGCCAGGCGGCCGTTGACACGCGCGCCCAGGCAGCCGTGGGCCGCGGCGCCGTGCTGGGCGTACGCGGCGTCGACACAGCTCGCACCGGCGGGCAGGCCGAGTGTGCCGCCGTCGGCGCGGAAGACGGTGATCTCCTGGTCCTCGGCGAGGTCGGCGCGCAGCGAAGTCCAGAAGGTGTCCGGATCGGGGGTGGACTGCTGCCAGTCGAGGAGCCGGGAGAGCCAGCCGGGGCGGGTCGGGTCGGCGCGCTCGCCGTCCTCGGCGGGTTCGACGCCGTCGCCTCCCGTCGGGGGCGTGTACGGGTTGCCCAGCGCGACGACACCGGCCTCCGCGACCTTGTGCATCTGGTGCGTACGGATGAGGACTTCGGCGACGGCCCCGTCGGGGGCGGCGACAGCGGTGTGCAGCGACTGGTACAGGTTGAACTTGGGGGCCGCGATGAAGTCCTTGAACTCGGAGATCACCGGGGTGAAACAAGTGTGGAGTTCGCCGAGGACGGCGTAACAGTCGGCGTCCTCGGCCACCAGGACGAGGAGCCGTCCGAAGTCGCTGCCCCGCAGGTCGCCGCGCTTGAGGCGGACGCGGTGGACGGAGACGAAGTGCCGGGGGCGGACGAGGACTTCGGCGCTGATGTCCGCCTCGCGCAGGACCGCTGCGACGCTGTCGGCGATGGTGGCGAGGGCGTCGCCCGCGCCGGTGTTCCCGGCGATGAGGGCACGGGTGTTCTCGTACTCCTCGGGGTGGAGGATCGCGAAGACGAGGTCCTCCAGCTCGCTCTTCAGCGCCTGGACGCCGAGCCGTTCGGCGAGCGGGATGAGGACGTCACGGGTCACCTTGGCGATCCGGACCTGTTTCTCGGGGCGCATCACACCGAGGGTGCGCATGTTGTGGAGCCGGTCGGCGAGTTTGATCGACATGACGCGGACGTCGTTGCCGGTGGCGACGAGCATCTTGCGGAAGGTCTCTGGTTCGGCGGCGGCGCCGTAGTCGACCTTCTCCAGCTTGGTCACGCCGTCGACGAGATAGGCGACCTCGTCGCCGAACTGCTCCCGCACCTGATCGAGCGTCACCTCCGTGTCCTCGACGGTGTCGTGGAGCAGGGCGGCGGTCAACGTCGTCGTCTCGGCGCCGAGTTCGGCGAGGATCAGGGTGACCGCGAGCGGATGGGTGATGTACGGCTCACCGCTCTTGCGGAACTGTCCGCGGTGGGAGGACTCGGCCAGGACGTACGCGCGGCGCAGCACGGCCAGATCGGCGTCGGGATGGTGGGCCCGATGGGCCTCCGCCACATGCCCGATGGCGTCGGGCAGCCGGTCCCTGGTGGTGGGTCCGAGCAGTGCGGCGCGGCCCAGCCGACGGAGGTCGAGCCTCGCACGGGCGCGGCCGCGACTGCGGGGAGCGTCGGAGCCCGTGGCCTCCGCTGCGCTCACAGGGTTGGTGGCCTCTGCACTCATGGGGCACCTCCGGCGACGTCGACCGGCGGTGGACGGGCAAGGCGTGCCCGCGGGGCCGGTGCTTGATGCTACCGACCCCACCACGTGGCGCAGTGCTGCTCTCGCTCAGCGTGAAACGGATCACCCATTCGAGCGAAGGATCAGTCGTTGACTGTTTCGAATCTGTCCGTCGGGTGCTTTTGGTGCTTACCGGTCTTATCGGTGAGCGTGCCGGAGGCTCAGTGGTCGGCGAGCCAGGCGGGGTCGATGGTGCCTTCGGCGACGATGACGGCCGGACCGGTCATCTCCACCTCACCGTCGGGGTGCTCGGTGATGGTCAGCGACCCGCCGAGGACGTCCACGGTGTACGCGACGGGCTCACCGCTCACCGAGGGGTCGACGCCGTCACGGCGGGCGGTGGCAACGGCGACGGCGCAGGCGCCCGTGCCGCAGGAACGGGTCTCGGAGGCACCGCGCTCGTGGACGCGCATGGCCACGTGGCGCGTGCCGCGGTCGGCGACGAACTCGATGTTCACACCGTCCGGGAAAACCTCGGCCGGAGCGTACGGGGGCTCGGTGAACAGATCACCGGCGTGGTCGAGGGACTCGACGAACGCGACGGCGTGCGGATTGCCCATGTTCACGTTGCGGGCGGACCAGCTGCGGCCGTCGACGGTGACGGTGACGCCGTCCTCGGGGAGCCGGGCGCGGCCCATGGCGACGGTGACGGAGCCGTCCTTGTCCAGGTGGACGCGCTTGACCCCGCCACGCGTGGCGACGGCGACCTCGCCGGCGGTGATGTGTCCGGCGTGCTCCAGATAGCGGGCGAAGACGCGGACACCGTTGCCGCACATCTCGGCGACCGAGCCGTCCGCGTTGCGGTAGTCCATGAACCACTCGGCCTCTTCGGCCATGGCGCGGGCCTCGGGGTGGGCCGCGCTGCGGACCACGTGCAGCACACCGTCGCCGCCGATACCGGCCCGTCGGTCGCAGATCCGCGCGACGACGGCGGCCGGCAGCTCGATGGCGTTGTCGGCGTCCGGGAGGATCACGAAGTCGTTCTCGGTTCCGTGGCCCTTGAGGAATGCGATGCCTGAGGTCTGTGTCGTGGTCACGGGATCAACTGTACGGGCCGGGTCCGACAGTCGCCCGGAAGATCCACCCCTCAGGCGGGGCCGCCTCAGCGGAGGCGGGCCACGCGCCAGACGGCCAGGGCGACCAGGAGCGCGCTGAAGAACACGTACAGGGCGATCACGCGCCAGTTCGGCCGCTCGCCGGAGCCGCGGGCCGGGAGCCCCGGCCAGGCGGAGCCGACCCTGCGGGCGGCCATCATGCCCCAGCCGGCCGCGCAGGAGCTGATCAGCAGGCCGAGCATGGCGACGACGGCACCGCCGTCACCGGACCCGAAGGCGAGGGGGAAGGCGAACATCAGCGAGCCGAGGGCGGCGAGGCCCACGATGGGCGCGAGCTGCCAGATCCGCAGGCGGCGCTGCGGCCGCAGCTCGACCTCGACCTCGTCGGCGTCGACCTCGACGGACGTGCCTTCGGCCTCGTCCGGACCGTCCGGGCTCAAACCGGGCGTGTCACCCGGAGCTTCGCCCGGGGCGGCTTCCTGCTGTTCTCTGTCGCGAGGGCCGGCCTCCATCGCCACGCGCCCTCCCACTCGGACTCCACTTGGTCGATCGATGCTCGATGATGGCACGCCAGAGACCCCTGGAATGACGGGCATGGCGTCCCGATGCCATCACGTGATCAGGCTGTGACCGCTCGTTCGACCAACGTCAGCGCATCCCGCGGGAGTTCCCCGCGGTCTTCCGCCGCTCCACTCAGCCAGTGGACCCGCGGGTCGCGCCGGAACCAGGAGTCCTGGCGGCGCGCGAAGCGCTTGGTGGCGCGTACGGTCTCCGCGCGCGCCTCGTCCTCCGTGCACTCCCCCGCGAGCGCCGCGAGCACCTGCTGGTAGCCGAGTGCGCGGGCGGCCGTACGCCCCTCCCGCAGTCCGCGCGCCTCCAGGGCGCGCACCTCGTCCACGAGTCCGTCCTCCCACATCCGGTCCACGCGCGTGGTGATCCGCGCGTCGAGCTCGGGGCGGGCCACGTCGACGCCGATCTGCACGGTGTCGTAGACCGAGTCCGGGCCGGGCAGATTGGCCGTGAACGGCTTGCCGGTGATCTCGATGACCTCCAGGGCCCGGACGATGCGGCGGCCGTTGCTCGGCAGGATCGCGCGCGCCGCCTCCGGGTCGGCCTCGGCGAGGCGGGTGTGCAGGACGCCGGAGCCCCGCTCCTCGAGCTCGGCCTCCAGGCGGGCGCGGACGACCGGGTCGGTGCCCGGGAACTCGAGCGCGTCGATGGCGCCCCGGACGTACAGGCCGGAGCCCCCGACCAGGATCGGGGTACGGCCCGCGGCGAGCAGCCGGTCGATCTCGGCGCGCGCGAGGCGCTGGTACTCGGCGACGCTGGCGGCCTCCGTCACGTCCCAGATGTCGAGGAGGTGGTGCGGGATGCCGCCGCGCTCTTCGAGCGTCAGCTTGGCGGTACCGATGTCCATCCCTCGATAGAGCTGCATCGAGTCGGCGTTGACGACCTCGCCGCCCAGTTGCTGGGCGAGGAATACGCCCAGATCGGACTTTCCGGCCGCTGTGGGACCGACGACGGCGATGACCCGCGGGGCGGGAGCTGCACTTCTCACCGTCACAGTCTCGCAAACCTCCCGGCAGGTCCCCGAATGAGCGACGTGACGGCGCGCAACCGGGTTCGTTGCCAGTTGCGAGGTTCCGACCGCCGGTTTCCGTACCGGCTGCGCCGGGTGGCGCAACAGGGCGCCCCGGGCGCCGCGGGGCTTTTCCCACACGAGTACGCTATGGAGTGGAAATGGGCGTTTTTGCAATGTTTCGGCGGAAGGGCAAGGAAGCTGCCGAGGCGTCGACGGAGGAGGCCCAGGCTGTCGTCGTGACGGACGCGCCGGAGGAGGCGGAGGCCGGAGCACCGAGCGGCGAGGCCACCGAGGCCGAGACGAAGGACGGCACCGGGGCGGGCTCGACCGCCGAGCCGGCCGAGGTGTCGGAACCGGGCGACGGGGAAGGCGTGGTGGAGGCCGTCGAGGTGGTCGAGGCCGTCGAGATCCCGAAGCAGCAGTCGGCGGACGAGGCCGCGGACAACGAGGCCGGAGAAAGCGCCCGGAAGTAGCGGTTCCTGGAGACAGGGCCCGGCAGACGGACTCACCGGAGGGAAGGTGACCCATGGGTCTCCTGGATTCATTGAAGGCCAAGCTCGCCCCGGCGAAGGAGAAGGTCTCGGACCTCGCGCAGCAGCATGAGGCCAAGATCGACCACGGGCTGGAGAAGGCGGCGAGGGTGGTCGACGAGAAGACCAAGGGCAAGTACAGCGCCAAGATCGAATCGGGCACCGGCAAGGCCAAGGGCGCCCTGGGGCGGATCGCCCACAAGGACGACGGCGGCACCGCGGGCCCGGGCACGGCTCACGGCGGCACCGCGGGCCCGGGCACGGTTCCGGGCGGCGGCCAGGGTCCGGCGACCCCGCCGACGCCGCCCACCCCGCCGGCCGCCTGACGCCTGACGTCCGGGATCACCGCCGGCCTCACCGCCCGGCGTCACCCGACGGTCCCTCCCACACGGCGGACGGCCACGGAGCGCGCGATGCTCCGCGGCCGTCCGCCGTTCTGCGCGCGCTCCGTGATGGGTGCTCGGGTCGCTACGACCAGGCGGCGACGAAGTAGCCGACGCCGTACGGGGCGGCCTCGTACAGCAGCCTGCCGTCGAGACCGGCGCCCTCGGCCGCGCCCGCGAGGACCTGCCAGGGGGCCCGGCCGGCCGCCTTCAGTTCGTACGCCAGCTTCTCGTCCAACCCGAGGAGGGCGTCCACATCCGCCGCGCCCAGCGCCCGGGCGGCCTCCACGTCGAAGGCGGCGGCACGCTCGTCCAGGTAGCCGGGCGCCTTGAGGGTCCGGCAGGCACTGCCGTCCCCCATGACCAGGAGCGCGACACGGTCGGCCGCGACGGCCAGCCGGCGGCCGGTGGAAGCGCATCGGCCGGCCTCCAGCGGCTCTCCGACCCCGAGCCCTTCGACGGGAGCGTCGGCCCAGTCCGCACGCCGCAGCAGCCAGGCGGCGACGGCGAGGGACGTGGGCAGTCGGCGCTCCCCCGCCGGCCCGGATCCGAGCTGTACGGAGAGGTCGACACCGAAGCCCGCGAAGCTGCCGGTCGAACCGGCGGGGAACGTTCCGTGCGCTCCCTCGTCCGCGGGGCCGACGACATAGAGCCGGTCCGGCCGGGACGCGGCGAGCAGCCCGAGGGCATCGACGCAGGCCGTCCGGGCCGCGTCGAGCTCACCGGCGGCCCCTGCCGCCACGTCGGGCACGAGCAGGGGAGGACAGGGACAGACGGCTGCGGCGACAAGCATGATCCGCAGCCTACTGCGACGGGCTCCGGTCCATGGGCGGGACGCTGTCCCGCGGTTCCGGCGACGCGGGCGCGGGGTCGGCCGAATCGTGGACCTGTTCGGCGATGCTCAGCGTGATCAGCGTCTCCGACATGAGCCCCCTGACGATCAGCAGACAGCTGTCACCACTGGGGTACTGGTACACCTCGCGCGACTTCTCGCGCCACGGCTCGCAGAAGGTGAGCGAGACGGCGCGCATCGCCTCCTGCGCGTCCTCCCGTGATCCGGCGACTCTCCGGACCACTTCGCAGCGGTACGTGTCCCCATTGCTGCCGCGCTGCGCGACGATGATCCACTTTCCCATGACGGCCCCCCGCTCCGGATGTGTCGGTTGTCGGTGTCAGTGGCTTCCGCAGGCGGGGGCCGCAGCCGCGGGGAGCGGGTCCGGAACACCGATCTTCGGAAGTCCGAGCAGGACGCCCGCGGGCTTGGCGGCAGCCTCGGCGTTGCGCTTCTCCCAGGCGTCGCCCGCGCGGGTACGGCGGACGGAGGTCGTCGGGCCCTCGGCGAGGAGGTGGTGCGGGGCGGCGTAGCTGATCTCGACGGTCACCACATCGCCCGGGCGGACCTCCTGGTCCGGCTTGGTGAAGTGGACGAGCCGGTTGTCGGGGGCGCGCCCGGAGAGGCGGTGCGTGGTGCCGTCCTTGCGGCCCTCGCCCTCGGCGACCATGACCTCCAGCGTCCGGCCGACCTGCTTCTTGTTCTCCTCCCAGGAGATCTCCTCCTGGAGCGCGACGAGGCGCTCGTAGCGCGCCTGCACGACCTCCTTGGGAATCTGCCCGTCCATCTCGGCCGCGGGGGTCCCGGGCCGCTTGGAGTACTGGAAGGTGAAGGCGTTGGCGAAGCGGGCCTCACGGACCGTGTGCATCGTCTGCTCGAAGTCCTCCTCGGTCTCGCCGGGGAAGCCCACGATGATGTCGGTGGAGATGGCGGCGTGCGGGATGGCGGCGCGCACCTTCTCGATGATGCCGAGGAAACGCTCCTGCCGGTAGGAGCGGCGCATGGCCTTGAGGACCGTGTCCGAGCCGGACTGAAGCGGCATGTGGAGCTGCGGCATCACGTTCGGGGTCTCGGCCATCGCGGCGATGACGTCGTCCGTGAAGTCGCGGGGGTGCGGCGAGGTGAAGCGGACCCGCTCCAGGCCCTCGATCCCGCCGCAGGCACGCAGCAGCTTGGAGAACGCCTCGCGGTCGCCCAGGTCGGAGCCGTACGCGTTGACGTTCTGGCCGAGGAGGGTGATCTCGGAGACGCCCTCGGCCACCAGGGCCTCGATCTCGGCGAGGATGTCGCCGGGGCGGCGGTCCTCCTCCTTGCCGCGCAGCGCCGGGACGATGCAGAAGGTGCACGTGTTGTTGCAGCCGACGGAGATCGAGACCCAGGCGGCGTACGCGGACTCGCGACGGGTCGGCAGCGTGGAGGGGAAGGCCTCCAGCGACTCCGCGATCTCGATCTGGGCCTCTTCCTGGACGCGGGCGCGCTCCAGGAGGACCGGCAGCTTGCCGATGTTGTGCGTGCCGAAGACGACGTCGACCCAGGGGGCCTTCTTGACGATGGTGTCGCGGTCCTTCTGGGCCAGGCAGCCGCCCACGGCGATCTGCATGCCCGGGCGCGAGGTCTTCCTGGGGGCGAGCCGGCCCAGGTTGCCGTAGAGCTTGTTGTCGGCGTTCTCACGGACCGCGCAGGTGTTGAAGACGACGACGTCGGCGTCGCCGTCCGAGCCCTCGGGGGCGCGGACGTAGCCGGCGTCCTCCAGCAGACCGGAGAGCCGCTCGGAGTCGTGGACGTTCATCTGGCACCCATAGGTGCGTACTTCGTAGGTTCGCTGGACGTCCACTGCCTGGCTCCGGTCGCTGCTGGTCATGGAACAAGGGTATGCGGTGCCGGGGATTGCCCCGGCCCACGCTGCCATCGCGACGGTACGGGGGCGCTCCCGGCGGCTTCGAGGGCCTCCCTGAGCTGGGCGGCGAGCGTGCCCGCGTCGGGGCGCAGGGAGCCGTCGAAGGCGGCCGATCCGATGGTGAAGGCGTCGGCTCCGGCGGCCGCCAGGTCCTGTATCCGGGCCCTGGTGGCGATGCTGCCGGCCACGACCAGGCGCCCCGTGGTGGCCGCTCGGGCGGCGCGGACGAGGTCGAGGGGGTCCGCGTCGGTGGCCCGGTAGGCGAGGAGGTCGACGCCGGCGCAGCCTGCGGCCTCGGCCCGGCGGCAGTCCTCGGCGACCCGGTCGGGGCCACCCGCGAGGCGGGTGGGGTGGCCGGCCGGTTCACCGGCGAAGGGGAGGTACTCGATGCCGGTGCCGGCGAGGAGTGCCAGCGTCTCGTCGATCCAGGTGCCGCCCATGAGCCGGTCGACGCCGAGGTCGACGGCGTGCCGGACGGAGGTGAGGGCTTCGTCGCGGGTGGTGCTGACCACTTCGAGGTAGCTGGTGGCGCCCATGTCCTTGATCTGCCGGTGGAGCCGGTCGAGGGTGGCCGCTTCGACTCCGACGTCCTTGAAACCGAGGTGGCCGATGCCGAGATCCCGGACGGTGTCGAGGACGTCGAGGCAGTCCGTGACGGTCCTGTCGTCACGGGTGAGCATGAAGATGAAGTCCACGGGGGTCCTCCGGCTCGGGTGCGGGTGGCTGGGCCAGTTCGTCCGCCTGGTGCAGGGCGGTCAGCAGGCTGGTGTGGTCGGCGGTGCCCTGACCGACGAGGTCGAAGGCGGTGCCGTGGTCGACGCTGGTCCGCACGAACGGCAGGCCGATGGTGATGTTGACGCCGTGCTCCAGGCCCAGGTACTTGACCGGTATGAGCCCCTGGTCGTGGTACTGCGCGACCACCACGTCGAACTCGCCCGCACGGGCGCGCATGAAGACCGTGTCGGCGGCCCAGGGGCCGCTGGCGTCGATGCCTTCCCGCCGAGCGGCGCGCACGGCCGGTTCGATGATGTCGAGGTCCTCTCGGCCGAAGAGCCCGTTCTCACCGGCATGGGGGTTGAGGGCGGCGACGGCGATGCGGGGACGGGCGCCCTTGGCGCGGCCGGCCAGGAGCGTCCGGTGCGTGATCCGGATGATCTCCAGCTCACGGGCGGTGGTGAGGGAGTCGAGTGCCGAGCGCAGTGACCGGTGGACGGTGACCAGGACCACGCGGAGCTCGTCGTTGGCCATCATCATGGCGTAGTCCTCGGTGCCCGAGAGCTCGGCGAGGATCTCGGTGTGGCCCGGGTAGGGCAGCCCTGCCAGCCTGAGCGCCTCCTTGTTGATCGGTGCCGTGGTCAGCGCCCGGATCTCGCCTTCGAGGGCGAGCTCGATGCCTCGGCGTACGTACTGGAACGAGGCGGCTCCGGAACGGGCGTCCACCGTGCCGAGCGGTAGGTCCGCGGGGAGCGCGCCTACGGGGAGGACGTCCATCACTCCCGGACTGTGGGCCGCTTCGGCGACGGCGGAGATCGGTCGCGGGGTCAGTTCGGTACCCGTGACGCGGCAGGCCCGGGCGAGGGTGTCCGGATCGCCGATGACCACGACCGGAGGGCGGCGCCGGGGGTCGGCGTACGCCTTGACGGTGATCTCGGGACCGACGCCGCTCGGGTCGCCCATCGTGATGGCGATGGGTCGCGTCATGAGACCGGCCCGCCCTCCATGAGGAGGCGACAGAGACGGTCGAGCGTTCCGTCGTCGCCGAAGCCGCCCGCCTTGATCAGGACGGGGATGCGGGGCCGGCCGAGCAGCAGGCCCCGTGCAACCCCCGGCTCGGGCTCGTCCACCAGGTCGACACCGGCGGCCCCGAGGGCTTCGAGCGCGGTGACCGCGGTCTCGCCGCCGGTCAGTACGACTCCGTCGACGAGGCCTTCCTCCACCAAGGCGCTCACGACGGCGGCGAGATCGCCCGTCAGCGCGTCGGATGCCGTACGGCGGGCGTCGGGCGTGTGGACGGCGAGCATGGGCGCGGCCGATCGCCGCAGGACCTCGACGGCCGCGGCCGGGCCGTTGCCGGTATCGGCCGTGCCCACGTCCCCGCGCGTACGCAACCGGTCCAGCTGGCGGCGCGTGGCCGGGTGCGCGCTGCCGACCACGACCAACGGACGGCGGGAAGACGGGAGTTCGGCCGCGGGGACCGCGGGGTCACGGGTGTGGCGGGCGGCCAGTGCCGCGGCGAGGCCCGGGGAGCCCACCCAGAGGACGTCGTCCGGTCGGGGCACGGAGGAGACCAGGAGGCCGAGGTCGGCGTCGGTGGCCGCCGAGCAGACGAACACGCCTCCCGCCTCGATCAGCTCGGGCAGCTTCCCGAACTGCTCCGGTCCGAGCAGCTCCGCTTCGGGCAGCAGACGGGCCAGGTCCGAGGTGCGGACCGGGTGCACCGGGTCGTGGGCGAACTCCGTATCGTGCACGGGCACGCCCTGGACGTGCTGGATCCCGTGGACCGTCGTCCTGCCCTCGGCGGGGAACGCGGGCGCGACGACGACGGCCTGTCGGCCGGATCCGGAGTGGGCGGCGCGGATCTCGGCCGCCACATGGCCCCGGAGCGTGGAGTCGACGGTCTTGATCAGCAGGTCGGCACCCGCGAAGGCGCCCGCGGCCCGCCAGGTCAGGGCCACGGCCGTGGCCTCGTCGAGCAGGCGGCTGCCGAGGTCGACGGCGACGACCCCGTCCCGGGCCGCGACGTCCGCGCCGACTCTCGGCAGCAGGACCTGCGCCCGGTGCCCGGTCCCGCGAAACGGTGCCGCGGCGTCGCCCGCGCTCGTGAGGTCGTCCGCGAGGACCGCGACGCTCGTCACGGGATCCGCCGGGGGTAGCCGCCTCATGCCTCGTCCTCCTCAGGTCGTTCTCGTGACGCGATCGCCACTGACGTCAACCCTGACGCCGGGAAAGCCGCTGGACAAGCGATTCCTTCTCACCCCACCTGTGAGTAGATTTCACACATGCGCTGGCCGGACCTCCCCCCGCTGAACTCGCTGCTGCCCTTCGAGGCGACGGTGCGGCACGCGAGCATGACCCGGGCCGCCGAGGAGCTCCATGTGACCCACGGCGCGGTCAGCCGCCAGATCCAGAACCTGGAGAAGTCCCTGGGTGTCACGCTCTTCGAGCGTGGGACCCGCTCCCTGCGGCCGACCCCTCAGGCCCGTAGCCTCGCGGCCGCCGTCCATGACGCCCTCGACCAGGTCGACGCGGCGGCCCGAGAGGTGGCGCGGCGCGAGCTCGGAGGGCCGCTCGCGCTGTCCTGCGAACCGACGCTCCTCATGCGCTGGCTCATTCCCCGGCTGCCGGACCTCGCGAGCCAGGTGCCGGACCTCACGGTGCATCTGTCGGCGGGCGGGGGACCCGTCTCCTTCGAGCGGGACCCCGTCGACGTCGCCGTGCGCCGCGACGACTTTCCCGTACCGGCGGACGTGTGCCGCTCTCCCCTCTTTCTGGAACGGATCGGTCCGGTCTGCAGCCCCGACCTGGCGGAGCGGCTCGGGGACGGGGCCGGGGTCGCCGGAGTGACGATCCTGCACACGAGCACACGGCCCCGGGCGTGGGCCGACTGGCAGCGCATCACGCGTCGAAGCGTCGAGCCCGCCGGCGAGCAGACCTTCGAGCACTTCTATCTGGCGCTCCAGGCGGCCGTCGCCGGCGTCGGCGTGGCCATCGGTCCGTACGCCCTCGTCCATGACGACCTCGTGCGCGGCCAGCTGGTGGCGCCCTTCGGACTGGTCGAGGACGGCACGGGATACCACCTGCTCAGCCCGCGACCGCCGGAGCGGGACGCCCGGATCGCCGCGCTGCTCGCGTGGCTGCGGACCCAGGCGACCGGCCTCTGACGAGCGGAACACCGGCAGGGCACCGGCACAGCCCACCCCCACGCGCGCGTGCCCACCCGCCCTCACGGCCGGCGGCTCGGAAGCGGGCCTGGCCAGAGCGGGGAGGGAACTGGCAGGATCGCGCCATGCTCACCGCCCTCTCCCGTGCCGCCCGCCGCCGCCTGTTCCAGGTGTCGGCGGCGCTTCTGGTGGTGTGCGGGCTGCTGGTGTGGTGGCTGGTTCCTTTCGGTCCCCCGGCGCCGAGTGGCCGGGTCACCGTCAGTACGGGCGTGCCCACCGGGGTGTACCAGCGGTACGGCGAGCTGCTGCGGCAGGCCCTCGCCACCGATCTGCCGGATGTCTCGATAACGCTCAAGAACAGCGAGGGCTCCCAGCAGAACCTCGCGCGGCTGGCCTCGGGCGAGGCGGACTTCACCATCGCGACGGCCGACGCCGTGGCCCAGTACCAGCACGACCGGAAGCCCGGCTTCGACCGGCTCCGGGGCTCCGCCCGCCTCTACGACGACTACGTCCAGCTCGTCGTCCCCAAGACATCGCCCGTCCGGTCCATCGCCGATCTGCGCGGGCTGCGCGTCGGAGTCGGTCAGGAGGGATCCGGCGTCCGGCTCATCGCGGATCGGGTGCTCGCGGCGGGCGGACTCGCCCCCGGCACCGACATCAAGCCGGTGTCGGCCGGTATCGACACCATGCCGGACCTGCTGGAGCGCGGGGAGCTGGACGCGTTCTTCTGGTCGGGCGGTCTGCCCACACAGGCCGTCCAGGCGCTGTCCGAGCGCATGCCGGTGCGGCTGGTCTCGATGGACATGGCCTTGGTGGACAAGCTGCACGACGTGGGCGAGTCGACCCGTCACTACCGGTCAGCGGTCATCCCGGCGGACGCGTACAAGCAGGCGCAGGACGGTCAGCCGGTGGAGACGGTGGCCGTGGCCAACCTGCTCGTGACGACGGACACGGCCGATTCGGCGCTGGTGGAAGGTTTGACCCGTACGGTGATCAGAAGCCGGGACCGGATCGGCGGCCAGGTCCACCCCGCCCAGCTGGTGGATCTGCGCACCGCGATCTACACGGAACCGCTGTCCCTGCACGAGGGCGCACGCCGCTACTACCGCTCCGTGAAGCCGTAGCCGCAGCCGCAGCCGCAGCCGCAGCCGCAGCCGTCAGGCATACCCGTCGGCCGTAGCCCCCGAACGCCTCTGCCTCACGGCACCCCGAGCGGCTGACAGGCGCCGACGAGCACCCGCCGAGCACCCTCAACGCCCCTGCGGCCCCGTCCTCGGTACCGTGACCGTCACGCGCAGCCCGTGCGGCTCGTTCGGCGCGTAGGCGATCGAGCCGCCGCCCGCCGCGAGCAGGACCTGGGCGATCGACAGACCGAGCCCCGAGCCCTTGATGTTCTGGTGGCGGTTGCTGCGCCAGAAGCGGTCGCCGACCCGGTCGAGCTCCTCCGGCGTGAGCCCCGGCCCCGCGTCCGCCACCACGACCGTGCAGCTGTCGCCCTCGGACGCCACGGCGACCGTGACCTCCTCCCCTTCCGGGGTGAACTTCAGCGCGTTGTCGATCACCGCGTCGAGCGCGCTGGAGAGCGCCACCGGGTCCGCCCAGGCCGTCACCGCCCGCCGCTCTCCCCCGAGCCGTACACCCTTCTCCTCGGCGAGCGGACGCCACGCCGCCACCCGCTCGGCCGCGAGCGCGCCGATGTCGGTGAGCCGCAGGTCGGCGGCGGCGTGCTCGGCGAGCGCGAGGCCCAGCAGATCGTCGAGGACCTGGGCGAGCCGCTTGCCCTCGGTGCGGACGGAGGCGATCTCCTCGTTGCCCTCGGGGAGCTCCAGGGCGAGCAGTTCGATACGGAGCAGCAGCGCCGAGAGCGGGTTGCGCAGCTGGTGCGAGGCGTCGGCGACGAAGGCCCGCTGCTGCTCGAGAACGTCCTCGACGTTGTCGGCCATCTCGTTGAACGAGCGGGCCAGACGGCGCAGTTCGGGCGGTCCGCCGGCCGCGGCGACCCGGGACTTCATCCGGCCGGTGGCGATGTCGTGGGTGACCGCGTCCAGGACGCGGACCGGCCGCAGCACCCAGCCGGTGAGCCGGAAGGCGGCGCCGACGGCGAGCAGCATCGCGGCCGACTCCCCGGCCGCGATGATCAGCCAGCCGCTCAGGATGCGGGAACGCAGCTGTCCGGTGGGCGAGTCGGTCACCACGACGGCGACGACGTCACCGTCCCGTACGACCGGAGAGGCGATAGTGAGACGGGCGTGCGGCTGCCACGGCCACACCTGCGGCGGGTCGTGGCTGCGGCGTCCGAGCAGCGCCTCGTTGAAGGCGCGGCGGCCCTCGCCCTCGTACGGGACGACCCAGTCCTGGGGCGCGGCAGCCATGGCCCGGTTGTCGCGGTAGAAGATGCCGGTCCTGATGCCGTACACGTCGTGGTAGCTGGCGAGTTCACCCCTGAGGGTGGTGCGGCGCTCGTCCACCGTGGGTTCGGACTCGCTGACGAACTGGGCGAGCGCGGCGAACCGCGCCGCGTCGTCGAGACGGTCGACGACCACGCGCTGCTGCTCGGCCGCGGCGAGGCTCGCGGCGAGCGGGAAGCCGAGGGCGAGCAGCACCCCGGCCATCAGGACGAGGAGAAGCGGGAGGAGACGTGTGCGCACGCGGGGCCCGGGCTGCTACGCGGCCGGGGGGACCAGGCGGTAGCCCACGCCGCGCACGGTCTCGATGAGGGCGGGCATGGCCAGCTTGGAGCGCAGCGAGGCGACATGCACCTCGAGCGTGCGGCCGGTCCCCTCCCAGTTGGTGCGCCAGACCTCGCTGATGATCTGCTCACGCCGGAACACCACACCGGGGCGCTGCGCGAGCAGGGCCAGCAGGTCGAACTCCTTGCGGGTGAGCTGGACCGGCGTGCCGTCCACGCTGACGCGGCGGGTGGGCAGCTCGATGACGACGGAGCCGAGCCGCAGCGCCGCGTCGTCGCCTGCCGTGCCGGCCTCGTCGCCGCCCGCGTTGCGCCGGCTGACGGCGTGGATCCGGGCGAGCAGTTCCCCGGTGTCGTACGGCTTGACCACGTAGTCGTCGGCCCCGAGGTTGAGGCCGTGTATCCGGGACCGTACGTCGGCGCGCGCGGTCACCATGATCACGGGGGTCGCGGTGAGCTTACGGATCCGGCCGCAGACCTGGTAGCCGTCCTGGTCGGGCAGACCGAGGTCGAGCAGGATCACCCCGTACGAGGGGCGCTCGCCGTGCGCGGCGGGCAGCACCGCCTGGAGCGCCTCCTCGCCGTTCCGGGCGTGCGTGACCGCGAACCCGTGCTTCGCCAGTACGGCGGACAGGGCCGCAGCGACATGATCGTCGTCTTCGACGAGCAGGAGTCTCATGGCCCCCCTCCGGTGGCTTCGTGATCGCGTGATGGCTATCGGTGTACCAGGGCATGAACGCCGATGGTCGGTGTCACAGTCAAGTCTCCCCCTGTGACGAGGGGGTTTCTGTTATGCACCCGGTACGCCGTCGCACGCCCCGTTCACGCAGTGTGTCCGGTTGAGGCCGTATCGTTATCCTCAATTTCCGCTCAGATGTAATGACGCTCGTCGCACCGCGTGCCTAGTGTCCTCCCCAACCGAGGAGGACGGAGCAAAAAGCCGATGAGCGGAGTGTCAGTGACCAAGGGCTCGGAAGACGCCGTTGCGGCGGCGGGCGACCTGGTCGTGCTGTCCAACGTGAACAAGCACTTCGGCGCGTTGCATGTGCTCCAGGACATCGACCTGACGATCGCCCGGGGCGAAGTCGTGGTCGTCATCGGGCCTTCGGGTTCCGGTAAGTCCACACTGTGCCGCACCATCAACCGCCTGGAGACGATCGACTCCGGCACCATCACGATCGACAGCCGGCCGCTGCCCCAGGAGGGCAAGGAGCTGGCCCGGCTGCGCGCCGACGTCGGCATGGTGTTCCAGTCCTTCAATCTCTTCGCGCACAAGACCGTGCTCGAGAACGTGATGCTGGGCCAGATCAAGGTTCGCAAGAGCACGAAGGGCGCCGCCGAGGCCAAGGCCCGCGCCCTGCTGGACCGCGTGGGTGTCGGCACCCAGGCGGACAAGTACCCGGCTCAGCTCTCCGGGGGTCAGCAGCAACGTGTCGCGATCGCGCGGGCGTTGGCGATGGACCCCAAGGTCATGCTGTTCGACGAGCCGACGTCGGCCCTCGACCCCGAGATGATCAACGAGGTTCTCGAGGTCATGCAGCAGCTGGCGCGTGACGGCATGACGATGGTCGTCGTCACCCATGAGATGGGTTTCGCGCGTTCCGCCGCCAACCGCGTGGTGTTCATGGCGGACGGCAAGATCGTCGAACAGGCCACGCCCGACCAGTTCTTCAGCAACCCGCGAAGCGACCGGGCGAAGGACTTCCTCTCGAAAATCCTGCACCACTGACGACGGTCAGCCCTCATGATTCACCCTGCCGACCAACAACCCACGAACCAAGGGATGTTCACCATGAAGCTCCGCAAGTCCGCGGCCGTGGCCGTCGCCGTTCTGGCTCTCACCGCGACCGCCTGTGGTGGCAAGGAGGGCTCCGCCG
This sequence comes from Streptomyces sp. NPDC022552, assembly GCF_055561875.1. NCBI lineage: Bacteria > Bacillati > Actinomycetota > Actinomycetes > Kitasatosporales > Streptomycetaceae > Streptomyces > Streptomyces sp. NPDC022552. The sequence goes on from NZ_JBVHGJ010000012.1 coordinate 189,459, forward strand.
GCGACAAGCCCGCCGTGAAGCCCGGCGACTCGAGCGCCCCCCAGCTCCCCAAGTACATCGTCGCCACCGATGTGAAGCTGGAGTCGCCCACCTTCAAGGAGGCGCAGAAGCGCGGCAAGCTGATCATCGGCTCCAAGGCCGACCAGCCGTACCTCGGCTTCGAGGACCAGGCCACCAAGGAGCGGTCCGGCTTCGACATCGAGATCGCGAAGATGATCGCGGCCGACCTCGGCTTCACCGAGGACAAGATCGAGTGGAAGACCGTCGACTCCAAGCTCCGTGAGACGGCGATCTCGACGGGCCAGGTCGACTACTACGTCGGCACGTACACGATCAACGACAAGCGCAAGGCGCAGGTCGGCTTCGCGGGTCCGTACTACAAGGCCGGCGCCGACCTCCTGGTCCGCAAGGACGAGACCGCGATCACCGGTCCGGAGACCCTCAAGGGCAAGAAGGTCTGCTCCATCACGGGCTCGACCCCGCTGCAGGAGATCAAGAAGCCCCAGTACGGCGCCCAGACCACCGAGCTGGCGAAGTACTCGGACTGCGTGCAGCAGCTGCTCACCAAGCAGGTCGACGCGGTCACCACCGACGACGCGATCCTCAAGGGCTACGCCGCCGCCAACGCCGGCAAGCTCAAGGTCGTCGGCAAGCCCTTCACCGAGGAGCCCTACGGCGTCGGCATGAACAAGGACGACAAGGTCCTGCGCGACAAGATCAGCGACATCCTCGACGCGCACATCAAGGACGGCACGTACAAGAAGATCTACGAGGCGACCCTGGGTCTCTCGGGCTCCGCGTACGTCGAGCCGCCGGCGCTCGTCCGCTACTGATCCTTCGCCCGAAGTCGAGCGCCCCGTACGGGAGTACGGGGCGCCCCTCCTCCTGCCCGTAAGCCGCTGACAGCCGACGCGGAGACCTCATGAACGTACTGCTCGACCATTTCCCGGAGTTCCGCGACGGCTTCATAGGAACCGTGTCGATCACCGCCGTCAGCTCGGTCATCGCGCTGGTCCTCGGCGTCGTCGTCGCCGGCTTCCGGGTCTCGCCCGTCCCGCCGCTGCGCTTCTTCGGGACCGCCTGGGTCACGCTTCTGCGCAACACCCCGCTGACGCTGCTCTTCCTCGTCTCGTTCTTCGTCATCCCCGAGATCCTGTTCCCGGGCATGAGCCCCTTCGTGCTCGGCTCGCTGGCGCTCGGGTTCTACACCTCCGCGTTCATCTGCGAGGCCGTCCGCTCCGGCATCAGCACGGTGCCGATCGGTCAGGCGGAGGCCGCCCGCTCGCTGGGCATGACCTTCTCGCAGACGCTCCGGATGATCGTGCTGCCGCAGGCCACCCGGACCGTGCTGCCGCCGCTGAGCTCGATCTTCATCGCGCTCACCAAGAACTCGGCCATCGCGGGCGCCTTCAGCGTCACCGAGCTCTTCGGCTGGCAGACGCTGATGAGCGAGCAGGGCTACGCCATCGGCCCCATCTTCGCCTGGGTGGCCGCCGCGTACCTGGTCGTCACCTTCACCATCAGCGGGATCTTCCGTCTCCTTGAGCGCCGCATGGAGGTCGCCCGATGAGTGCCAGCGTTCTCTACGACTCCCCGGGCCCCAAGGCGCGTGTCCGCAACCGGATCTTCGCCGTCGTGGGCACCGTCGCCATCGTCGCGCTGCTCGCCGTGAGCGTGCTCCGGCTGGCCGACAAGGGTCATCTCGACCCCGCGATGTGGGACATCTTCAACTACGCGGGCATCCGGCAGAACATCGCCGACGCCCTCCTCGCCACCCTCAAGGCCTTCGGCCTCGCGGCGGTCGGCTCGCTCGTGCTCGGTGTCCTGCTCGCCGTCGCCCGGCTCTCCGACCACGCGCCGATCCGCGTCGTGGCCACCGGCTTCATCGAGCTGTTCCGGTCGATCCCGCTGCTGATCACGATCTACGCCGTCTGGGTCGCCTTCCTCACCGACTACTCGATGTGGGCCCTGGCCATCGGCCTGTCGATCTACAACGGCTGTGTCCAGGCCGAGGTCCTGCGCGCCGGCGTGAACTCCGTGCCGAAGGGGCAGCGCGAGGCCGCGTACGCCCTGGGCATGAGCAAGACGCAGGTCATGACGACCGTCCTGATGCCGCAGGCCGTCCGGGCCATGCTGCCGACGATCATCAGCCAGCTGGTGGTCACGCTGAAGGACACCTCGCTCGGCTTCGTCATCCTCTACCCCGAGCTGCTCTACTCGGCCCGGCTGATCGCCTCCAACACGCAGGTCAACGGCCAGTACCCGTACGTCTCCACCATCGTGGTCTTCGGCGCCATCTACATCGCGCTCTGCCTGGCGCTCTCCGCGCTCGCCACATGGATCGAGAAGCGGGGCCGCCGGGCGAAGACCGGGATCGCCGTCTCCGAAGCCGGCGTTACGGGGGTCGCCCAGGGCAACGAGGCCGTGCTGATCCCGCCGACCCGCACCGAGGCCCCGGGAGGCTTCGACGGTGTGGCGCCCGGCGGAGACGGGTCGCACCGCGGCGACGGGGCCGACGGGCCCGGTATCACGAAGAACTGACAGTATGTGACATCATCCGGGGGCAGTGGCGGTCGCGCCGCTGCCCCCGTCGCTTGACGCAAGCACCCGCAATGGGTTGCATACGTTCTGTGATCACGCACCGGGCTCGCGCCACACTTCGCTGTGCTACCCGCATGACCGAACGGCCTTCAGGAGCCGCGCCGTGGACCCGGTGATCATCGTCGGCGCGGGGCCCGTGGGCCTCGCGCTCTCCCTTGCCCTGGCCTCGCAGGGTGTGCCCACCGTCGTGCTCGACGAGGGCCCCGGCAAGGAGGAACCGCGGCCCGCACGAACCGTCGTGCTGCGGGCCGACATGGCCGCGATGGTGGAGCGGCTGGGCTGCGCCACTCTGCGTGACGAGGGGGTCCGCTGGGTCGGGTGGCGCTCTCTGCGCCGCAAGCAACAGATGAGGCACATCGAGCTGAGTCTCGGCCTCGGCGGTACGGAGAGTGACGACGAGGGCCCGGCGGCTCCGCTCCACATCCCCCAGCACGCCCTCGCCCGGGGACTGCGCGACGCGATCGCCGGGCAGGAGCTGATCCAGCTCGTCGGCGACGCCCGCCTCGACACGATCGAGCAGGACGCGAGCGGTGTCACGGCGCACACCCGTGGTTCCGGCACCGGGGCCAACGGGACGTGGTGGCGCGGCAGCCATCTGGTCGGCTGCGACGGCGCCCGCTCCACGGTGCGCAAACTGCTCTCGATCCGCTTCCCCGGCCGTACGGCGGTGGAGCGGCACGCGGTGGCGGCGCTGCGCGTGGAACTCCCCTGGCCGGGCGAGGCCCTGCTGCACCGTCAGCCGCCATGGCGAGGAGGCGGCGAAGAGGTCACGGCCCGCCCGTTGCCGGACGGGGTCTGGCGGATCGACTGGCTGCTGCCGCCGCGCGGCGATCTCGTCACCCCGGATGCGCTCGTCTCCAAGATCCGCGAGACCCTGGCCGGCTGGTGCGGCGGCGAGACACCCCCGTACGAGTTGATCGACACCGGTGTCCACACGCTGCACCACCGGCTCGCGCGGCGCTGGCGCGTGGACCGGGTCTTCCTGGCGGGCGACGCGGCCCATCTCCTCGGCGCGGTCGGGACGCAGGGCCTCGACGAGGGGCTGCGGGACGCCGACAACCTGGCGTGGAAGCTCGCCTACGCCTGGCACCACGGCGCCTCGGACACGCTCCTCGACAGCTACCAGAGCGAGCGGCGGGCCGCCGTCGCCTCCCGACTGCGGGCCGCCGACCAGTCGCTGCCGGTGCTGCGCGGGGGTGGCGGGCTGCGGACGTATCTGCCCGGTGGCTCACGTGGTCACGACACCCTGCTGACGGATGGCCATCTGGGGCGCGGCCCACTGGGCGCGCCCCCCGCGTACCCGCACTCCCCCCTCGCACCCCAGGACGCCGGGGCGTCACGGAACGCGGTGGGCACGGGGGCCGGCGCGCCGGTCGAGGACGTCCGCGTGACGGCGCCGGACGGCACGACGGTACGGCTCCGGGACCGGCTCGGCCGGGGGCGGCTCCTGGTGGTGCTCGTCGCGCCCGGCACGGGTGTGTGGGACCGGCGGCACTGGATGAGCGCGGGCGTGATGCCACGGCTCGTGGAGGCGGTCCGGGCCCTGCCGGTGAAGGCGGAGCTGCTGGTCACGGAGGCGTATCCGGGGGCCGTGGCCCACACGGTCCTGCTCGTACGTCCGGACGGGCATCTGGTCGCCTCGTTCCCCGGGGTCCGGCCCGACGAGCTGTACGCGGCGGCGGACGCGACCCGGGGAGGGAAGGCGGAGACCGCGGCGAGCGGGGTCGCTTCTGGGGTGGCGAAGAGCGACCGTACCGCGGACATCGATTGACCCTCGCGGGCGCGCATGGTGTACTCCGGAGCGTGACCGACACCGATGTGCGCCTGTGGCGGAGGGTCCATATGGATCTCCTCCGTTTCGCGGGCTGCGTGTGTCGCCCGTCCTGCTGAATTCGCCCTCCTTCGCGTGAACTCCGCCGCCGACCAGGTCGGTGCGCCGTCTCGCGCTTCTCCCGCGAACCTCAGGACGGTCCTCCGTGCCCCAGCATGTCCCCGCGCCATCCGGCGTGTCCGCCTCCGCGTCCACCGCCGCGCCCACCGCCGCCGACCTTCTGGACTTCGTCCGTCGGACGGCAGCGGACACCGAACTGATCGACTCGTTGCCGCTCGACCCCGAGGGCCGGACCTGGGTACGGCTGGAGGGCCCCGGCGGCAGCGAGGCCTGGCTCATCGGCTGGCCGCCCGGCACGGGCACGGGGTGGCACGACCACGCCGAGTCCCAGGGCGCGTTCACCACGGCGCGCGGCACCCTGACGGAGAACTCCCTCACGGTCCGGCTTCCTTCGGGTGGCTGGAAGACCCTGGAACTGGCCGACGGCGTCGACCGTGAGCGGCGGCTGCCGGCGGGCAAGGGGCGTGCGTTCGGGCAGCACCATGTGCACGAGGTGCTCAACGGGTCCGGCGACACGCACGCGGTGTCGGTCCACGCGTACTATCCGCCGCTCCCACTGATCCGGCGCTTCAGCCGGTCGGGCGCGGTGCTCCGTCTTGAGCAGGTCGAGCGTCCGGAGGACTGGCAGTGAGCGCGTACGAGGCGGCCGAACGGGTGGGAATCGACGAGCTTCTCGAGCGGGTCAGGTCCGGCCTGGACCGGATCGAGCCGCGCGCGGCCCATGAGGCGTACGAGGCGGGTGACGCGCTTCTGGTCGACACCCGGTACGCGGCGCTGCGGGAGCGGGACGGGCTGATTCCCGGCGCGTTGATCGTGGAGCGCAACGAGCTGGAGTGGCGGCTCGACCCGTGGGGCAGCCACCGCGCGCCGGAGGCGGTCGGCCATGACCTGCGGGTGGTGGTGTTCTGCAACGAGGGGTACGCGTCCTCGCTGGCGGCGGCCTCGCTGCGGCAGCTGGGGCTGCACCGGGCTACGGACGTGATCGGCGGCTTCCAGGCGTGGAAGGCGGCGGGCCTCCCGGTCGTCCCGCCGGGCACGACGACCTAGCGGTACGGCGCGGGGCGAGGACAGCGGCGCGCGCCGCACCCCGCCTCCATCCGCTGCCCCGGCTAGAAGGGTTCCTCCAGGCCGTCGGTGTCCTCGCCCTCGGTCTCAAGGGCTTGGCGGACGACCCGTAGCGCCATGCCCTCCGGATAGCCCTTGCGGGCGAGCATCCCAGCGAGCCGTCGCAGCCGGCGGTCCCTGTCGAGGCCGCGGGTGGCGCGGAGCTTGCGATCGACGAGCTCGCGCGCGGTGATCTCCTCCTGCTCGGAGTCCAGTTGCCCCACCGCCTCCTGGATGAGCGAGGCGTCGACGCCCTTGGTGCGCAGTTCGCGGGCGAGGGCGCGGCGGGCGAGTCCGCGCCCGTGATGCCGGGACTCCACCCACGCGTCGGCGAAGGCGGCGTCGTCGATCAGCCCGACGTCCTCGAAGCGCGAGAGGACCTCTTCGGCGATGTCGTCGGGGATCTCGCGCTTGCGGAGGGCGTCGGCGAGCTGCTTACGCGTGCGGGGGGTCCCGGTGAGCAGGCGCAGGCAGATCGCCCGCGCCCGCTCAGCCGGATCCTGGGGCGACAGCTCCTTCTCGGCCCTCGACGAGTCGGCGCTGTCGCCCGGCCATTCGGTGCGACCGGTCACTGGCTCAGCTCTTGGCCGCCGGGGCCTTGGTCGCCTTGGTGGCCTTGGCCGCCGGGGCGGACTTGGCCGTGTCGTCCGCGGCGGCCGGCTCCGTGGTGCCCGCGGCGTCCGTGCCCGCCTCGGCCGTCGCGGCTCCCGGCCGGACGCCGACGCCCAGCTTCTCCTTGATCTTCCGCTCGATCTCGTTGGCGAGATCGGGGTTGTCCTTCAGGAAGTTGCGGGCGTTCTCCTTGCCCTGGCCGAGCTGGTCGCCCTCGTACGTGTACCAGGCGCCGGCCTTGCGGACGAAGCCGTGCTCCACGCCCATGTCGATCAGACCGCCCTCGCGGCTGATGCCCTGGCCGTAGAGGATGTCGAACTCGGCCTGCTTGAAGGGCGGCGCGACCTTGTTCTTGACGACCTTGACGCGGGTGCGGTTGCCGACCGCGTCCGTGCCGTCCTTGAGGGTCTCGATACGGCGGATGTCGAGGCGCACCGAGGCGTAGAACTTCAGGGCACGGCCACCGGTCGTGGTCTCCGGCGAGCCGAACATCACGCCGATCTTCTCGCGGAGCTGGTTGATGAAGATCGCGGTGGTCTTGGACTGGTTCAGCGCGCTGGTGATCTTCCGGAGCGCCTGGCTCATCAGGCGGGCCTGGAGACCCACGTGCGAGTCGCCCATCTCGCCCTCGATCTCCGCGCGCGGGACGAGCGCCGCGACGGAGTCGATGACGATGAGGTCGAGGGCGCCGGAGCGGACCAGCATGTCGACGATCTCGAGGGCCTGCTCGCCGTTGTCCGGCTGGGACAGGATGAGGTTGTCGATGTCGACACCGAGCTTCTTCGCGTACTCGGGGTCGAGGGCGTGCTCGGCGTCGACGAAGGCGACCTGACCGCCGGCCTTCTGGGCGTTCGCCACGGCGTGCAGCGTCAGGGTCGTCTTACCGGAGGACTCCGGACCGTAGATCTCCACGACACGGCCGCGGGGCAGTCCGCCGACGCCGAGCGCGACGTCGAGGGCGGTCGAGCCGGTGGAGATCACCTCGATCGGCTCCTGGGTGCGGTCGCCCATGCGCATCACGGCACCCTTGCCGAATTGCCGTTCAATCTGCGCGAGCGCGGCTTCGAGTGCCTTCTCGCGGTCGGTACCTGCCATGGGTTCCACCCGGTTTGCTTGAGTCGATCGCTTCATGTGAAAGACGCTAACCCCTGCCACTGACAATGGGCCCCGGCGTCCCTCCGACCTGTGGATAACTCGCCCACAACCCCGCGATTCCAAGGGCCGGAACCCCATAAGAATGGATGTTCGATTTTAGTGTCAAGCGCACCACGCGGTGCCGCGGTCACCGGTCGACGGGCGCCCGCCGCCCCGCGCCCGCCTATCCTTCCTCGCATGGCCCTCCCCTCCCGCGACCGTGGCGGCCGCGTGTCCCCGCGGGTCGCCGATGCCGTCGTGGCACTCGTCGTGGCCCTCGTCGTGGCCGTCTGGACGCTGCTCTCCGCGGGGTACGAGGGCGAGTCCGCGGGCCGTACGGTCGCGGCCTGGTCACTGATCGCGGTCGGCTGCGGGGCGCTCTGCTTCCGGCGGCGGGCACCCGTCGTCGTCGCCGCCGTCACCCTCCTCGCCTGCGCGGTCTACTACCCGCTGTCCGCGCAGGACGGTCCGCTGATGATCACCTTCGCCCTCGCGCTGTACACCACGGCGGCGGAGGGACGGTTCGTCGCCGCCGTCGCGCTCGCCTCGGTCACGCTGCTCGCCGTCGGGCTCGGCGAGATCCGGCAGGACGAAGGCCACCGGCAGATCGACGACACCTCTCTCGCGATGCTGGCCGGCTGGCTGATCAGCCTCGTCGCCGTGGGCCGCGCCCAGCGGACCCGGCTCGCCTATCTCCACGAAGTGGAGCAGCGGGCGCACGCCGCCGAGCGGGAGCAGGAGGCGCGGGCCCTGCAGAGCGCCACGGCGGAGCGGCTGCGGATCGCCCGGGAGCTGCACGACGTGCTGGGCCACAGCATCTCGCTGATCAACGTGCAGTCGGGGGCCGTGCTGCACCGGCTGAGCAAGAAGCCGGAGCCGCAGGTCGCGCTGGCCGCCGCCGAGGAGGCCCTCGAAGCGGTGAAGGCCACCAGCAAGGACGCCCTGCGCGAGCTGCGCGCCACTCTCGGGGTGCTGCGCCAGGCCGACGAGGCCGCGCCCACCGGGCCGACCTCCGGCCTCGCCCTGCTGGGGGATCTGGTGGAGCGGGCCAGGGGCACGGGCCTCGACGTCCGCACGGAGCAGACGGGTGCCCCCGTACCGCTGGCGCCGCCGGTCGACCTCGCCGCGTACCGGATCGTGCAGGAGTCGCTGACCAATGTGACCCGGCACTCCGGTGCGCGTACGGCCACGGTCGCGCTCGACTGGCGCGCGGACGAGCTGCGCCTGCGGATCGAGGACGACGGCGAGGGTGCTCCGGAGGAGCGGCCGCTGGGCAGCGGCATCCGGGGCATGGCCGAACGCGCCCGGGCGTTCGGCGGCGAACTGACCGCCCACAGCACCACCGAGGGCTTCCGGGTCGACGCCCGGCTGCCGATCGACGCACCCGCGTCCACGGCCACCACGTCCGAGGGGGACTCCTGATGATCCGCGTCGTACTCGCCGACGACCAGACACTGGTACGGGCCGGGTTCCGCTCGATCCTGGCCGACGAGGACGACATCGAGGTGGTCGGGGAGGCCGCGGACGGCGAGCAGGCGATCGCCCTCGCCCGCGAACTGCGCCCGGACGTGGTCCTGATGGACATCAGGATGCCGGGGCTCGACGGTCTGGAGGCCACCCGCCGGATCACCGCCGACGCCCGGCTCGAAGGCGTCCGGGTGGTCATCCTGACCACCTTCGACGTCGACGACTACGTCTACGGCGCGCTGCGCGCCGGGGCGAGCGGCTTCCTCGTGAAGGACACCGAGCCGATGGAGCTGCTCCACGGCGTTCGGGTGGTGGCCCGCGGCGACGCGCTGATCGCCCCGGCGATCACCCGCCGTCTGATCGCGGAGTTCGCCGGCCGCTCCAAGCAGCCGGACCCCAGCCCGCGCCTGAACGCCCTCACGGAGCGGGAACGCGAGGTGATGGGCCTGGTGGGGGCCGGTCTCTCCAACGACGAGATCGCCCGGCGCCTCGTGCTCTCCCCGGCCACCGCCAAGACACATGTCAGCCGGATCATGACCAAGCTGGACGTGCGCGACCGGGCTCAGCTGGTGATCCTGGCGTACGAGTCGGGGATGATCACGCCCGGCTGGCTGGGGTGACACCCGGCGTCCCCTAGGGGGCACACGCGCGTGGGCGCAACTCCTGGGGTACGCGCGCGTGGGGCGGCGCAACCGCGGGGGTAGACCCACTGACCACCGCCGGGCGACGCGGGCCCCGGAGCCGTACGCCGACGCTGGCAGCGTGAATCCAGACGTCCTCGATCTCGCCCGGCTGCAGTTCGCCCTCACGGCGGGCGGCCACTTCCTCTTCGTCGCCCTGACGCTGGGGCTCGCGACCGTGGTCGCCGTCGTCCAGACGGTGGCGACCATCGGGCGGAAGCCGCTGCACGCGCGCATGGTCCGCTACTGGGGCCGGCTGTACGTGATCAATTACGCGGTCGGGATCGTCACCGGCATCGTGATGGAGTTCCAGTTCGGGATGAGCTGGAGCGGGCTGACGCACTACGCGGGCAATGTCTTCGGCGCCTCGCTCGCGGTCGAGACGATCGTGGCGTTCTTCGTCGAATCGACCTTCCTCGGTCTGTGGATCTTCGGCTGGCATCGCTTCAACCGCTGGGTCCACCTGGCGATGATCTGGATCGTCACGCTGACCGCCTACCTCTCGGCGTACTGGATCCTCGTCTCCAACGGCTTCCTCAACCATCCGGTCGGGTACCGGACCGAGGGCGGGAAGCTCGTCCTGGACGATCCGATCGCCGTGCTGACCAATCCTTCGGCACTCCTCGCCTTCGGCCACATCCTCGCCGGGGCGCTGCTCACGGCCGGGTTCTTCGTGGCCGGCGTCAGCGCGTACCACCTGTTCCGGAGGTCGTCCGAGGGGGAGTTCTTCGGCCGGAGCCTGCGGATCGGAGTCTTCCTCTCCTTCCCCGCGCTGATGGTCACAGCGGTCTTCGGAGGCGTCCAGCTGGCCGCGCTGAGGACCCTGCAGCCCATGAAATCGGCCGTATTCAGCCAGAAGACAGCCGAAATCGCGCAGATCCAGGCGGACATGGTCGCCCGCTTCGGCCCGGGCGACTACGTCCCCTCCGAGGCGTGGACCCGCGGCAGCGGTCTGGTCATGCTCCTCAGCTTCGCGCTGATGATGTACTTCACCTTCGCCGGCGTGATCCTCGCCTGCTTCAAGACCGTCGTCTTCCGCTTCCGCCTCTGGCATCTGGCCCTGATGGCCACCGTGCCGCTGCCCTATCTCGCGATGATCAGCGGCTGGGTGTTCCGGGAGGCGGGCCGCCAGCCCTGGGTCGTGTACGGGCTGCTGAAGACCGAGGACGCGGTCTCCGACCTCTCCCCCGGCGCCATGCGCGCCTCCCTGATCGTCTTCACCACCCTCTTCGGCCTGCTCGTCGTCCTCAACGCCTGGCTGCTCGCCCGCCACGCCCGCCGGGGCCCCGTCGAATCCGGCCTCGGCCACGACGAGCGGGACCGCCCCGAGGACCCCGCCGACTCCCTGCCCGCCACCAGCTACTGAGGAGCCCGGCCGTGGAAACCCTCGCCATCGCCCTGCTCGCCTTCTTCGCCACCGGTTACTTCGTGCTCGCGGGCGCGGACATCGGGACCGGGATGCTCACCCCGTACCTCGGCCGCACCGACCACGAGCGCCGCCTGGTCATCACCTCCTTCGCGCCCTTCTTCCTCGGCAACGAGGTGTGGCTGATCGCCACCGCGGGCGTCCTCGTCGGCTGCTTCCCCGACCTCGAAGGGGAGCTGCTGACCGGCCAGTTCGCGGTGCTCGTACCCCTTCTGACCGGCTGGATCGTCCGTGACGTCGGGCTGTGGTCGCGCGGACGCGGGCCGGGACCACGGTGGCGGGCGGTCTGCGACGGGGCGGTGGTGTGCGGCAGCTGGACGGTCGCGCTGGCCTGGGGGTGGCTGCTGGCCGCGCCGCTGGCCGGTCTGCCGTACGAGCGGGCCACCGGCCCCACCGCCGTCCTCGTCGCCCTCGCCGTGGCCGCCCTGTTCGCCGCGCACGGGCTCGGCTTCGCCACGCTCCGGCTGACGGGGAAGCCGTACGAACGCGCCCGGCTGCTGGTGGGGCGGACCGGGCCCTGGCAGTCGTTCGCCCTCACCGCGGTCCTCCTCGGGGCGCTTCCGCTCCTCGCCGGGATCGCCCTTCCGCTGACCGAGCGGGCCGCCGACGGCGCCACGCTCGCGCTGCTCGTCCCCGCACTGCTCGTCGTCACCCCGCTCATCGTCGCCGCCCAGGTGTGGACCTGGCGCACCTTCCGGCACCGGGTGACCCGTCCCTCGTACCTGTAACTTCCAGAAGGAGAAACGATCATGACCACCACGCGGGACACAGGTCCCACGACGAACCCGGTGAGCCCGCCGCAGTCGCCGACCCGGCGGGGCAGCGTCTTCGAGCGCCTGGCCACCTTCTCGTACCGCCACCGCTGGTCCGCCGTGCTGCTGTGGATCGTGGTCGTGGTCGCCGCGACCGGTGCCTCGACGGCCGTCGGCAGCGCGTACCACAACGACTTCTCTCTGCCCGGCACCGATTCCCAGGCCGCACGGACCGTCCTGGAGCGGCACGGCTCCGCCCAGGCCACGGACGCCACCCTGCAGATCGTCGTCAAGGACGAGCGGGGAGTCCGCGAAAAGACGGTCCACGCGCGCGTGGAGGGACTGCTCGACACGGTCGAGGGTCTCCCGGGCGTGACAGACGTGCGTGGTCCGTACGAGGAGGGGGCGGCGGTCTCCGAGGACGGAACCGTCGGCTACGCGACCGTCACCCTCGACGGAGCGGCGGAGAACACCGACCGCACCGAGGTCCTGAAGATCATCGACAGCGTACGGGCGGCGCAGGGCGACGGGCTGACCGCCGCCGTCGGCGGTGACGCGGCACGCGGCGCCGAGGAGGGCGGCGGCGGTGCGGCCGAGGGCGCGGGCATGCTGGGGGCGCTGGTGATCCTGGTCTTCCTCTTCGGCTCCCTGGTCGCGGCGAGCCTGCCCGTGGTCACCGCGATCTTCGCCGTCGGCAGCTCGATCGGGCTGATCGCCCTCGCCTCACATCTCGCGGACGTCGCGGACTTCACCCCGCCGATCATGATGCTGGTCGGTCTGGGCGTCGGCATCGACTACGCGCTGCTGATCTTCTCCCGCTATCGCGGCGAGCTGCTGCACGGCGCGGAGCCCGAGCGGGCGGCCCGGACCGCGCTGGACGCGGCGGGGCGCACGGTCTTCTTCGCGGGCTGCACGGTGATCATCGCGCTGATGGGTCTGGTCGCGCTCGGACTGGGCTCGCTGCAGGGCGTGGCGCTCGCCGTCGCCCTGACCGTCCTCGTCACGATGGCCGCCTCGCTCACCCTGCTCCCGGCGCTGCTCGGGATCTTCGGCCGGCGCATCCAGCGGCAGGTCGCCAGGCGCGCCGCGAAGGCGACGCGCGAGGAGGGCGCCCGCTGGCGCGGCTGGGCGACGGCGGTGCAGAAGCGGCCGTGGGCGGCGCTGCTGGTCTCGGTCGCGGCGCTCGGCGCTCTCGCCGCGCCCGCGCTCGACATGCGGCTCGGCTTCGCCGACGCGGGCAACGACGCACCGGCGAAGTCCAGCAGGCAGGCGTACGACCTGCTGGCCGAGGGCTTCGGACCGGGCTTCAACGGGCCGCTGATCGTGGTCGTGGACGGCGGCGGCGAGCGGGCCGCGGACGCCCTGCGCCAGGCCCTGGAGAACACGGAGGGCATCGCGGCGGCGAGCGGGCCCATCCGGACGAAGGACGCCGCGGTCTCGACCGTCATTGCCTTCCCCGAGTCGGCTCCCCAGGCCGAGGCGACCTCGGAACTCGTCGACCGGCTGCGGTCCGAGGTCTTGCCGCCGGTGGAGCGGTCGACGGGCGCCGATCTGCTTGTCGGTGGGCCGACGGCGGCGACGGAGGACTTCGCCGCCACCGTCGCGGACCGGATGCCGCTCTTCGTCGCGATCGTCGTCGGACTCTCCGCACTCCTGCTGCTGCTCGTCTTCCGGTCCGTACTCATCCCGGTCAAGGCGGCGCTGCTCAATCTGGTGAGCATCGGAGCGGCCCTCGGGGTGATCACCCTGGTCTTCCAGCACGGCTGGTTCGGCGTGCAGCCCGGCCCGATCGAGGCGTTCATCCCCGTGATGATCTTCGCGATCGTCTTCGGACTCTCGATGGACTACGAGGTCTTCCTGCTCTCCCGGATCCACGAGGAATGGGAGCGCACCAAGGACCCGCAGGGCGCGGTACGGGAGGGCCTCGCGGCGACGGGGAAGGTCATCACGGCCGCCGCGGCGATCATGATCGTGGTGTTCTCGGCCTTCGTCCTCAGCCCCGACCGGATGCTCCAGCAGTTCGGCCTCGGCCTCGCCGTCGCGATCCTGCTGGACGCGGTGGTCATCCGCTGTCTGATCGTGCCCGCCGTCATGCAGCTGCTCGGGCGGCGCGCGTGGTGGCTGCCGGCCCCGCTGGAGCGGATGCTGCCGAAGGTGCAGCTGGAGCACCACTGACGGAGCGCATGCGCGCGTAGACGCGGGCGGGCAGGGTCAGGTGTCGTCATCCTCCGACGACGCCTGCCCCTGCTTCTTCTTGTGGAGCGCCTTCTGGAGCCGGGCCACGACGGCCTCCCCGTACCGCCGGTGGCCGTGGACGCGCGGGTCGTCGGTCACGGCGTAGCGCTTCACGTAGGCGCCGAGGAAGGCCTGGAGCGTGGCGATCGCCGGAATCGCGATCAGCGCGCCGACGGCGCCGAGCAGCGCCGTTCCCGCGATCACCGAGCCGAAAGCCACCGCCGGATGGATGTCGACGGTCTTGGACGTCAGCTTCGGCTGGAGGATGTAGTTCTCGAACTGCTGGTAGATCACGACGAAGATCAGCACCCACAGCGCGTACCAGGGGTCGACGGTGAAGGCGATCAGCATCGGCAGCGCGCCCGCGAGGTAGGTGCCGATGGTCGGGATGAACTGCGACACGAGGCCGACCCACACGGCGAGCGCGGGCGCGTACGGCACGTCCAGGGTCTCGAAGAGCACGAAGTGCGCCACGCCGGAGATCAGCGCCATCAGGCCGCGCGAGTACAGATAGCCGCCGGTCTTGTCGACGGCGATCTCCCAGGCCCGCAGCACCTCGGTCTGCTTGGCCGGCGGCAGGACGGAGCACAGCGCGCGGCGCAGCCGGGGTCCGTCGGCCGCGAAGTAGAACGCGAACAGGAAGATCGTCAGGAGCTTGAACAGCCCCCCGAGGAGGGTGGCGGAGACGTCCAGGACACCGGCGGCGCTGTTCTGCACGTACTTCTGCAGCCAGTCCGAGCGCAGCAGGCTGTCCTGCACCTCGACCCGGGACAGCTCGGTGTGGAAGTGCTGGTTGGTCCAGTTGATGAGCGAGTCGAGGTACTTCGGGAAGTTCTCGACCATGTCGACGATCTGGCTCGCGAGCATGGAGCCCAGCAGGACGACGAAGCCGACGCCGAAGACCAGGACGGCCAGGGACACGAGGAACGTGGCGAGTCCTCGCCGCATGCCGCGGGCGGCCATCCGCCCGACGGCCGGTTCGATGGCGAGGGCCAGGAAGAAGGCGACCAGGATGTTGACGAGGAGCCCGACGAGCTGGTGGAAGGCCCAGCTGCCCAGCTGGAAGCAGGCGTAGAGCGCGAGGGCCAGCACCAGGGCCCGCGGCAGCCAGCGCGGCATCCGGGCTGCCGGCGCGGTCGTGCCCGCCCCTGGGGTACCCGCTCCGCCCGCGGCACCCGCTCCCCCCGCGGTCGCGGGCTCGGGCGCGGACTCGGACTCGGACGGCGCAGACGCGGTCTGCCCCGTCGACGCGGTCGTGCCCGTGTTCTTCCTCGTCGCGGCGTCGTTCTTCTTCGTCGCGGCGTCCCGGGACGGCGCGTCGCCGGACGCCGCGGAGGGGCTGTCCTCGGCCGACCGCGCCTTCGGAGGTCTCCCGGTCACGCCCCGGCCGAAGGTCCCGTCGGGGGTCGTCTTGCCGGTCGCGTCGGTTTCGTCTGTCGGAGCCACCCCGCCAGTCTCGCTCACCGCGCGGACATTCCCTGCCCGCCGGGGCCCGTCAGCGTTTGTCCGCCGGGACGTCCATGGCCGCGCAGACCGCCCGCCACACGTCCTTCGCCTCCCAGCCGGCGTCCAGTGCCTCGTGCACCGTGCGTCCGCCCAGTTCGGACATCACGTGGTCCCGAGCGAAGGACTCGGCGTAGGACCCACCGAAGTGGTCCGCCATCCGCTCCCAGAAAATCGTCAACCGCATGACCCCAGTATCCCGCCCCCAAGAGTGCAGCCGGGCCGGTATGCCTTGTCACACGCCCTGGGCGGCCTACGGTCGGACCATGGCTGGAACTCCTCTCGCGGCTCCGCACCCCACGCCGCTCGCGCGCGCCGAACAGTTCGTCTGGCTGACGGCCCGCGTGCTCGAACAGCGCCGGTTCGCGTACCACTTCCTCCGCGGCGGCGCGGAACCCGTCGAGGTCGCGCTCGCGGCGTACCTCAACGAGGACGGCGGCTACGGCCACGCGCTCGAACCGGATCTGCGCGGCCCGGTCAGCCAGCCGCTGCACACCGGGCACGCGCTGCGGGTCCTGGACTCCGTCGGCCGCTGCGGCGGGCTGCGGATCGAACGGATCTGCCGCTACCTCACCGAGGTGTCCACGCTCGACGGGGCACTGCCTGCGATCCACCCGTCGCAGCGGGGCTATCCCAGCGCGCCGTTCGTGCCGGTCGTCGACGACCCGCCGAGCGCGCTGCTGTCCACGGGCCCCGTGGTCGGCCTGCTCCACCGCAACCAGGTCTGGCACGCCTGGCTGTTCCGGGCGACCGAGTTCTGCTGGTCTGCGGTCGAGTCGCTGGAGAAGTCGCATCCGTACGAGATCGAGGCCGCCGTCGCCTTCCTGGACGGGGTCCCCGACCGGGCCCGCGCGCAGGCGGTGGCCGACCGACTGGGGCGTATGGTGCGGGAGCAGGGGCTCGCGGCCCTGGATCCCGAGCGGCTCGACGAGTTCCCGGTCGCGCCGGGGTACGCGCCGGGCGAGCACCACTTCCCGTACGACTACGCGCGCGTGCCGGATTCGCTGGCCCGCCGCTGGTTCACGGACGAGGAGATGGCGCGCTCCCTCGACCACCTGGCGGCCGCTCAGCAGGAGGACGGCGGCTGGCCGATCACCTGGCGGCAGTGGGCCCCGGGCACGGCCCTTGAGGCGCGCCCGATCGCAACGATCGAAGCGCTACGAACCCTGCGCGCCCACGGCCGCGCGATCGCCTGAAGGCGGCAGCCGGGCCCCACGGGGCGGGACGGCTCGCCGGACGGGGTTCGCCGGGACAGGGCCGCCGGACCGGGCCACCGGGTCGGGGTCACCGCGCCGGGCTCACCGGGTCGGGGTCACCGCGCCGGGCTCACCGGGCCGGGGGCACCGCGCCGGGCTCACCGGACCGGACCACCGGCCCGGGCCGCAGCCGTCAGGAGGGCCGGTCCGCCGCGCCCGCAGGCGCCGGACAGCGGTCCGGCGAGACGGGCGGCCGGTCACCCGCCCAGCGGTCCGGCGAGGCCGGCCGCCCGTCACCCCGTCACCCCGTCACCCCGTCACCCCGTCACCCGCCCAGCGCCCGTACCCCCGCCGTCACGAGTACAGCCGCGGCCACGACGACCAGGAAGGGGGCCCGCAGGACCAGGGCCACGGCTGCGGCCGCCACGCCCGCCGCGCGGGCGTCCAGTGCGAGGCCGGTTCCCGCGCCGAAGGTCTGCTGGGCGGTGAGCGCCGCGAGCAGGGCCACGGGCACCAGGGCCGCCATGCGCTGGACGACCGGTCGTTCGAGGGTGCCTGCCGGCACCAGGAGCCCCAGCAGCTTGACCAGGTAGCAGCCCACGACCGTGAGGCCGATCGCGATCCAGACGGTCATCGCTCCTCCTTCTCCGACGCACGCGGCGCACCCGGCGCACCCGCGTCACCCGGCACACCCGACTCATACGTCCCGCCGGCCATGCGCCGGCCCCGCAGCCACAGCACGGCGGGCGCGGCGAGCGCCGCCGCCAGGACGGGGACGCCGGCCGGCAGCACGGGCAACAGCCCGAGGCCGAGCACGACGGCGAGCCCCGCCGTGTACCGCTCCGTCGCCGTCTTCAGCATGGGCGCGAGCAGCGCGAGGAAAACCGCGGGTCCGGCCGCGTCCAGGCCCCACGCGTCGGTGTCGCCGATCGCCTCGGCCCCGAGCGCGCCGAGCAGGGTCGTCAGGTTCCACAACACGTAGAGCGTGAGCCCGGTGACGGTGAAGCCCATCCGCGCGGCCCGTCGCGTCGGCTGTGCGAGCGCCACGGCGGCCGTCTCGTCGATGACCCACTGCGCGGCGAACGGCTTGACCGCGCGGGGCAGGGCGAGGAGCTGGGACAGGCGGAGTCCGTAGAACGCGTTACGGGTGCCCAGGAAGAAGGCGCCCGCCGCGGCCGTGAACGGGTTACCGCCGGCCGCGAGCGCTCCCACCAGCGCGAACTGCGAGGCGCCGGTGAAGACGAGCAGGCTGAGCGCGCAGGTCTGGAGCAGGCTGAGTCCGGAGCCCGCTGAGGTCACGCCGAAGGCGAAGCCGGAGAGGCCGACGGCGATCCCGACGCCGAGCGCATCGCGCACGACCGCCGAGTCCGGCTTGGTCCTCTCCCGTATGACGGGGAGTGCTGTCTGTTCTGCCACGCCAGAGACGTTACGAGCCCCGGCCACCCGCGGTCTTGTACGTTCTTGCACCCCTCGGGCCGGCGCCCCGCAGGGCTGCCGTGTCCCGCAGTCCCGCCGCGCCCCGCAAGGCCTCGCCGCCCGCCGACCCCGCCACGCCCCGGAGGGCCTCCCCGCCCCGCGAGCGCTGGTACGCCCCGGGCGGCACGCCCACGCTCCGTACGAAGTGCCGATTGAGGTGCGACTGGTCGGTGAAGCCGACGGCGACGGCCGCCTCCGCCGGCGTCGTCCCGGTGTCCAGCAGGTGCCGGGCCCGCCGCACGCGCGTGTCGGTGAGCCAGGTGTGCGGCGGCATCCCGTACGTGTCGCGGAAGGCCCGCAGCAGGGCGAAGGGGCTGGTGCCGAGGTCGGCGGCGAGGCGTTCCAGGGTCGGCGGATCGGTCATCCGCTCCTCCAGGACCGCACGCGCGCGTGCCGCGTTGCGGGCGCCGGCCGAACGCGGGGCGAGCCGTGCGATCCGGCCGCCGTGGCTGCGCAGCATCCTGGCCGTGACCAGCCGCAGAAGGCTGTCGGCGGCCAGCGCGTTGCCCTCCTCCGCGGCCCGGTGAACGCCGATGACGAGTTGCGCCGCGTACGGGTCGTCCACGACGGGGTCGGTGAACCCGACGTCGCCCCGCAGCGCGATGGTGTCTGCCGCGATGGACCGGATCAGCTCCGCGTCGGGGTAGATCGTGCGGTACGTCCAGCCCTCGGGCACACCCGCGTGCCCGGTGTGCGGGGTGTCGGGGTTGACCAGCGCTATCTGGCCGGGCCCGGCGTGCACGAGGTCGTCGCGGTAGTGGAAGGCCTCGACGCCGTCGGTGATGGCGGCGAAGACGAAGGTCTCGTGCGTGTGCCGGGCGAATGCCTTGCGGACGTAGTGGGCGTGCAGCAGGTCGACTCCGGGCAGCTCGGAGTACTGCCAGTACCGTGCGCGTTCCCCAGTCGCCATGCTTCCCATTCTGCGCCACCGACCGCTGCCGCCACGAGCGGGATTTCCCCAGGTCCGGGCGGTTGTCAGTGGCGGGGTGCACGATGGGTGGCATGGTCAGGTCCGCACTCGACTCGTTCTCCCCCGCGACCCGCGCATGGTTCACCGGGGCCTTCCACGCGCCCACCACGGCGCAGGAGGGCGCCTGGCAGGCCATCGGCGCGGGATCGGACGTGCTCGTGGTCGCCCCGACGGGTTCCGGCAAGACCCTGGCCGCCTTCCTCGCCTCCCTGGACCAGCTGGCCTCCACCCCGCCGCCGGCGGACCCCAAGAAGCGCTGCCGCGTGCTGTACGTCTCGCCGCTGAAGGCCCTGGCCGTCGATGTCGAGCGCAACCTCCGCTCCCCGCTGACCGGCATCCGGCACGAGTCGGTCCGCCTGGGGCTGCCCGAGCCGGACGTCCGGGTCGGGATCCGCTCCGGCGACACCCCGCCCGCCGAGCGCCGGGCGCTGGCCACGAAGCCGCCGGACATCCTGATCACGACCCCCGAGTCCCTGTTCCTGATGCTGACCTCCGCCACGCGGGATGCGCTCGCCGGGATCGAGACGGTGATCCTGGACGAGGTCCACGCCGTGGCCGGGACGAAGCGCGGCGCGCATCTCGCGGTGTCCCTGGAGCGGCTCGACGAGCTGCTGCCACGCCCCGCACGCCGGATCGGCCTGTCGGCGACGGTCCGGCCGGTGGACGAGGTGGCCCGCTATCTCTCGCCGCAGCGCAAGGTGGAGATCGTCCAGCCGCCGTCCGGCAAGGAGTTCGACCTGTCGGTGGTCGTCCCGGTCGAGGACATGGGTGAGCTGGGAGGCTCCCCGGCCTCCGAGGGCACGGACGGCGGCGACAAGCCCTCGATCTGGCCGCATGTCGAGGAGCGCATCGCCGATCTCGTCCAGGCCCACCGCTCCACGATCGTCTTCGCGAACTCGCGCCGGCTCGCCGAACGCCTGTGCAACCGGCTCAACGAGATCGCGTACGAGCGCGCGACGGGCGAGCCGATGCCCGACGACGGCCCGCCACCGGCCCAGATCATGGCGCAGTCGGGCGCGGCGCAGGGAGCACCCGCCCTTCTCGCCCGTGCCCACCACGGCTCGGTCTCCAAGGAGCAGCGCGCCCAGGTCGAGGAGGACCTCAAAGCGGGCCGGCTGCCCGCCGTGGTGGCCACCTCCAGCCTGGAGCTGGGCATCGACATGGGCGCGGTGGATCTCGTCGTACAGGTCGAGTCGCCGCCGTCGGTCGCCTCGGGCCTCCAGCGCGTGGGCCGAGCCGGGCACCAGGTCGGCGCGGTCTCCACGGGCGTGGTGTTCCCGAAGTACCGCGGTGACCTGGTCCAGGCGGCCGTGGTCACCGAGCGGATGCGCAGCGGCTCGATCGAGTCGATGCGTATCCCCGCCAACCCTCTGGACGTCCTGGCCCAGCAGCTCGTGGCGATGGTCGCCCTGGACTCCTGGCAGGTGGACGACCTGCTGGCGACGGTCCGCCGCGCCGCGCCCTTCGCCTCGCTGCCCGAGTCCGCCTTCACGGCCGTCCTGGACATGCTGGCGGGCCGCTATCCCTCGGACGCCTTCGCCGAGCTGCGTCCCCGCGTGGTCTGGGACCGGGTGGCCGGGACGGTGACGGGCCGTCCCGGAGCCCAGCGGCTCGCCGTCACCTCCGGCGGCACGATCCCCGACCGCGGCCTCTTCGGCGTGTTCCTCGCCGGTTCCGACCCCAAGAAGGGCGGTGGCCGGGTCGGGGAGCTGGACGAGGAGATGGTGTACGAGTCACGGGTCGGCGACGTCTTCACGCTGGGCACCACGTCCTGGCGGATCGAGGACATCACCCGTGACAGGGTCCTGGTCACCCCGGCCCCCGGTGTGCCGGGCCGGCTGCCGTTCTGGAAGGGCGACCAGCTGGGCCGCCCGCTCGAACTGGGCCGCGCGGTGGGCGCGTTCCTGCGCGAGGTCGGCTCGCTGGAGCCGGAGGACGCCCGGCTACGGCTGGTCGCCGCCGGTCTGGACGCCTGGGCCGCCGACAACGTCCTCGCCTATCTGGCCGAGCAGCGCGAGGCCTGTGGGCATGTGCCGGACGACCGCACGATCCTCGTGGAGCGGTTCCGGGACGAGCTCGGCGACTGGCGGGTCGTCATCCACTCCCCCTTCGGGGCCCAGGTGCACGCCCCGTGGGCGCTGGCCCTCGGGGCGCGGCTCGCCGAGCGGTACGGCATGGACGCCCAGGTGATGCACGCCGACGACGGGATCGTGCTGCGCCTGCCGGACGCCGATCTGATGGGCCTGGATCTCCTGGATCAGGAGCCGATCGACTCCGGGCGGCACCTGGACACGACGTTCGACTCCGACCAGGCCCCGATCGGTGCCGCGGACGCGCTCTTCGACAAGGGCGAGATCCGCCAGATCGTCACGGACCAGGTCGGCGGGTCGGCCCTGTTCGCCTCCCGCTTCCGCGAGTGCGCGGCGCGTGCCCTGCTGCTGCCGAAGCGCAATCCGGGCAAGCGCACCCCGCTCTGGCAGCAGCGTCAGCGAGCCTCCCAACTGCTGCAGGTGGCGAGCGAGTTCGGCTCCTTCCCGATCGTCCTGGAGGCCGTCCGCGAATGCCTTCAGGACGTCTTCGACGTTCCGGGGCTCGAAGAGCTGATGGGCGACATCGAGTCGCGCCGCGTCCGCCTGGTCGAGGTGACCACCCCCGAGCCGTCGCCGTTCGCCCGCTCCCTGCTCTTCGGCTACGTCGCCCAGTTCCTGTACGAGGGCGACTCCCCGCTCGCCGAGCGCAGGGCCGCCGCGCTCTCCCTGGACTCCCGTCTCCTGGCCGAGCTGCTCGGTCAGGCGGAGCTGCGCGAACTGCTCGACGCCGAGGTGCTGACGGAGCTGGAGCGGGAGCTCCAGTGGCTCACCGAGGACCGCCGGATCAAGGACGTGGAGGGCATCGCCGACGCGCTGCGGGTCCTCGGCCCGCTCACGGAGGCCGAGTTGGCCGAGCGCGGCGGGGAGCCGGCCTGGGTGCACGAGCTGGGAGCCGCCCGCCGGGCCATCCGGGTCCGGATCGCGGGCACGGAGCACTGGGCGGCGATCGAGGACGCCGGCCGACTGCGGGACGCCCTCGGCACCGCCCTGCCGGTGGGGGTGCCCGAGGCGTTCACGGAGCCGGTGAAGGATCCCCTGGGTGATCTCCTGGCCCGGCACGCGCGGACACACGGCCCGTTCACCTCCTCCGCGGCCGCCGCCCGCTTCGGTCTCGGCGCCGCGGTCACCGACGGGGCGCTCCAGCGGCTGGCCGCGGCCGGCCGCGTCGTGCAGGGCGAGTTCCACCCCTCCGGGATCGGCCAGGAGTGGTGCGACGCCGCCGTGCTCCGCCGCCTGCGCCGCCGTTCACTCGCCGCGCTCCGCCACGAACTGGAGCCCGTGGCCCCCGCCGCGCTCGCCACGTTCCTCCCCCAGTGGCAGCATCTGGGGAGCAACAGCCTGCGCGGAATCGACGGACTGGTGCGCGCCATCGAGCAGTTGCAGGGCGCGCCCGTGCCGGCCTCCGCACTGGAGAAGCTCATCCTTCCGTCCCGCGTACGGGACTACTCCCCGGCGCTCCTCGACGAGCTGACGACCACCGGGGAGGTCGTCTGGGCAGGCGCGGGAGCCCTGCCTGGCAAGGACGGCTGGGTCTCGCTCTATCTGGCCGACGCGGCACCGCTGTTGATCCCGCAGCCGCACCCGCTGGAGCTGACCGCGCTGCACGAATCGGTGCTCACCACTCTCTCCGGCGGCTACGGCCTGTTCTTCCGCCAGATCGCCGACCAGGTGCGGGCCACCACCCACCCCGACGCGACCGATCCCCAACTCGCCGACGCGGTCTGGGACCTGGCCTGGTCGGGCCGGCTCACCAACGACACCCTCGCTCCCCTGCGCTCCCTGCTCGGCTCGGGCCGTACCGCGGGATCCACCGCCCATCGCGCCAAGCGCACGATCCCGCGCGGCCGTTACGGGACGCTCAGCGCGGCCGCCCGGCCCGCCTCCCGCACCGGCCCACCGACCGTCAGCGGTCGCTGGTCCCTCGTTCCGCCCCTGGAGCCGGAGCCGACGCACCGCGCCCACGCGCTCGCCCGTACGCTCCTGGACCGGCACGGCGTGGTCACCCGGGGCGCCGTGGCCGCCGAGGGGGTCGAGGGCGGCTTCTCGGCGACGTACCGCATCCTGTCCGTCTTCGAGGACAGCGGGCAGGCGCGCCGCGGCTATGTGGTGGAGGGTCTCGGCGCGGCCCAGTTCGCCATGGACGGGGCCGTGGACCGGCTGCGTGCGGCGGCGACCGCCCGGGACCGCGGGGCCGAGGCCGGGGCGGGCCCGCGCGCGGTGGTGCTGGCGGCCGCCGATCCCGCCAACGCGTACGGCGCTGCGCTGTCCTGGCCCGAGCCGCCCAGCGGCGCGGGGCACAAGCCCGGCCGCAAGGCGGGCTCCATGGTGGTGCTGGTCGACGGGGAGCTCACGCTCTACATGGAGCGCGGCGGCAAGACACTGCTGTGCTGGCCGGACGATCCCGAGGACCCCGCGCTGAGAGCCGCGGCCGAGTCCCTGGCCACCGCCGCCCTGGCGGGCTCGCTCGGTACGGTCACGGTGGAGCGGGTCAACGGCTCGCCCGCGCTCACCTCCCCGCTCGCCCGCCCGCTGGAGGCCGCCGGCTTCCACGCCACCCCGAGGGGGCTGCGCCTCCGCCCGTAGAAGACCCGTGAGGGAGCCATGCCCGAAGGAGACACCGTCTGGCGGGCCGCCCGCCGTCTGCACGAGACGCTGGCGGGCCGTGTCCTGACCAGGTCCGATCTGCGGGTGCCCCGCTTCGCCACCGCCGATCTCACCGGTCGGTCCGTCCTGGACGTGACACCGCGCGGCAAACACCTTCTGACCCGGTTCGAGGGCGGGCTGACGCTCCACTCGCATCTGCGGATGGACGGCTCCTGGCGTGTGTTCGCCACCGGCGAGCGCTGGCGTGGTGGACCGGCGCACCAAATCCGGGCGATCCTCGGCAACACCGAGCACACCGCCGTCGGTTATCGCCTCCCGGTCCTGGAGCTGATCCGCACGGCCGAGGAGCAGAGCGTCGTCGGCCATCTGGGCCCGGATCTCCTCGGCCCGGACTGGGATCCGGCGGAGGCCGTCCGCCGGCTCACCACCGACCCCGGCCGCTCCCTCGGCGAGGCCCTGCTCGACCAGCGGAATCTCGCGGGCATCGGCAACGTGTACAAGTCGGAGCTGGCGTTCCTGGCCGCCGTCACACCCTGGCTCCCGGTCGGCGAGCTCGCGCCCGGCGTCCCCGAGCGGCTCGTCGCCACGGCCCACCGCCTCCTGGAGGCGAACAAGGACCGTACGGACCGGCGCACGACCACGACCCGCCATCCCACCCACCACCTCTACGTGTACGGACGTGAGAACCGGCCCTGCCTGCGCTGCGGCGCCCCCGTCCGCCGCGCCGAGCTCGGCGACCGGGTCACGTACTGGTGCCCCGGCTGCCAGCAGGGCCCGTCCCGCCCCGCAGAATCCCGGGGCGGCCCCTCAGCCGAATCCGGACCCACTAATTGACGGACCGTCAGATCCGGTCGTACGGTCCCGTCATGGCCCTCACCGCGTACGACCTCACCGGACGCACCGCCTTCGTCACCGGCGCCGCGAGCGGAATCGGCCGCGCGTCGGCCGCGCTCCTCGCCCAGGCGGGCGCCACCGTCCACTGCGCGGACCGCGACGAACTCGGCCTCCGCGAGACCGCGAAACTCGTCCTGGAACAGGGCGCCACCGCGCACACCCACGTCCTCGACGTCACCGACCGCACCGCTCTCGCCACGGCCGTCGCGAGCGCGGGCCCGCTCCACACCATGGCGGCCATCGCCGGGATCATGCATACGAGTCCGGTCCTGGAGACCCTCGACGAGGACTTCGACCGTCTTCTGGCGGTCAACTTCAAGGGTGTGCTGTACGCCTGCCAGGAGGCGGCCCGCTCGATGATCGCGACCGGAACTCGCGGCTCCATCATCACGATGGCCTCGGGAGCCATGGACACCGCGAGCCCGGGCCTGCTCTGCTACAGCGTCACCAAGGCCGCCGTCGTCCAGCTGACCAAGACGCTGGCCACCGAGGTCGGCCCGCACGGCATCCGGGTCAACGCGATCGCCCCCGGCTGGATCCGCACCCCCATGACCGACCGGCACGAACCGGCCGCTCAGGAGCAGGCGGAGGCGGCCATGACCCGCCACTCCCCCCTGGGTCGGGTGGGCGAACCGGAGGACATCGCACACGCGGTCCTCCACCTCGCGTCCGACGCCGCCTCCTTCACGACGGGTCAGATCCTCCGCCCCAACGGCGGCGTCGCGATGCCGTGGTGACCTGCGCACCCCCTGTGCCCTCCCGGGCCCGTCCGGCGTCCCCCCGAACGCCCCGAACGCCGTGCGGACCGGTGGCGCCCGCCCGCCGGGCGCGCACCCCTCCACCCGCGGCGGCGGACGCCGTCACATGCACCGGCAGCAGACTCAGCCCCCAGCCACCGGCCGCGACCGCCCCCTCCACCAGCCCCGCCTGATCGGGAACCAGCACCAGTCGCAGCACCGCCCACCACCACAGCCCGCCGGCCACCAGCCCGCCCGCCATCCACGCGAGCGTCACCAGCGGAACCCGTCGCCGTACCATGGCCGCCTCCTGCGGTCGACGCTAGACCGGCCGTATCACCCGGCGGGAGGGCGCACCGGAGGCAGACCCGGCGCACGAAGCGCACAACGCGGGCGCCACGCTAGGCGCTCTCGGCCTGGAACATCCACGCGTGCTTCTCGAGGTCGGCGGTGAGCCCGATCAGGATGTCCTGGGTGACCGGATCCGGTTCGTCCGTGGCTCCGATCCGTTCCCGCATCCGCGCGATCACCGCGACCAGGGCGTCGACCAGGATCTTCACGGCCTCGGTGTCCTTGATCCAGCCGGCCGGGACGTCACCGATGGCGCTTCCGGAGGCGACCGAGGCGGCCCTGCCGTCAGGGTTGACACCGACTGCGGAGGCGCGTTCGGCCACCACGTCGGAGTGCTGACGTGCGGTGACCACGACCTCGTCGAGCTGCAGATGGACCGAGCGGAAGCGCGGTCCGACCACGTTCCAGTGCACCTGCTTGGCCACGAGACCCAGGTCGACGAGGTCGACCAGCGCTCCCTGCAAGGCATCGCCGACCGTCTTCCGGTCGGCCTCGGACAGCGAACTCTTCACGACGGACATACGTGTTCTCCAACCAGTCGTACGTTCCCCCACCATGGCACGCATGACCGAAATCGGGCATCTCAAACCCGTCTGCACGAACCCGTCGAAACGCCCTCAACAGCACTAAAGCCCCGGTGGATGCCCACAAGGGACACCCTCCGGGGCCTTAGCCCACTTGGCGTCAGGCAGCGACGACGTCCACCGCTTCCGCGGGCGCCTTGATGGTCACCCGCTCGGTGGGCACACCTGCCACCGACGTCACCGACACCGAATTGAGCATCGGGCGTACCGGCGCAGGCACCGGTTCGCTCGAGGCTGCCGACTCGGCCAGTTCGGCCAACGACAGCTCGTCGCTCACTTCGCGCATGAGCTCGGACATCCGTACGTCCAGCGCGTCGCAGATCGCGGAGAGCAGCTCGGAGGAAGCCTCCTTCTGCCCCCGCTCCACCTCGGAGAGATAGCCGAGCGAAACTCGGGCGGACGAGGAGACTTCGCGCAGAGTACGGCCCTGGCGCTGGCGCTGCCGACGCAGCACGTCACCCAACAGGCGACGGAGCAGAATCATCGGTGGCTCCCTCCTCGGACCGCGTAGCCGCATCCTTCACGCCCCACCGTACCGCCTCGCGCTGCGGCCGTGCGGGGAGCGATGTCGTGTTCACTCAGGGCTGCAAACATCAATTCCCCCCGTTCTGTTCCGTATCCTGTGCCCGCCCATTTCCCGAGAGTTCGTCGCCGAGCAGCTCCAGCACGCTCCGTACGCTCTCTCTACGGATTTCCGCACGGCCGCCGTTCAACCGCAACGCGGCCACTTTCCCGGCACCGACGGGCCCCGCCACCGCCACGTACACGGTGCCGACGGGCTGTCCGTCCTGCGGTTCGGGCCCGGCCACTCCGGTCGTCGCGACTCCCCAGTCGGCGCCGAGCCGGAAGCGGGCACCCACCGCCATCTGCAGCGCGACCTCGGGATCGACCGCTCCGCGCTCCGCCAGGAGGGTCTCGTCGACCTGGAGAAGATCCCGCTTGAGGGCCGTTGCGTACGCCGTGACGGACCCGCGGAACGATTGCGATGCTCCGGGTACGGAAGTGAGCTCCGCGGCCACCAGACCGCCCGTGAGGGACTCCGCGGCAGCGAGGGTCTGACCACGCTCCGCAAGCAGCTCCAGCACCCGGGCGGCCGTGTTCATCGCGCCGACCCCGCCGCAGGCCCCTTCGCGGACGCGTCCGAGGCCTCGGGCACACCGGCCGTCTCGTCCGCGGGCGCCGCCGCGGGCCCCGGCATCGACCCGTTCGCCTCCGCCGCCGGCCCCGCCTCAGGCCGCCTACCGGCCCCAGAAGCCCCAGAGCCAGAGGCCGCAGAGGTCCCGGAGGCCGCTCCCGGAGCCCCCGCGGCCCGTTCCGCCGCCAGTCCCCTGCGCCGCAGGACGATCGCCTGTCGCACATAGTCCAGGCCGGTGACGACCGTCAGCACGACGGCCACCGCCATCACCCAGAAGCGCAACGTGGCAAGTGGACCGGTCAGCACCAGCACGTACATGCCGACCGCCGTGCCCTGCGCCAATGTCTTCATCTTGCCGCCGCGGCTGGCCGGAATCACCCCGTGCCGGATCACCCAGAACCGCATCAGCGTGATCCCGAGCTCCCGCGCGAGGATGACGACCGTCACCCACCAGGGCAGATCACCGAGCGACGACAGACAGATCAGTCCGGCCGCCATGATCGCCTTGTCGGCGATCGGGTCGGCGATCTTCCCGAAGTCCGTGACCAGGTTGTACGTCCGCGCCAGATGCCCGTCGAAGATGTCCGTGATCATGGCCACGGCGAACGCCGCCCAGGCCCAGGCGCGCCAGACCGGGTCGTGCCCGCCGTCCTGGAGGAGCAGCAGTACGAAACCGGGCACCAGCACCAGGCGGATCATGGTGAGGATGTTGGCGATGTTCCACAGGCTGGCCTGGTTGACGGCCGCAGAGCCCAGCTTGCCGCCGGGCGCGGGCCTAGCGGTCCCGCCCGCCGCGGATGCCGGGGCTCCCGTCATCTGCCCGCCTCCTCGAAAAGACACTCGGCCACCAGGTCGACGCCTTCCGTCCCCACGACCTTCGCCTCGACCATACGGCCCGGAACCAGGCCCAGGCGCGCGGCGGAGTCCGCGGTGAGGACGACCTGGCCGTCCGTCTCGGGCGCCTGATGGGCCGCGCGGCCGATCACGCCGTCCTCCTCGTCGATCGATTCGACGAGTACTTCCAGGGTCTCTCCGATTCGCTCCTCCGCACGCTGGGCGGTGAGCTCCTCGGCGAGCCGGGAGAGGTGGGCGAGCCGCTCGTCCACGACCTCCTGGTCGAGCTTCTGCTCGTACGTGGCGGCTTCGGTGCCGTCCTCGTCGGAGTAGCCGAAGACGCCGATGGCGTCGAGCCGCGCGTGCGTGATGAAGCGTTCCAGCTCGGCGAAGTCCGCCTCGGTCTCGCCGGGGAAGCCCACGATGAAGTTGGACCGGGCGCCGGCCAGCGGGGCCTTGCCGCGGATCGTCTCCAGGAGCTCCAGGAAGCGGTCGGTGTCGCCGAAGCGGCGCATGGCCCGCAGCACGGCCGGCGCACTGTGCTGGAAGGACAGGTCGAAGTACGGGACGACCTTCTCGGTCGAGGTCAGCACGTCGATCAGGCCGGGCCGCATCTCGGCGGGCTGGAGGTAGCTGACCCGGACCCGCTCGATGCCGTCGACGGCCGCGAGGTCGGGGAGCAGGCTCTCCAGGAGGCGGATGTCGCCGAGGTCCTTGCCGTACGAGGTGTTGTTCTCGGAGACCAGCATGACCTCCTTCACACCCTGCTCGGCGAGCCAGCGCGTCTCGTTGAGGACGTCGGAGGGACGCCGTGAGACGAAGGAGCCGCGGAAGGACGGGATGGCGCAGAAGGAGCAGCGGCGGTCGCAGCCGGAGGCGAGCTTCACCGAGGCGACCGGGCTGGTGTCCAGGCGGCGCCGCAGCGGGGCGCGCGGCCCGGAGGCCGGGGCGAGGCCGTCGGGAAGGTCGGTCGGTACGTTCTCGGGCGCCTCGACGGCCACGGCGCCGTGGCCGGGGAGGGCCACGTCGGCGGCGGCCTGCTGGCGCTCCACCGGGGAGAGCGGGAGCAGCTTGCGGCGGTCGCGCGGGGTGTGGGCCTCCACGCTGCCACCGCTGAGGATGGTCTGGAGGCGGTTGGAGATGTCGGAGTAGTCGTCGAAGCCGAGCACTCCGTCGGCTTCGGGCAGGGCCTCGGCGAGCTCCTTGCCGTACCGCTCGGCCATGCAGCCGACGGCGACGACGGCCTGGGTCTTGCCGTGATCCTTCAGATCATTGGCTTCGAGGAGGGCGTCGACGGAGTCCTTCTTGGCGGCTTCGACGAATCCACAGGTGTTGACGACGGCGACATCGGCGTCCTCGGCGTTCTCGACGAGCTCCCAGCCGTCCGCTGCCAAGCGGCCTGCGAGCTCCTCCGAGTCCACCTCGTTACGGGCGCAGCCAAGAGTGACAAGGGCGACGGTACGGCGTTCGGGCATGGACTCAAGACTACTTCGTCCCGGCCGTACCCCCGCCGCGCAGGGTTCACCTGCGCGACGGCCGCCCGGAAGGTCATCCGGACTCGGGGGCGCCCTTGGTGTACGAGAGCCGCTCGACGGCGCCCGACTCGAACTTCTCTTCGATCTTCTTGCCGTTCACGAAGAGCTCGATCGGGCCGGCGTTGCCCAGGATCAGGTCGACGCGCTCGTCGTCCTGGAAGGTCTTGGACTCGCCCTCGAGCAGGAGCCCGTCGAAGAGCAGCTTGCCGTCGCTGGCCTTGGCGCTGATCCAGCTCTTGTCGTCGATCGCGGTCAGCTTGACCGTGACCTTGTCCTTCGGGACCGCCGCGATCGCGCTCGGCGCCGGCTTGGTGCCGGGGGTCTTGGTGGGCTTCGTGGTGGGGCTGGTGGTCTTCTTCTCCGGGGCCGGTCCCTCGGCGACCGCGCCGGCCCCTCCCTGGGTGTCGTTGCCGCTGAACATGGTGAAGCCGACGAAACCGACGACGGCGACGATCGCGGCCACCATCGCCGCGGTCCAGTTGGGGCGACGCGGCTCGGGGCGGATGCGTTCCGCCTCGAAGAGCGGCGCCGCGGGCGTGGGCGCGGGGCGGCCGCCGTGCTCGGAGTCGTACTGCTCGATCAGTGGCGCCGGATCGATCCCGACGGCGCGGGCGAGCGTGCGGATGTGCCCGCGGGCGTAGACATCGCCACCGCAGCGCGAGAAGTCGTCCTCCTCGATCGCGTGCACGATCGGGATGCGGACCCGCGTGGAGGCACTGACCTCGTCGACGGTGAGACCGGCGGCGATCCGGGCCTGCTGGAGTGCACGACCGATCGAATCCCGGTCGTCTGCCGGGAAGTTCCGGTCGTCTTCGGGGGATTCGGGGGAGTTGCCGATGGACACGAGAGCGCCTTTCGAGCGTGTAACCACCTGCTGGACGTTCAGTCTATGGGTGGTACGAAAGGGTGGGGCAACCGGGCGGACGCTGTTTGTACGCCATGAGGCTGGGACATCCTTCTGTCCCTCCCTCCAACTTGACGTACGAACAAGGGAAACGGTTGCCCACGTTCCCTTACGAGTGAGTCTCGACCCGGTCTCGTTCCGGCGCGCGTCAGTCCGCGGACCCCCCGCGGATCACGGCCAGCACCCCGTCCAGCTCGTCCGGCTTGACGAGCACGTCCCGTGCCTTGGACCCCTCGCTCGGTCCGACGATGTTCCGCGACTCCATCAGATCCATCAGCCGGCCGGCCTTGGCGAAGCCGACGCGCAGCTTGCGCTGGAGCATCGAGGTGGAGCCGAACTGGGTGGAGACGACCAGCTCGGCGGCCTGGCACAGCAGGTCGAGGTCGTCGCCGATCTCCTCGTCGATCTCCTTCTTCTGCTTGGTGCCGACGGTGACGTCGTCCCGGAAGACCGGGGCCATCTGGCCCTTGCAGTGCTGGACGACGACCGCGACCTCGGCCTCGGTGACGAAGGCGCCCTGCATACGGACGGGCTTGTTCGCACCCATCGGCAGGTACAGACCGTCACCCTTTCCGATGAGCTTCTCGGCTCCTGGCTGGTCGAGGATGACCCGGCTGTCGGCCAGCGACGAGGTGGCGAAGGCGAGCCGCGAGGGCACGTTCGCCTTGATCAGACCGGTGACGACGTCCACCGAGGGCCGCTGGGTGGCGAGCACCAGATGAATGCCGGCGGCTCGCGCCAACTGGGTGATACGGACGATCGCGTCCTCGACGTCACGCGGGGCGACCATCATCAGATCGGCCAGCTCGTCCACGATCACCAGCAGGTACGGATAGGTCTTCAGCTCGCGCTCGCTGCCCTCGGGCAGCTTGACCTTGCCGTTGCGGATGGCCTCGTTGAAGTCGTCGATGTGCCGGAAACCGAAGGCCGCCAGGTCGTCGTAGCGCAGGTCCATCTCGCGCACCACCCACTGCAGCGCCTCGGCGGCCCGCTTGGGGTTGGTGATGATCGGCGTGATCAGGTGCGGGATGCCCTCGTAGGCGGTGAGCTCGACCCGCTTGGGGTCGACCAGCACCATCCGGACGTCTTCGGGGGTCGCCCTTATCATCACCGAGGTGATCAGGCAGTTGATGCACGAGGACTTTCCGGAGCCCGTGGCACCGGCGACCAGGATGTGCGGCATCTTCGCCAGGTTGGCCATCACATAGCCGCCCTCGACGTCCTTGCCGAGCGCCACCAGCATCGGGTGGTCGTCGCCCGCCGCGTCCGCGAGCCGGAGCACGTCGCCGAGGTTGACCATCTCCCGGTCGGAGTTCGGGATCTCGATGCCGACCGCGGACTTCCCCGGGATCGGCGAGATGATCCGCACGTCCGGTGAGGCCACGGCGTACGCGATGTTCTTCGTCAGGGCCGTGATCTTCTCGACCTTCACGGCCGGGCCGAGCTCGACCTCGTACCGTGTGACCGTCGGTCCCCGCGTGAAGCCGGTGACGGCCGCGTCGACCTTGAACTCGGTGAAGACGTTGGAGAGCGAGTCCACGACGGCGTCGTTCGCGGCGCTCCGGGTCTTGCCCGGCCCACCACGCTCCAGCAGGTCCATCGAGGGCAGCGCGTACGTGATGTCGCCGGAGAGCTGGAGCTGCTCCGCGCGGGGCGGCAGCTCGGTGTGGTCGGGCGCGGGCTTGGTGAGGTCCGGTACGGCTCCGGGGACGCGGCCGGCCTGCGCGCCGCGCGCGGACGGCACCGGTGCGCCGGGTCGGCCCCCGGCGGCCTCGGCGGCCTCCGCCTCCGCGGCCTGGGCCTCGGCCGCGGTGGCCGCGACGGCGGCGGCGCGTTCGGCGGTGACGTCCCGGGTCAGACCGGCGACGAGCGGGGAGGGCGGCATGCCGTTGAGCACGGCGCCGTCGAGCGCGGCCGCGGCCGCCGCGGCGACGTCCACGGCGTCCATGGGCCGGTCGAAGGCGGGCTGCGCCGAGGGGCGGCGCGGGCGCCTGCGCCGGGTGAGCGCCTCCTCCTCCGCCTGGTCGACGTCGTACACCTGGTTCGCTCCGGCTGTGGTGCGCCGGGCGCGCGCGGCGGGCTGCGGGGCGGCCTCGCGCCAGTCCTCGTCGTACGCCTCCCCTTCGGCCTCGGCCTCGGGGTCGTACGCCGGTTCGACCAGACCGAGCTTGGCTCCGAGCCGGCGCAGGCGCTGCGGGATGGCGTTGACGGGCGTGGCGGTGACGACGAGCAGCCCGAAGACGGTGAGCAGCACCAGGAGCGGTACGGCGAGGACCTCGCCCATCATGAAGATCAGCGGCTTGGACGCGGCCCAGCCGATGAGCCCGCCGGCGTCCTGCATGGCCTCGGTGCCCTCACCGCGCCCCGGGGAGCCGCAGGCGATGTGGACCTGTCCGAGCACGCCGATGACGAGGGCGGAGAGACCGATGACGATCCGGCCGTTGGCCTCGGGCTTCTCCGGGTAGAGGATCAGCCGGATCGCCATGGCACCGACCAGCAGCGGCACGAGCAGGTCGAGCCGGCCGAACGCGCCGGTGACGAGCATCTCGACGAGGTCGCCGACGGGGCCGCGCAGATTGGACCAGGTACCGGCGGCGACGATCAGCGTGACGCCGAGCAGCAGCAGCGCCAGGCCGTCCTTGCGGTGGGCGGGGTCGAGGCCCTTGGCTCCGCGTCCTATGCCGCGGAACATCGCGCCCACTCCGTGCGCGAGGCCCAGCCAGAGACCGCGCGCCAGCCGGTACACGCCTCCGGTGGGGGACGGCGCGGGCTTGGGCGCCGCCTTCTTGGCGGGGGTCTTCTTCGCGGGTGCGCGCTTCGCGGGCGCGGCCTTCTTCGCCGCGGTCTTCTTCGCGGCGGGCTTGGCGGGCGACTTCGCGGGCGCCGCTTCCTTCGCGGCACCGCTCGTACGGCCGGCGCGCGGCTTCGCGGTGCCCGCCGTGCCCTGGGAACCCTTGCCGGACGTACGTGAGGCCATGATGCTGAGGTTACCGGTGTGAGCCGTGTCGGACACGTGCCCGTCCGGGCTCACCCGTTCGTGTCGAACGTACAGGGGCGCGAAACTGACGCCCGCTCACTGCGGGCGGTCACGGATTGACGGTGGGTCAGCTCTGCGAGGGCAGTACGGTCGGGCCGCCCGCGCCGGGCTCCAGGGCGTCCAGGGCCCGTCGCAGCCCGGTGAGCTTGCGCTCCAGGTGCGCGGCGGTGGCGACCGCGGCGGCGTCGGCCGAGTCGTCGTCGAGCTGCTTGGACAGCGCCTCCGCCTGCTCCTCGACCGCCGCGAGGCGGGCGGAGAGCTCGGCGAGCAGTCCGGCGGACTCCTTGGCGTGGCCTCCGTGACCACCGCCCTCCAGCTGGAGCCGGAGCAGCGCGGCCTGCTCACGGAGCTGGCAGTTCTTCATGTACAGCTCGACGAAGACCGAGACCTTGGCGCGCAGCACCCACGGGTCGAACGGCTTGGAGATGTAGTCGACCGCCCCCGCCGCGTAACCCCGGAAGGTGTGGTGGGGGCCGTGGTTGATGGCGGTCAGGAAGATGATCGGGATGTCCCTGGTCCGCTCGCGCCGCTTGATGTGCGCGGCGGTCTCGAATCCGTCCATTCCCGGCATCTGGACATCCAGCAGAATGACCGCGAAATCGTCGGTCAGCAGCGCCTTGAGCGCTTCCTCCCCGGACGATGCCCGTACCAGCGTCTGATCGAGCGCGGAGAGAATGGCCTCCAGCGCCAGCAGATTCTCCGGCCGGTCATCGACCAGGAGGATCTTGGCCTTCTGCACCATGCCCCGTCCTCCTCGCCCCGGCAACGGCTCTCCCCGACTCGCCGAGCCGGGGGTAGCACCGGGCGCCGCCCCAGAAGACGACTCCCATGCGCCGTCCGTCCTTGTGCCGGTCATGGTAGCCGCACCCCGCCTGTCGCCACACCCTGTCACCACGATGTCACTGTGCACGTAGCAGAAACGTGGTGAGAGACCAGAAGGTTCCCCGCATCCCGCCCTCTCACACGCCCGCGGCGACAGTCCGTCAACAACCCCCGGTTCCGTTTCCGCGCATCCACTCCTCCATCACCGAGAGCAGGTGATCGGGGTCGACCGGCTTGGTGACGTAGTCGGAGGCGCCCGACTCGATCGCCTTCTCCCGGTCGCCCTTCATCGCCTTCGCGGTGAGCGCGATGATCGGCAGCCCGGCGAACTGCGGCATCCGGCGGATCGCCGTCGTCGTCGCGTATCCATCCATCTCGGGCATCATGATGTCCATCAGAACGACCGTCACATCGTCGTGCTGCTCCAGCACCTCGATGCCCTCACGGCCGTTCTCGGCGTACAGCACCGCGAGGCCGTGCTGCTCGAGCACGCTGGTGAGCGCGAAGACGTTACGGATGTCGTCGTCCACGATCAGCACCTTCTCGCCGCCGAAGGTGAACGTGCGGCGCGGCGCGGCCTCCACACGGCCCTCCTCGGCCGCCTGCTCGGCCTGACCGGCCCGACCGGGCTGTCCCGGCAGCGCGGGCCGCTCCTCGAACCCGCTCTGCGCCGCCTTGCGCCGGTGCCGGAACAGCGCCCCGGCGCCGGAACGCAGGTCGGCCGCCATGGGCGCGGGCGCGAAGTGCGCCGCGGACTCGTCGACCGATCCGTCGTCCTGACCCGGCCGCTGGTCCACGGAGCCCGGCTCCCCCGCCCCGTACGGCGGCAGCTCGATGGGGTTCAGCGGCAGGTAGAGCGTGAACGTGGAGCCGCGGCCCGGCTCGCTCGCCGCGTAGATCTCACCGCCGAGCAGCCGCGCGATCTCCCGGCTGATGGAGAGCCCCAGACCCGTACCGCCGTACTTGCGGCTGGTCGTCCCGTCCGCCTGCTTGAACGCCTCGAAGATCACCCGCATCTTGCCTGCGGCGATCCCGATGCCGGTGTCCGTCACCGAGAAGGCGATCAGGTCGGCCTCCGGGTCGCGCAGCGAACCGGACTCCAGGAGCTGCTCCCGGATCGACTGGGGCACATCCGTCCCGGCGGGCCGGATGACCAGCTCCACCGCGCCCGAGTCGGTGAACTTCACCGCGTTGGACAGCAGGTTGCGCAGCACCTGGAGCAGGCGCTGCTCGTCGGTGTGGAGCGTCGCGGGCAGCTCGGGCGAGACCCGGACCGAGAAGTCGAGCCCCTTCTCCGCCGTCAGCGGCCGGAACGTCGCCTCGACGTAGTCGACGAGCTGGACGAGCGCGATACGGGTCGGGGAGACGTCCATCTTGCCCGCCTCGACCTTGGACAGGTCGAGGATGTCGTTGATCAGCTGGAGCAGATCGGAGCCGGCTCCGTGGATGGTCTCGGCGAACTCGACCTGCTTGGGCGAGAGGTTGTGGTCCGCGTTGTCGGCCAGCAACTTGGCCAGAATCAGCAGCGAGTTGAGCGGGGTGCGCAGCTCGTGCGACATGTTGGCCAGGAACTCGGACTTGTACCGCATGGAGACGGCGAGCTGTTCGGCCCGCTCCTCCAGGACCTGCCGGGCCTCCTCGATCTCGGTGTTCTTCACCTCGATGTCCCGGTTCTGCCGGGCGAGCAGTTCGGCCTTCTCCTCCAGCTCGGCGTTGGAGCCCTGGAGCTCCTTCTGCCGGTGCTCCAGCTCGGCCGAACGCTCGCGCAGCTGCTCGGTCAGCTCCTGCGACTGCTTCAGCAGCACCTCGGTCTTGGTGTTGACACTGATGGTGTTGACGGTGGTCGCGATCAGCTCGGCGAGCTGGTTGAGGAAGTCCCGCTGGATCTGGGTGAACGGCTGGAAGGAGGCCAGCTCGATGACGCCGAGGACCTTCCCCTCGAAGAGGACGGGGAGCACGATCACATGCGCCGGGGCGGCCTCGCCGAGCCCGGAGGAGATCTTCAGATAGCCCGGCGGCACATTGACCTGGATCGTCCGCTTCTCCTCGGCCGCCGTCCCGATGAGCGTCTCGCCGGGACGGAACGAGGTGGGCATGGAACCGGCGGAGTAGCCGTAACTGCCGCGCATCCGCAGCTCGTACGAGCCCTCACCCTGCCCGCCCAGTTCGGGGCTGCCCGTCGAGGAGCCGGTCGGCAACGCCACGAAGAAGGCGCCGTGCTGCGCGGAGACGACCGGGGTCAGCTCGCTCATGATGAGCGAGGCGACGTCGTCCAGATCGCGCCGGCCCTGCATCAGACCGGAGATCCGGGCCAGGTTGCCCTTGAGCCAGTCCTGCTCCTCGTTGGCGAGGGTCGTGTCCCGCAGGTTGGCGATCATGGTGTTGATGTTGTCCTGGAGCGCCTGGATCTCGCCCGCCGCGTCCACGCCGTCGATCTTCAGGTTCAGGTCTCCGCGGGTCACCGCGGTGGCCACGGCAGCGATCGCGCGCACCTGACGGGTCAGGTTCCCGGCCATCTCGTTCACGGACTCGGTCAGGTCGCGCCAGGTGCCGTCGACGTCCCGGACCCGGGCCTGACCGCCCAGGATGCCCTCCGTACCCACCTCGCGGGCGACCCGGGTGACCTCCTCGGCGAACGAGGACAGCTGGTCGACCATCG
The DNA here is from genome assembly GCF_055561875.1 of Streptomyces sp. NPDC022552. Classification (NCBI taxonomy): domain Bacteria; kingdom Bacillati; phylum Actinomycetota; class Actinomycetes; order Kitasatosporales; family Streptomycetaceae; genus Streptomyces; species Streptomyces sp. NPDC022552. Next base: position 226,692 of record NZ_JBVHGJ010000012.1, read on the forward strand.
TGTTGATGGTGTTCTTCAGCTCCTGGATCTCGCCGCGCGCGTCGATGTCGATCTTCTTGGTGAGATCGCCCTTCGCGATGGCGGTCGTCACTGCGGCGATCTGCCGCACCTGACCGGTCAGGTTGGACGCCATCGAGTTCACCGACTCGGTCAGGTCCTTCCAGGTGCCGGAGACACCCGGCACCCGTGCCTGGCCGCCCAGTTCACCTTCCGTACCCACCTCGCGGGCGACTCGCGTCACCTCGTCCGCGAAGGACGACAGGGTCGTCACCATCGTATTGACGGTGTCGGCGAGCTCCGCGACCTCGCCGCGCGCCTCGACCGTCACCTTCTTCGTCAGATCGCCGTTGGCGACCGCCGAGGAGACCCGGGAGATGTTCCGCACCTGACTCGTCAGGTTGTTCGCCATCAGGTTGACGTTGTCGCTCAGGTCCTTCCAGATGCCCGTGACCCCGCGCACCCGCGCCTGGCCGCCGAGGATGCCCTCGGTACCCACCTCACGGGCGACTCGCGTCACCTCGTCCGCGAAGTTGGACAGCTGGTCGACCATCGTGTTGACCGTCGTCACCAGTTCGAGGATCTCGCCCTTGGCGTCGACGGTGATCTTCTTCGACAGATCGCCCTTGGCGACCGCGGTCGTGACCTCGGCGATGTTGCGCACCTGACTCGTCAGGTTGTTCGCCATGAAGTTCACGGACTGGGTGAGGTCCTTCCAGGTGCCGGAGACCCCCTGCACCTCGGCCTGACCGCCCAGGATGCCCTCCGTACCCACCTCGCGGGCCACCCGCGTCACCTGCTCCGCGAAGCTGGAGAGCTGGTCGACCATGGTGTTGAGGGTGTTCTTCAGCTCCAGGATCTCGCCGCGCGCGTCCACGTCGATCTTCTGCGACAGATCACCGCGCGCCACCGCCGTCGCCACGCCCGCGATGTTGCGCACCTGCGCGGTGAGGTTCCCGGCCATGCCGTTCACCGAGTCGGTCAGATCGCGCCACACACCGGCCACGCCCGGCACCTGCGCCTGGCCGCCGAGCCGGCCGTCCGTACCCACCTCACGGGCCACCCGCGTCACCTGCTCCGCGAAGGCGGAGAGCTGGTCGACCATCGTGTTGATGGTGTTCTTCAGCTCCAGGATCTCGCCGCGCGCGTCCACGTCGATCTTCTGCGACAGATCACCACGCGCCACCGCCGTCGTCACCTGGGCGATCTGCCGCACCTGGGACGTCAGGTTGCCGGCCATGAAGTTGACGGAGTCGGTGAGCTCCTTCCACGTACCGGAGACACCGTCGACGCGCGCCTGACCGCCGAGGCGGCCCTCCGTGCCCACGTCACGCGCCATCCGCGTCACCTGGTCGGCGAAGTTCGAGAGCTGGGACACCATCGTGTTGACGGTGTTCTTCAGCTCCAGCATCTCGCCCGCGACATCGACGGTGACCTTCTGCGACAGGTCACCGTTGGCGACCGCCGTCGTCACCTGCGCGATGTCCCGCACCTGACCCGTCAGGTTGCGGAACGCCGTGTTCACCGAGTCGGTGAGGTCCTTCCACGTGCCCGCCGCGCCCGGTACATGCGCCTGGCCGCCGAGCAGACCCTCGACACCGACCTCGCGCGCGACCCGGGTCACCTCGGAACCGAACGCCGACAGCTGGTCGACCATCGTGTTGACGGTGTTCTTCAGCTCCAGCATCTCGCCCGCGACATCGACGGTGACCTTCTGCGAGAGATCACCGTTGGCCACCGCCGTCGTCACCTGCGCGATGTCCCGCACCTGCGTGGTGATGTTCCGGAAGACGGTGTTGACCGAATCGGTCAGGTCCTTCCAGGTGCCGGCCGCGCCGGGCACCTGCGCCTGCCCTCCGAGCAGACCCTCGGCGCCGACCTCGCTCGCCACCCGGGTCACCTCGTCGGCGAACGTCCGCAGCGTCTCGGTCATCTGATTGATCGTGTCCGCGAGCTGCGCGACCTCGCCGCGCGCGCTGACCGTGACCTTCTGCGACAGATCGCCGTTGGCGACCGCAGTCGTCACCTCGGCGATACCCCTCACCTGATTGGTGAGGTTTCCCGCCATCGTGTTGACGGAGTCGGTGAGGTCCTTCCACACACCGCCGACCCCGGCGACCTCGGCCTGACCGCCCAGCTCGCCCTCGGTACCCACCTCACGCGCGACCCGGGTCACCTCGGAGGAGAACGACGACAGCTGGTCCACCATCGTGTTGACGGTGTTCTTCAGCTCGAGCATCTCGCCGGCCACATGAACCGTGACCTTGTTGGACAGGTCACCCCGGGCCACGGCCGTCGTGACGAGAGCGATGTCACGTACCTGCGCGGTCAATCGGTACGCCATCGTGTTGACCGAATCCGTGAGGTCCTTCCACGAACCGGACATTCCACGCACCTGGGCCTGGCCGCCCAGAATGCCCTCCGTACCGACCTCCAGTGCGACCCTTGTCACTTCGTCGGTGAACGCGGACAGCTGGTCGACCAGGTTGTTCACCGTACGGGCGACCTTCAGGAACTCCCCGCGCAGCGGCCGGCCCTCGGGCCCCTCCGACCGCAGGTCCATCCGCTGACCCAGATCACCCTCGGCCACCGCCGAAAGGACCCGCCCCACCTCGGAGACCGGCCGCGTCATGTCGTCGACCAGCGCGTTCGCCGCCTCGATGGCCGCCAGCCAGGCGCCCTCGCTGGGCCCCGCCTCCAGCCGCTCGGACAGCTTGCCCTCACGCCCCACCATGCGCCGGACCCGTGACAACTCGCCGGTCAGATGCATCTGACGGTCGGCGACCTCGTTGAAGACGGCGGAGATCTCCGCCATCACCCCGTCACCGGACACGGTCAGCCGCTTACGGAAGTTCCCGTCCCGCATCGAGACCAGGGCAGCGAGCAGCCGATCCATGGCCGCCGCGTCCACCTGAACCGTCCCACCGCTCCGGGGCCGTCCGCCCTTTGCGCGCGTAGTGCCACCGCCGCGCCGCGCCGCCGTGCCAGACTCCACCGTGTCCCTCCCGAAGGGGTTGACCGTTCTGCCCGGGCAGTCACCACAAGCCTGCCCAGTGTTTCACCGCTGGCGAACCTGGCGATAACAGTTCGGCAGCTTCGCATAGCGTCCCCGCCCTCGGGGGACGGAAACAGCGGCGACCGGCATCCGCTCGGACAGCGAAGGTAAGTAACCTGGCATCCGGCTGTCCAACCGCCCCCGTCCGCCCGGCAGGGGCTGGGTGGCGCGAAACGACCACCGGGCAGCGGGAGGGGCAGGACCGACCATGGCGGAGCCGGGCGTCGAAACGCGTACGAGGAGTTCTGTGATCACCGCGCGGGCGGCTGCCACCTTCGACCCCGTCGGGCGGTCCGTCGCGACCGCCCGCGCCTTCGTCCGGGACACCCTCCAGGGCTGGGGATACGCCGAGGTCGTCGACGACGCCGTCGTCCTCACCAGCGAACTCGTCACCAACGCCGTCATCCACGCCGGCACGGCGGCGGACGTCCTCTGCCTGCGGAGCGAGGACGGAATCCGCGTCGAGGTCGCCGACCGCTACCCCGAGCGCGAGATCCCCGTCCAAGGGGGACGCACCCTCGCCCACCCGGACCGCGAGAACGGCCGGGGCCTGCTCCTGTGCGCCGCCCTCGCCACCCGCTGGGGCGTCGAGTACACCCCCACGCACAAGCGTGTCTGGTTCCAGCTCGACCTTCCCGAGCGCACGATCGGCACCCGCTCCGCCGGACCGGTCCTGCCGGACGCCCTGCTCCCCACCGCCGACAGCCGCGTCCGCGTCGCCGTCGCCCAGATCGACCGCGGCGGTGCCATCACCGCGTGGAACGAGGACGCCGAGGAACTCTTCGGCTACGCCGCTGAACACGTCACCGGCAAGCCGCTCGGCGACCTCGCCGCCTGGCCCCACACCCCCGGCATCAGCACCGGCCTCGCCGAGGCCCTGCGACTCTCCCGCTGGGAGGGCAGCTACGGCATCCGCTGCGCCGATGGCCGTGTCATCCCCGTCTACGCCTCCCATCTGCGCGTCCGCGACACCGCCGGCGAACCCTCCACGGTCTGCCTGCTCGTACGGGAGTACGAGCGCGCCATTCTCCAGACCCCCCAGCGCCCCGCCGTCTCCGACGGGGGCGCCGAGAGCCGCGCCACGGACCCCTTCGAGGTCTTCATCGGCTCCCCGGCCCCCGACGACCTCGACGGCCTCCTCCAGCGGACAGTCGAGCGCGCCCGCGACATGCTCGACGGCGACGCCGCCTTCCTCCTGCTCGCCACCGACGACGAGACCGAACTGGAGGTACGGGCGACCACCGGCCTCCCGTCGGCCCGCCAGCGGTTCGCCCGCGTCCCCGTCGAGACCGGCGCAAGCCGTTACGGCTCCGCCCGGATGCCCGCGGTCCACGAGGACCTGGCCGCGGTCCCCGGCGCCGTCCCTCTCCTCGAAGGCACCGGCATGCGCTCCGTCGTCACCGTGCCGCTCAAGGTGGAGGGCCGGCTCACCGGCTCCCTCGGCGTCGCCGCCGAAGGCTCCAACCGCTACTCCAACGAGGAGGCCCTGCGCCTCCAGTTCGCGGCCGACCGCATCGCGCTCGCGGTCGAGTCGGCCCGCCTCGGCGAGCTCGAACGGCTCCGCCGCGGCTCCCTCAGCTTCCTCGTCGAGGCCTCCGACCTGCTGGCCGGCACCCTCGACCGCGACCAGACGCTGGCCCTCATGGCCCAGATGACCGTCCCGACGCTCGCCACCTGGTGCGCCGTCTACACGATCGCCGACCAGGCCTCGGACCCGTACCTCTCCTACGTTCTGCACGAGGACGAGGACCGCATCGACGGCCTGAAGGCTCTGCTGTCCTCGATCGCCCCGCCCGACCCGGTGCCCACTCTCGGCGCCCGCGTCTGGTCCGCGCCCGGCGAGGCCGCCCACCGGGCCGCCCTCTCCACCTCGATGCGCGAACTCGGCCACGGCAGCGGCCCGTTGTCCTCCGGCATCGACACCACGCTCGCCACGGCCGCCGTGGTCGGCGGCGAGACGGTGGTCCTGCCCCTGGTCGCCCGCAACCGCGTCATCGGCATGCTGACCCTCGGCAAGCCCTCCGACGACCACTTCCGCCAGGAGATCCTGGAGCTCGCCGAGGACCTCTCGCGCCGCGCCGCCCTCGCCCTGGACAACGCCCGCCTCTACTCGGAGCGCATGGCGATCAGTCAGTCCCTGCAGCGCAGCCTGCTGCCGCCCGGCCTCCCCCAGATCGACGGAGTCGAGGTCGAGGTCATCTACCGGGCCGCCGGCGAGGGCAACGAGGTCGGCGGAGACTTCTACGACCTCTTCCCCATCCGCGACAACGCCTACGGCTTCGCCATCGGCGACGTGTGCGGTACGGGACCGGAAGCGGCGGCCGTCACGGGCCTCGCCCGGCACGCCCTGCGTCTGCTGGCCCGCGAGGGCTTCGGCGGCCCCGCGGTCCTGGAGCGCCTCAACGCCGCGATCCTCGACGAGGGAGCCCGCAGCCGCTTCCTGACGCTGCTGTACGGGGAGATGTGGCCGCAGGAGGACGGTTCCGCGATCCTGAAGGTCGTCTGCGCCGGCCACCCGCTGCCGCTGCGCCTCCGCCAGGACGGCACGGTCGTCCCGGCCGCCGACCCTCAGCCCCTCCTGGGCGTCCTGGACGACCTGGAGCTGTACGAGCAGACCATCACCCTCGAACCGGGCGATGTCCTGCTCTGTGTCACCGACGGCGTCACGGAACGCCGCGAGGGTACGAGGATGCTCGGTGACGACGGCCTGATCGAGGTCCTCAAGACCTGCACGGGCCTCACGGCCGGCGCGGTCGCCGCCCGCATCCTGCGCGCGGTCGAACGCTTCGCCCAGGAGCCCGCTTCGGACGACATGGCGATCCTGGCCATGCGCCTCCCGGAGCCCCTCGACACGAACTGACAGAAGGGTCCCCGCCACGAAGGTGGCGGGGACTTTTCTGCTTGCTCGGGAGCACAAAACAAAGAAGGCCCCCGCCATGAGGCGGGGGCCTTCTTCTGTTTCACTGGAGCCCTTTAACGGAATCGAACCGTTGACCTTCTCCTTACCATGGAGACGCTCTACCGACTGAGCTAAAAGGGCGGGAGTTCGGCGGCGTCCTACTCTCCCACAGGGTCCCCCCTGCAGTACCATCGGCGCTGAAAGGCTTAGCTTCCGGGTTCGGAATGTAACCGGGCGTTT